>CAZVQX010000001.1:0-25841 GCA_964629735.1 uncultured Muribaculaceae bacterium
GATAAAATACCAGTACCACCTGTTAAATTAATTGTTGTTCCTAAAATATTAGCTAGAGTGGCATTAGAACCAAAACCAACAATACTAGGTAATCCTACAAGACCATTAGCTATTGTTGTCATGGTTGCTGGGAGGCCGGAAGCAAAAGGAATTATTGCAGCTTTTCCTGCTTGGCCCTCTGGACCTATAGGACCTTGCGGACCTTCTGGACCGGCTGGACCCTGAATAGGTAATTGACAATATATTACTGTTGGATTATGACAATTAGATTCTTTTTTTATTTTTTCTATTACACGCTTATATGTACTCATAATTTTCCCTCCTCATTTTTAAGTTATGCCGAAAAAAATATTATGAAACGATTATTTCCTATGATTTTTTCAATAAAATGATATTAATTCCAATAAAAAAACAGCTCTTTATTTTGCTGTTTTTTATCTTATTTTATTTTTATATTCTTTTTCAATTTCTCTTTTAATATCTCTTTCTTTTATTACTTGTCTTTTATCATAATTTTTCTTACCCTTTGCTAACCCTAATAAAATTTTTACTTTGTTTTTTTTAAAATATAATTTTAAAGGGATAAGAGTCATACCTTCTAATTCTAAATAATTATTTAATTTAATAATTTCTTTTTTATGCATTAATAATTTTCTAGTTCTCGCCTCATCATGATTAAAAATATTCCCTTGTTTATATTCACTAATATGCATATTTAATAAAAATAATTCATTATCTCGAATAATAGCATAACTATCATTTATATTCGCACTACCATTACGAATTGATTTTATTTCTGTACCTTTTAAAACAATACCCGATTCATATGTTTCAACGATTTCATAATCATAATAGGCTTTCCTATTTTTTATTTCTATCATTATCATCACCTTTGTTATAATCAATCATAAAATCAACAGTTCTACTCTCTTTAGAAGCATTTTTGACAATAACATTAATTTTATCTCCTAAACGATAGCCTCTTTTATTTTTTATACCCTTTAAAGAAAATGTGTTTTCATCAAAAGTATAATAATCATCAGTTAAATCTTCAATCTTAATTAAACCCTCAACTAGATTTGGTAATTCAACAAAAATTCCAAAACTCATAACTCCACTTATAATTCCAGTATATTTTTCACCAATTTTTGTCATCATATATTCAGCCATTTTCATATCAGTTACTTCACGTTCACACTCAATTGCATCTCGTTCCCTTTCAGAGGTATGTTCTGCTAAAAAGGTCAATTTGTTTTCCCAATATTTTACTGTATCATTATCAATCCTATGTTTAAATAAATAAGTCCTTAATAGACGATGAACTGTTGTATCAGGGTATCTTCTAATTGGAGAAGTAAAATGTGTATAACATGTACTGGCTAATCCAAAATGTCCTATATTATTTTTATCATAAATAGCTTTTTGCATACTTCTTAACATTAATTTTGAAAGAATAGGAAATTCTTTTTTTTCTTTTAATTCTTCTAAAATATATTGCATTGTTTTAGGGTTACATTCTTTAACTTTAACATTTACTGAATAACCTAAAATTTTTATAAAATCGAGGAAATTGTTGATTTTTTCATCGTTAGGTTTACCATGAACTCGATAAATAAATGGTAATTCCATAAAATAAATAGTTTGCGCTACTGTTTCATTGGCCACAATCATAAAATCTTCTATTATCTTTTCACCAGTACCACGATTTCTCAAGACAACATCAATCGCTTCACCAAATTCATTTACAATAATTTTAGATTCATCAATTTCAAAATCAATATACCCTCTATTAATTTTATTTTTACGAAGAATATCAGATAATTCTTTCATTTTTATTAATGTTTCAAAAAAATCTTCATAACCAGTAGGAATAATATTTTTTTCTAAAATTGAATTAACATCATCATAAACCATTTGTTTTTTTGAGCTTATTACACTCTCAAAAATATCATAGTCAACAACTTCGCCCTTATTATTAATTTCCATTTCACATGTAATAGCAAGTCTATCAACATTTGGATTTAATGAACATATACCATTTGATAATTTATGAGGTATCATAGGAATAACCCGGTCTGCTAAGTAAACACTTGTCCCTCTTGAATATGCTTCTTCATCGATATAACTATTTTCTTTAACATAATAACTAACATCAGCAATATGTACTCCTAATAAATAATTACCATTCGCAAGCATATCTAATGATAAAGCATCATCAATATCTTTTACATCTGCTCCATCAATTGTAAATATTTCTTTATTACGATAATCACGACGGTTTTTTATTTCGTCTAAAGTTACTATATCTTTTATTTTATTTGCTTCTTCTAAAACCTCATCAGAAAATGTATCAGCAATACCATATTTATTTGAAATTGATAAAATATCAACGCCTGGATCATTTTTGTGACCTAATATTTTTATTATTTGTCCCTTATAACAATTATTACTAATTTTATTTAATAATTTTACTAATACTTTATGACCACTAACTGCACCTAAAGTTAATTTTTTTTCAACTTCTACCTTTAATTTTATTTGTTCATTATCTAATTTTATATACATCTTATCTTTTTGAAAATACACTTCACCAACAAGTGGTTTTAATTCGCGTTTTACTATTCTCACGATACGTCCTTCTAATTGTAAACCTTTAGTTTTAATAATTTCTGCTACAACTAAATCGTCATGAATCGCACCATTTAAATTACTTTCATGAATATATATATCTTCATCACCTTCGATATCAACAAAACCAAAACCTTTTTTATTTACTATTAATCGGCCAGATTTTAAATGTGAATTTTTAAATAACATATATTTTTCTTTTTTTGTTCGATATACTTTTAAGTTATCTTCTAGTTCTACCAAGTCTTTTAATAATTCCTTAAATTGATCAACTGATTTCAATCCTAATAAATCACTAATATCAGTGGCGGATAATGAACAATCTTCGTTCTCTAATATTTTTAATATTTCTTCTTGCATGTGATACACCTCATATCTATATTATAAATTAAATAACATATAAAATATAGTTAATTATATAATTTTATCTATTTCTTTACATAAATATGTTCAATAAATAAAACATATTTAATATAAAAAACCACCAAGTGGTTACTTATATATTAAATAAGCAATTAACATAAAAAGTAATTGACAAAATAAAGTAATAAAGCTCAGCATTAAAACTGAAGAATATCCTTTTTGCTTATCATCTTCATATTTAAAAAAAACACCAGCACCTGGATGGGTTCCTAAGTTTTTTACTTTCCCACCATATGTTGTAGTAGCATTTTTTTTATTTTTACCATCATGTTCATCAGTGTTTTTTTGGTTTTTTTGGGTCTGTTCTAATAATGTTTTTAATTTTTTTAATAATTCCTTATCATTCATTTATATTTGCTCCTCTTTTTAATATATAAAATATTATAAAAAATATTGATCCTAAAAAAGCTGCTATCATATCTTGCATTGTATCAGAGACACCAGTACTTAATACTCTCTGTGCATTTCCGTTAAATATACTATCAGATATATATTCAAAAAACTCCCACAAACTAGCAATCGCTAGAGTAATTGAAATAATAAAAATTATATTAAATAATAAATTATTTTTATTATAATTTTTAAAGGAAATTAATAAAAAAATTGCTAAAACAGAAGTTAATATTCCAGACATAAAATGCATAATTTTATCATAATATGAGAACAATTCATAAAACGATAATATTGATCCTAAAAAATGTGAGAAAAAGATAAATATTAAATATATAAAAATAATAATATCATTTAATTTTAACCTTTTTCTTAGTGTATAAGGTAATAGCATAACTGGAATAACCGAAAATGATATTAATGATCTTATTATATTATTATCAACTATTTTTATAATTCCAATTTTAACACTTATTATGCTAATTATAATTATTATTAAATTATTAACATTCTTCATCATAGTCAATACCTTTTATTTCAACTGCACTAATAGAATCAAAACGTTTGTTAATCTTATCTGTTGTTGTATGTATGTCTTTTACTTCTTTATTAACAGTATCAATTGTTCTAGATAATTTATCCCAACGATCTTTATATCTTTTAAATTCAATATCTAAATATTTTAATTCTTGATGTATAACTGATGCATATTTATCACGTTCAATATTTTTAATAAGAATTTGGATTGTTGTTAATGTACTAATTAAGGTTGTAGGTGATGTTAACCAGACCTTTTTTCGATAAGAATATTCTATAATGTCTTGATGATAAGCATTTACTTCAGCAAAAATGGCTTCTGCCGGCAAAAATAAAATAGCTTGGTCAGTAGTGACACCTGGTATTATATATTTATTAGCAATATCATCAATATGTTTTTTCATGTCCGCTTTGAATGCTTTTTCAGCATTTTGGCGAACAATCTCAGAATTATCTCTATTTACCATAGTCTGATAGTTTTCTAATGGAAATTTAGAATCAATAGCAATTACGCCTAATGGTTCAGGTGCAAATAAAACACAATCGGCTATTGTTCCATTTTTAAAAGAGTGTTGCAATCGATATATTTTTTCATTTTTTTCACCAAAGACACTACTCATAATATTTGCTAAATTGACCTCGCCAAAAACCCCACGGGCTTTTTTATCAGTTAATACACTTTGTAATGATATTATATCACCTGATAAAACATCAATTTTCTTCTGTGCTTCATCAATTTTTGATAATCTTTCTAAAACCGAAACGAAAGTTTTATTTGTTTTTTCAAAATTTTCATCTAACCTTTCATTAACACGATCAGTTATTAACCTAAGTCTTTCATCTATTTTTCCATTTAATTTTTCAAAATCATCTGATAAACTTTTACTAAAATTATTTTGAAATTCATTTATTTCTTTAATAACACTAATTTCAAATCTATTTAGTCTATCTGGAATATCTGAGTTGTTTGTCGCTTTCATCATTATTAAAATAATTAAAATTATTATTAACAAAATCAATATTATTATATCCATTAGATCAACTCCCACTTCTAAATACTATGTGTATGACTATATTATAACACAATAATGAAAAAAGTAAGAATTTTTCTTACTCTTTCATTATCCATTCTTCATATCCGCCTTCAATATTTATTGCTCTATAACCTAAAAGTAGTAATTTTCGACAAACAGCAATACTTTTTATTCCTCTTTGACAATATATATAATAGGTATCATTTTTGTTCATATATTTTTCTGGCTCTGATATTAATTTTTCCATTGAAACATTTTTAGCGCCGGCTATATGATTATGATTATAATTTTGTATACTTCTGATATCAATTATATTATCTTTCGGATTTATTTTTAAAAATTCTGATATTGAAATATTATGAATCATTTGATCACCCTAATATATTATATGTTTTAGGGTGATTTAAAACGCGGTTAATAACTTACTTTAATCATCACTAAAGAAATCATCAAAAAACTGGTCATCAGTAATATAATTTGTTTTTTTCTTAGTCCCTATATCATCAATATTTTTTTCGATTTTTAAATTTGATTTTTTACTGATATCAATTTTAAGATTATCTTCAGTTTTTTTGATTGGTTTAATTTTAAATTTATTTTCAACCTTAGGGGTTGGTACTTTCTTATTATCCGCTTTATTAGATTTAAATTGATCTATTGCTTTTTGTTTTGCTTCCTCTGCTTCTAACTCGGCAATTTTTTGATCAATCTTTTTTATTTGGTCTTCTATATTTAAATTACTAAAATTAATGTTCGAACCAAAAATATCCGCTAACTCATTTCCCATTATATTATTAGCTTTTTCATAGGCTTCTTTTCTTCTATTTTCAACAAATTTCTTTAAATCAAACACTTCAACTGATTGTTTTTCTCTAACCGGAAATTGACTTTTTTCTATGTTTTCACCCCAGTTCATTTTATAATTCGGCGTTAATTTGGTTTTTAATGGCATCATTCTAGTTCTTAATATAATAGTTTCCCATTGCTTTAAACGCTGTAAATCACTTACTGTAACTAGTGGTGTACTTGCTGTCTTTTCTTTTTCTTTAGACTTAACCTCACCGGCCAATTTACTTATTTCTTCTAACGCTCCTAATTCACTACTAATTAAATAGACAATATTTCCACAATTCCCTTTAATTGTTTCACCATTATCACGACCATATACTTGGTATAGTTGGGCGAAATTTTGAATAATAAAATTAAATCTAATACTTCTACTTCTAGCTGCTGTAACCATTGTAGTTACATCTTTTAATGGTGGCATATTAGCAAACTCATCTAAAATAAAATTAGTCCGATGAGCTAGTTTACCGCCATTTTCTTGAGCAACATCAATCAACGTTTCATAACATTGTTTTATAAATATAGTTACTAAAGAGTGGTAAGTCTTTTTTTCATCTTGAACAACAATAAAAACTGCTGTTTTTTTACGTCCAATATCTTTAATATCAAAATCATTATGCGATAACATCTCTGATATGTTTTCCCTTGATGAGAACAATTTAATTTTTTGCTTGAAAACAGCTAAAATACTACCTTTTGTTTCAGTTGGGGCCATAATGGTACTAGCAGCACTTAAATATGCTGGCGAAATAGGATCTTTTTCACTAAAGTATTCCTTTATGTATGTACTCCCTAAATATCTTTCTTCACCGACGGTAGTCATTAAATTAATACTATTTAAGTTTATTTCGTTTTCTTTTGCATCTTCAAATAATGCAAGTGCTAAACCGGTAAAATAGTCAGCTGAAGTCTTTTCCCAAAATGGATCTTGATTTTGAGCTGATTCATCATAAATTATATTTATTCCTAAGTCTTCTAGTAATTCGACAGCTTTATCCTGATTACCTTCTTTATAAAGTGTGTATGGTAAATTTAAGGGGTTCCAAGCATTACCACGGTGTGGATCACGAAAATTTAATACAACAATATTGTATCCTCTTTCTCTTAATAAAGCCGCACTCTCTTCATATATTTCACCCTTAGGGTCAGTAACAATCATTGATTCACCCTTTTTCGCCAATAATTTAACTAATGGATGAACAATAATTTGGGTTTTTCCACTCCCAGTTGCTCCAATTATAAGGTTATGATATTCACCATCATCAACCCATATTTCTTTCCCATTGTTAATCAATGGTATTCCTGCAGCATCTGTTATTTTGCTATCTGGCATAACTAATTTTAATTGCTCTTTGTATTCTTTTTCTTTTGCCCATCGAGAGTAACCTTTTTCTTCTTTTGGAGATGTAATAATGCCAAATCCTTTTTCTCTCTCAAAAAAATAAGATTTTACACTTGTCATTATCATAATTAAGACAAATAGAAAAAAAACTATAGTTGGCGCAAAATAATCTGATGTAAAAGCAGGCAAAGGATTAAATCCATGGTATCCTTCCCCACTTGCAAAACTACTAATATTTAAAACGCCAATTGCTACTAAATAAAACAAAATAAGAGAAAAGATAATAAAAGTTAAAATATCTTTTGGCTCTGCTCGAAATTTAAGTTTCATTTTTACACCCCTTTAAATTGAATTGTTTAAAATATGATTATGATAAACTTTTTTACCAACTAAATAAATACCTACTATAAAAAAGGATAATACTCCTATTGTTATTCGATTTTCATAAATTAAGTCTACTAATATTATATCATATTTTTTAGTAGGACCCAATTTAAAATATATTTTTGAAATTTGATTATTTTTTGAGATATTCCATTCTAATGTATTATTTGTTATATCAAAATAATCAGCATTATGCTCAACGATTTCATTATGAAATCGCATCTTTATATTTATTTCATCTACAAAAAACTCTGGTTCATGTTTTTTATTATCATCAAAATATTGGTCATAATATGTTTCGCCAGCTGTTGTAAAAGTAAGAAACCCATCTTTTTTTTCAATATCTATCATCTCAAATAATTGATTAAGTATTGGCGAATCAATATACACATCAATATTTGGATATTTTCTTTCCATTTCAATAAATGAAAAAGAATTTTTTATTTTTTTGTCAAATGTATAAGATTTAAATTTAGTAATTTTTTGATATGATTTTATTTGAGAATCTAAATATAAATCAATACTATCATTATAACTTAATATAACATCATTTTGGCCAATAAATTTTGAAATTTCTTTTACCTTATAATTTGAATCAATTACTACTTTATAATCAACACTACAACCAGTTACAAGTAATAACATAAACATTATTAAAATTAATTTTTTTTTCATTTTACACCTCTTAAATTATATTTTATTTTCAAGAGTATTTTTAAAAATTAAATATATTAATCCAATTATTGCAAATATAAATATTCCTGTAAACAAAATAAATAAAATAAAATTGTTAGTAATCATCATTTTTATGATAACATCATACCTCTTTTTATGATTATATTTAAAATAAATGCTCCTTTTCATTTGACCTGGCCTTAAAACCCATGTATAAATATTGTCCTTTTCATTTTTAATATCAGCATTGGTGTCAATTACCTCATTAGCAATTCTTATTTTTATAGTTACATCTTCGACCTCTGTAGTTGTCGGATCAAATTCCCCTTCACTGACAGCCCCATAAATGTTTTCATGAAAATACCTTCCTGTTGTTTGAAAAAGGAAATATTCTTTATTTTCAATAACCGTTATATTTTCAAAAATGTTTTTTAAAAATATTGACTTGCTAAAATCGGTTAATGAAGAATAATTTTTAAATAAATTAATATTTGAAAAATTTGTTTGATATTTATTTTTTAATTCATATCCTTCAAAATCACGGTTTGTTTCCATAATTTTAGTTTCTTCTTCTAACACTTTTTTTATATCTTTTTTATTTTCGCCTAAACTTTTATTGGGAATATTTAATTTAATATTCTCAGTTATATTATTTTTAGAATAAATTGCAGCATCATAATCAACAGTACAACCACTTAATAAAAGAGGTATTAATAATAAATAAAAAACTTTTATATTTTTTTTCAAATTAATCACCCCTTATTATTTGAATTATTATAATATTGATCCATCAAAACAATATGTGAAAACCTATTTTTATAACAACTATTAGTAGTTAAATTAATACCATATTTAGCACCTTGAGCTTCAGCTACCGTATATTCACATTTACTTGGATTAACCGATACAATAACACCAATATGTTTTTCTCGCCAAGCAAGATCACCAGGTTTAACTTTTTTTAAATTATTCGAATTTATTGTAACCAATTGATTAGTGAAATTTTTTTGATTGGCTGAACCATGTTTTATCGTATTATATTTAAATCCGGCATTATGTATTGCCCAGGCAACTAAACCACTACAATCTAAACCAAATGGATGGATAGAACCAGGTGGTTGAACATCAGTCCCCGTTTTGTCAGTAATAGCCTTGCCGCATCCCCATTCTGGATCAAAACCTTTAACTGCTGTTTTTCCCCCATACCAGTATGGTACTTTTACACCAGATTCAGATATTAAATAACGAGCAGCAGCAACTACTGCTTCTCTTGTTCCTAAACCAGCACTGTTGATTTTATTTTTCAACTCATCATTTAGTTTATTTAAGTTATCACGATTATGTATACCACAAGCAATTTTTCCCTCTAAAGGATTATCACCACCAGCTTGAATCGCATCCAAAATTGGTTCGGGATTAATTCTGATATCATTTTTATCTCTTATTTCGAAATGTAAGTGGGAGCCACTTGAATTTCCTGTTGAACCCATTTTACCAATTATTTGACCACCACCAACTTGTTGACCTTTAGTTACAATTATTTCAGATAAATGGGCATAAGCACTATAATAGTCAGGTTTTCCGTCACCATCAACGTCATGCTCGAGTTTAATAAATAAACCATATCCACCACGCCAATCAGCCTCTAAGACTACACCACTGGCTATTGCATATATTGGGGTTCCAATAGGACCGGCAAAATCGATACCTAAATGGGAACAATTAGTTTTACCGTTCCATTTCCCATTAACAAAACACTTTGCTGTTCCTAATTGCCATCCACGCGAGACATTCGTCCGCCAATTACCGTCTGCACCTACCTGAACCGGTATTGTTGACATTCCTGGTATATAAACATATAACTGATTTTTTCCTGCAACTAAATGATCCCACATTTCTTTTTGTGAAAAAATTTCATCTATCATTCGGTCAGCAATAATATCCTTATCTTCTTCTGATAAATCTCGATATTGACAAGTTTTACAATTTATATAAAAATTTCTTAAATAAAACTTCTTTAAATATTTTTTATAATTTTCATAATTAATAAAACGATACATGATTGGTACAGGAACTTCATTTTCTTCATCACAACCACTTAAATCTGATTGTTCTATAATTCTCAATATTTCACTGACAGTATTGTCTTCTTTTAAAATATACTTCAATTGTGAATATTGTGTTCCAGTAAAACTATGACCTTGTTTTTTATAAGCGTGTACTAATTTTACAAATCGAACAATATTAGCACTATTTAAAAGACTTATTGTATCATTTTTAACACTATACCACATGTATCTAGAAAAATCTGTCCACTGTGACCAATATATATCAGCGACATCTTTTACATCTCCAAAACTTTCTATACTTTTACAATGAGTTACTATTTTTACATCTACTAGATGTCCTATTAATTTTTTTGATGATGGAACAAAGGTAGTGGATGTACCTAATTCATTGTTGGCAACAGTATAAAAACTCCTTGACGTATCTTCTTTAACAGCGTGTTTTAAATCATCTTTATTATATTCATCCTTATGTTCCTTATCATCATCATTTGCATAATTAAAATCATTAGGTCCAAACATATTAGCATAATGAGATGTTGCGGCAAGAAGAGGAATATCAAATTCACCTTCTTTATATGAATAACTCTGAAATTTATTATATTCATCTTGTAAAGTATTATAATATACATTTTCGCTAGACATCCAACCATTAAGGGTTAAAAAATTAAATAATTTATCTACGCCATTAAAAAATCCTTCTTTAATATTATTAAAAAACATTATTGGTAAAATAGTAATGGAAACAACGATTATTACAATTAAGATAGTTTTTAAAACAGGTAACAATGTAACTATTGTTAGCCAAAGTTTTTTCAGTTTTTTTGCTTTTTCAGCTTTATCAACAACTGAGTTAGCTAAGTCCTTTTTTTCATTACCCATTTAATCACCACCTATAAAACTAAAATTCTTTAAAAACCGCCACCACTACCAAATGAATCTAATTCTTGTTCAGTTACTACAATATTTATTTGCATTCTTCTGCTACCACAAACAAACAATGCTTCACCCTGATTGTATCTCTTTATTCCCTCTTTTTCATTGTCATTTAAATCAATTAATTTAGAAAGATCTTCAACTGCTTGCTTTTTTAATCCCATAACCAAATAATAAGATGCATTATCAAAAATAGCCTTACCTTGAGTTATAACACCAGCATCTGAAAAATCACTTGGCTGTTGAGTTATTATTATAGTACCTGTATTGTATTTTCGAGAACGTCTTTGTACTTGTGCTAAAAAGTCTGCACCTAAAGTATTATTACCACTTAATAACACGTGAGCCTCATCAACCATTAATACTGTGTTAACACTTTTATTTAAAGTTAACCCCCATGCATATTTTAGTATATTAAAGAATAATGCGTTTCTAATATTAGTATCAGCATTCATTAACTCTCTAATATTAAATACAATCATTTCACTATCTGTCTGAATAGTTGTATGACCATCAAAGTAATATTTTAATTCTTTAACTAACGGACGAATTTTAAGCTCCAACTTTTCTAAAACATCCTTTTCATGACTGTGTTCTGGCATTGAAAGTATTCTTCCTCTTATTGTTGCATAAACATCTTTAAAAGTCGGATAATCATTTGATGAAAATTTAGTAAAATCTGTATTAAAATCCATTCCAAAACGACGATATGTGTCTTGAACAACTTCACTAAACATTGTAACAACATCTTCATCAACTTGAGGATCATAATATTTTAAAAATGCTTTTAACGTTTGTAATGTTCTTGTTAAAACAGTATACCCTAAACCTTGTTTTGCTTCTTCTTCATCAAAATCAAGTACTACTTCTAGTGGGTTTATCATACCAAATTCTCCACCTTTGCCTAAATCAATGAAATCACCGCCATAACGTTTTGTCATTTCTTCTAATTCACCCTCTGGATCAATTACAACAACTTGATGATTATTTCTAATATTAGTACGAAGTAATAATTTAGCGGCAGTTGATTTACCACTACCAGAAGTACCTAAGATGATAATATTGGCATTATTTCTGTTATGCTCTTTTTTTATTTGATATAAAAATTGATTAAATAAAATAACTCCTCCTGAAAAATCAACACCTAATAATGCAGATAAACCCGGATCTTTGATACTATCAAAAATAAAAGGATACATCGCCGCCATCGTTGGTGATGGAATAGGTGTACCTATTCTTTTTTCAATTTCCTGAGATGGATATATAGGAACGATTGACTTTAATACTCTCTCTTGTTCAAAACGAAGAGGAAAAGCACGCATTTCCATCGCTTCTATATAATTTTTAACTTGTAATTTTTTACTAACTAATTGTTCTTCAGAATCAGCTGTAATCATAATATGCATTTGAAAATCATAGATTTTTGACTGACTAGAAGCTAGCATGGAAATAAAATATTCTAATGATTCATAGTCTTGTCTAATTCTTTCTTGAATAGTTCTGTCATGTTCTTCTTGATATCTTTGTTTTAAATCAGCAATTTCCTTATTTAACATTCTCCTAATTGCTGAAAAAGGTAATGGTAAATGTTTTATTACCACTTTAACACCAGACATACTTGTTAACGATGATAAATAACCAGGATTAATAAATTTTGGATATGAAACAACTGTTAATATTGTAGCCCACTTGTCACTAATAATAAAGTGAGATGGTTTATATTCAAGCCCTTTCGGCGCTATTTGGTTTTTTATATCCATCATCCTATCACCGTCCCAAATGTAGTTGTTTGTCCACCATTTAAGAAGTTATCCAAAATCATTCTTAGATCATCATTTGTTGTTTGATGGGATGACAAACCAGCACTCGCAAATGCATTAATTAAAACTCTAATTCTTTTCTGAATTAAATCATTATCCTTCTCTTTGAATAATAAATAATATTCTGTGTCTACAACATTGTTATTCATAAACATATTACCTTTATTTATATCCTCAATAATCATTTTTCTTTTAACCTGATTATTAATGGAATTATACAGTAGTTGCAATTGTGATAAATAAACATTAATATCTACTGGCCTATCTGCTGCAATTATCCAAAATTCATAATCAATTAAATTATAAACATTTTTCAAATTGATAATAATACTATTTTGCATTTCTTGATCTAAAATAAAGATATTTCTCGGCATTATCTTAACACCAGTTACTTTAAAACCATTATCTAATATAATTGTTCCATTTGTTATACTCTTAACGGGTATATCGTTGCTCGTATATTTGCTCTTCGTTACTCTCTTCGCCATCAAAGAAACACCAACCTTTCCATATATATTTTTGTCTTGTTGTATAAAAAGTCCATATACTTTTTAAAATTGTCCTTATATTATGATAATTTGGTATTGGTAACACCAAAAAACCACAAATAAGTCCTGGGGCTAAAGCAATTACTGTTATTGTTATATTCTCCAATGGGAGAGTCAACAATAATATTATAGTTACTACCATACCAGACAAAAACAGTATTAAATCTAAGGGGGTAAAAAGTCCAAATATTAACATTGATCTTTTCGAATTGGCTGGTATTAAAAAATCATTATTCATATAGTATCACATCCTTTTTATCTTTTTTTATTATATCCACCGACGGTTTTAGAGATCCGGTTTTTTTGAGAATACAGGTATTCATATTCTTTTTTTAAATAATCGATTACTTCTTGCAGTCTAGTTACACCTTCATAATCATTTTCAAAGAGTGAAGTTAAGCACATATCATTTTTTATATTATACTTTGATAGTTTTTTGAGATAAGCCGCATAATTATAGCCATACTTTTTTACATTATTACCATCTTTTAAGATTTCAAATTCAACCTTTTCTAAAGCAAACTCAAAATCATCATAACTATTTTTTCCGGTCTTAATTACTTCAGAAATTAATTTTGCTTGTTCCCTAATATAAGTGTTTAACTTCATGGTGTTATTTGATATATTCCTTTCAATATCTTTTTCATATCTTTCTATTTTACCAACGCCACCATCATCATTTTCAATACCGGCCCATTTTTTTATTGGCTCCCTTATGTAAACATCCCAAAAACTTAACTTCGGTATTCTATTATTGTTTCTTTTAATAAGAATTACCCCCATCTACTTTATTTATTTTTTTTACCTGGTCTTTCGATACCTTTATCAATACGACCTTTTTGTTTACGTAATAATTCCCTTCTCGTATCTATTTCATTAATAGCACGAGATAATCCTGTAACTTCATCATAAGTTTTTCTATCTAAAATTTCAATTTGTTCTGATGAATGTCTTGTTTTATTTTCCATTTCAACTCGTTCTCTATACTTATCAAAATCATAAATTGTTTTTGTTACTTCTTGGCCATCAATATTATGTGTTTCTGTTACCCCTTGACTTGCATAATCATAATCACCGAGATTATAAATACCAGTTGTTAAGCCTTCGGCAGTTATTTTAGAATATTCACGTCTAAACGCATCCTCCTGTTGGTCATAATTGGCAATTTGAATTGCAATTTCTTTACTCTTTTTATCTAACTCACCGTAATCACCATCTTTATTATGAATACCGGCCCATTCACGAACTGGTTCAGTTACATTCCTTGACATAAAACTTATTTTATTATCAGGATTAGCGCGGTTTAAATCTATAATAGTCGAACGACGATTTCGTGCTTGATTTGATGTGGAAATAGCAGCTTTTGCTGGGTCTAAAGCTGACCCCTTACCTCCAGAAGCAAGCCCACCACCTGCACCAACAAAAGTTCCTCTTAAGCCACCAGCAATTGGGCTACCGGCTACTCGAGCAAGTGTACCTAATTTTTGTGCTTTTGTTAATGAATCATCTTTTAAATCTTTCATTATGTTTTTTCTATTTGCATACTGTGCCATTGTATTAGCTACCATTGCACCAGCACCACCAACAACTCCACCAACAGCAGCACTGGCCAATGGAGATGTACCTATCTTTTTCATTGGATTTAAGGTGAATCCACCATCCAATTTAGCACCTGGAATTAAATCAGATATTAATTTTGGAATTTGATTTGCAAACATCAAAGCACCAATAATTATGAAAATAACAACAAAAGGATGGTCGCTAACATTACCACTCATTGTTATAAACTCTGACTCACTTCTTGATACTAACGATATTATAAAGACCGCAAAAAATATTGCTGCTAATCTAATAAATAAATCTACGTATGTTTTCAATGTTTGTGATAACCAATTTTTAAACATTCCTTTTTTACTACTTTCAGGATCTATATAAGATATTATTGGAATTGGTGCAATTAATTGTAAAAAACCAAGCTTTACAGAACGAATTGATATATCAATTGCAGTAATTAATAATAAATAGGCAACAATAATTCCAGTTATAGTAGATAATAAAAATTTATAATCAAAAAGAAACTCACCATCATCTTTTGCTAATGATAGTGGTGTTGATACTAATTTAGCTGCACTTTTTGAATTTTCACCGTTAGTACCACCAAAAGCCTCAACTAATGCCTCACCTGCTTCGCTTCCGCCGTGTGCAGAGACATTATTTATACAAACATCTGATAAGGTTCCTGAATACATATTCTCACATGCTGTCATTCCAGGTCCTTTGGGGTTTGGATTGAAAAAAGCAGAAAATACTGTGAAAGAAATTTCTTGCCCCTGTTCATTATCAGTAGAAGAAGTATTACCAACACCTAAAATAATTTGTTCGACAGTTTTATTTTTTAACAATTTTCCTTGAACATTATATAATTGTTCAAAGGCAAAAGGGGTTACGGCAATTAAAAATAAAACAACCATTGAATTAGTTATTATTTTACCAAAACCTTGTTCTTTAGAATAAAAATTATCGGGATTAATTAAATAATTAACTAACGAAAAAGAAAGTTTAAATAACATAAATAAACTTAATAAAACATATATTCTTCGACTAAACATTTTAAGTGCTTCTCCACCAAAAATATTAGTATCTGCAATATACATGATTAACTTATAAACTTCATCTATTACCCAAGCTACTAAACCATCCAAAAAGGATGAAATTCCTCGCAGTAGGGAAATAAGTAAGTCACCCATAACATTTCACCTCTTTCACTTACATAATGGATTTTTATTTGTTAAACCCGGAATATCCATAAAACTCAACATAAACTCAACAATTACAGGAAGTATTAATATAATAGCAGTAATAATAAGACGTGTTTTTAAATTTTTTAAAGCTTTTTTTAAAGCTTCTTCCTCACTTGATGCTACTGCTTTAGTGATATCTAACATACCTGTTATTATTGTTATAACAACAGCAAGAACTTTAATTAAAAAATATGCTGATTCTAGCCATTCTAGCATTTCATCACCCAAAAGTGCATGACAATCAATATCATCATGACTATAATCCGTACTCGCACCTTTACTTTTGTAATTTATCGTTAAAAAGTGTTTTGCAGTCTCATCACCAGTACTCTCCGCATATTCATATAACTCTTCCTGAGTTTTATTATGCTTATCTTGTTGGGATGAACATACATCGGTTATTAAATTTTTTGTATAATTTTGTTCCATGCAATTAATATACTGTGTACGTTTTTCGGCACATGTAGAAGAATTGGCGTCACTCCCACAAGCCTTTTCTTTAATAATCCTTGCTTCATAGCACTTACGATCACCTGCCGCACCTTCATCAATATCTTTTAAACAATTTACATATTCGTTAGAAGCTGTACTTACATTTTCTTTTAAAACTTCTCCTCTAATTCTTTCGGTTTTTGTAGGATAAGCACTTATACTATTATTACCTGCCGATTCTCGATTAAAATCAGAATTAGTTACACTTCCAATTGCTGAGGGACAGTCATAATTAATATCGCCATGAAATGATACTACATCTTTACGAGCCATTTGCTTATTATAACAAACAGTTGCTGGACATTTATTTGTATTATTTATTGTTGTTAAAAATTCACTGCTATTATCGATAATCATTTTTACATTTTTACCATTTTTATCAGTTGTTGAAGATGTGATTTTTCCTTGCATATCAATAGTTACCTTTACTTTATATCCATTTGTTAACGAGTAAGAACAATTGATTGTTTTATTGGTATATTTATTATTAGACGGAATATCCCTATTTTCTTTATAAGCTTCAGAATAATAGATATCTTTACCATTTGCAACGACACCATCAAATACATAAGCATTACCTTTTTTTTCCTCGGCAAAAGTATAAGTCTCATAATTAAGAGTTTTGTCATATATCAAATAATTTTTGCATCCCTCCTGAAATGTTACATCTGGAGTACGTATAACATTAACAGCCGATAGATATTTTCCGTTATTATCATAAACTATAGCATTCGATTTATCATTCTTCCATTTTACATAGATCGTTTTATTGTCTTTAGCACTATAATATCTACATACTCTTGCAAACTCTTCTTGAGCATTAACAGTTGAAATAAGTGTTAAAACAAACACTGTAGTTATTAGCATTAAAGATTTTACATTTTTTTTCATTTGACACCCCTATAATTAATTTTATACACATACATTATAACATAAAAAAAAACAATAATAAATAGAAATTATTGTTTTAAATTATAATAATATAATAATAAAATTATTTTTTTGTTAAAATACAGTTAGCACAAGTCCAGACATTAGCGTCTTGCCCTTTAGTTTGGCCAGACACGATACTAATAACAAGTTGAGCAACAAAAATTACTAAAAAGACAATAGCTGCAGCGATTAAACGCTTCAAAAAAGTTTGTTGTCCTTTCTTTATTTCATCCTCTTTTTGTGCCATTACAGCTTTACCTAAATCTAACATTCCAAAAATAACAAGCAAAACCGGAACCACTACTTTAATACCAAAAAACAATGTCGAAATCAATCCAACAATTGGATCAGGTATTCCACCTGCCCCTGATACTAAATCTTTACATTGGCTCTCACATGCTAATATAAACATAAAATACCTCCTCTAATAAGTCTATAATACGACATAATAAATATTTTGTCAATAATTATATGTTAAATAACCCCAATATTTTATTCTTTTTCTCTATTTCATCACTTTTTTGACGCTCAAAACCTAACCTAATTAGAAAATTATTTAGAATATGAATGTCTTTTTGTCTTTCATCCAATGGTGGCATATTAAAGAAAATTTTGATTTTTGCCTCATATTCAAAATCTAAAACATCTTTTGAACTGAGCATACTTTGATTTAAAATGACAATTTTTTTCTTTAATTGACCTAATTTTTTAGGATTAATCATCATTAATTTATTTAATTTTATAACTGATGGTTCGATTAAGTATATAACATCATGACATAAATTTTCAGCTACAGCGCTGTCATTTACATCAATAAGAATAATATCATTCTTATTATGTTTACTAATAATACCATTCAAACCACTTTCGGTAGTAGAGATTAGTTCCTTATCATTGAAAAATGGAAAATCTCTTTTGTTAACTTCAATAGCTGTTACTGTGTAATTTCGCTCTAATTGTTTTTTTAACATATATGTTAATGTTGTTGCGCCTGATTGAAATGTTACATTTTTTATTCCGATAATCCTTACACCTGTTTCATTAGATATAAAATTTTGACCATCAACGCTATGTTCCACATCAACAATTTGATGAATGTGAGCAACATCCCGATAACTATTAGGGTTATTGTATAAATACATAATACCTTCAACGTTTCGGGTAAAATTATATATACCTATTGATATTAAATTTGATTGATACTCACTCGAAGAGCTTTCTGGTGTATTATCTAACAATAAAATTACTTTATCCATATCTAATGATATTGATAATTTTTGTAATGTTTTTATATCCCGATAATTTTTAATAGCTGTAATATCCAAAATCATTCTCTGAAAAAAGAAGTTCTGGAAAGTTGATATTATTTTTTCAACTTCAAATTCGCCATCCATCTCTTTGATAACGTCAATGTCTAAATTTTGGATCATCGAACGATATCTATTTGTAATAATGACATTCATTAATATTCACTCTCCTAATCTAAATTATATATGATTTTGGTTTCACCATAAACAGGAAATTCTAAAAGGTCACCAATAATTGGAAACTCAAAATAAATAAAAGTAGCAACTACATAATATGGACCATTGATTGTATACTTTTCATATACACAATACCTAAAATCACTAGTAGATTGTGCTATTCCTTTACCTGAAGGACATTTTCTCATTTGTCTTGAATTAGTCTTATATCCAACTTCTCTTAGATATATATCAATTTCTGACCTAGCCCCAGAGTTATAACCTTGATTTGCTTCAATAATTTCAATAATTCTGTTCTTAATTTTATATGCTTTTGAATAACTTAATGAAGAAACAAGTAAAATTATTATTATAACAAAAAAAACAATAATAACATTAAATATAAATGTATTACCTATTGCTTCTCTCACAACTATTCACTCCTAACTAACCAAAATCATAAAGTTTTATAGTTTTTGAATATACAGGCATTAATGCAAAATCACTTATAATAGGTAAATCAAGTTGAATATAGCTAATAACACCATATGAACGAAAACCTCTTCCTTCATTAAATTTATAAATACAATAACCATTAGTACGAACGGAAGCGGAAACGCCATCACGTTTCGGGCAATTAATATTGCTTGGAACGTTATACCCTATTGTTTTTAACATATTATCAATTTCACGAATTGATAATGCATTATAGCCTTCATATTTTTCAATTGCGCTCATAATTAATGTGTTAACTTTGAAAGCTTTATAATAACTAAGTGTTCCACCTATAAAGGCAAACACAACTAATATAAAAATAGCAATCAAATTATATAAAAATGCACTTCCTACGCTTCCTTTCATAAAACACCTCTACTTAAACTATTTTGCATTAATACAAGTATTGTATGTTGTTGCATCATAGTATGCGCTACCGCCACTAGTACAAGTACCACCTGACCATTTACCACCGGCTTGGGTACAACAACTTTTCTTTTTAGTTGTATCCATTAAGTTTGTAATTAATGGTGTAGCAACTGCTGCAACAATACCAATTAGAACAATAGCAATAACTGTTAAATTCGCTTCACCTGCTGCTTCTTTCATCTTATCACCACCTTATCCATGATTTTATTATAACATAATTGATTTAAAAAAATCAATTATTATAAGTTTGTCATCATCATCATCGCTATTACTAACAATAATAGGATTCCACCACCTGTAGCACCTAACATAAACATTGTATTATTTTCCATTTTTTCTAATCGCTCTTTATATTTTTGTTCACGCGATTTGTTCTGTAAAGTTGATACAGTTCGAGAAAACATCATCAATTTTTCTTGTTTATTTTCTTGCGAACCCAAACCTAACCTATATAAAAGTCTCATCATTCTCATTGAGTCACGAACAGGATATTCTTTAGCAAAATCCATATATGGATCGACTGATGAATCACCTGCCTCAATTTTGGCAACCAATCTCTCTAAACCCGGTTTAAATATTTCTGGAGCAGTGCTAATCGATTTTGACAATGCTACAGGAACGGTATAATGTTGAATTAAAATCTCTAAACTTTTTAAATAGTATGGTAACATTAGATTGATTTTATGTAAGTTTGCCTTGTAATAATTTTTCAATTGAGTATAAGGTAACTTAAATACTACATAACCAATAATCACCGACACTATTATATAAATAAAATTTAGTTTAGTTAAAAATATAAATATCATAGCTATAATAGCTATAATTCCGTTCCTTACCCGGACACTATATAGTTTATTTATATCAATATCAACGCCATATTTTAATGTTGCTAAAAACTTATAATCGTCTTCCATTAAGAAACGAAAATAGGGCTCAGCATCATCTATAAATTTCCTTGTACTAATTTGATTATTAACTTCTAATATATACAACAAAATAATACCAATTACTATAAATAACATTATTCACCACCCACATTCTCGTTATAATATTTTTCACCGTGAAGTAAAAAACTAGTATTAACAATTATAATGACGTGTAATAAAATTTTTACTATAATATTATCTAACATTTTTATGTATGTCTCAATTCCTAACAAAAATTGAACAAGCATTATCATTAAATATAATACAATACCAAATTGTAAGAATTTTTTATGGAATGTTGCTCTATCAATTCTGTCGCGATAAACGTTTTCTACTAACATATCAATATCAAGCGACATATTTTCTAAAGATGCACCCGCGTCTTTAGAACCTTCATTAGTTATTTGTAAGAATAGTTGGTGCATATTCCTTACTATAAAATAATCATACTTACTATTCATATATTCTACTGAGGCTTCAATTGTACCATTTTGATAGGCCATATCTATCATTGTCTTGACATCCGATTTTATAGGATCATCTAAAACACCAGAGTCATAGACACCTTCCAAAGCTTTGACAAACGATTCTGTTGTGGCAAATTCCATTATTACATTAGTAGTATATACTTGTATTTGTTCAAAAATAAATTCACTATAAATTCTTTTATGTCTTAAATAAGTTAAATATGGGATTAATGATGTAGCGAGAAGTGAATACATAACTGATATAACCAAACTATAGAAATACATGTATGTTACCACAAACGCACCTATTGAAAAAACTGCAATTTGAATAGTGTATTGTCTAACTGTGTAATCTTGTCCTAATTCTTTAACTTTTTCACTTACCATTTTGAATGAGTAAGGAGCATATTTATCATAAATAACTGAAACATTACGGGTAATATATTTGTAGACACTTTCATCAGTATTTTTTCTATAGGCTACAATAAATATAAATATAAAGCTAATCAATATAAAGATAATACCTGTCCCCATATTATACCTCCTTTATTCAAACAAAACTTCTATTTGTTCTTCATTCTTTTTTTCTGTTTTATCATTTTCTTTTTCATAATCTATTTCTTTTTCCGCTTCAGACGGTTCCAGAGATTTTAATAATTCATCACCTAAATAAACACCTTGTGTTTCTAAATAATCTAACAAATATGGGCTTGGTGCATTTCTAATAACTCTACCATTTGATAATTTACGATAAATATTATTATATTTTGCTTCATTATCTTTTGTAACATAAAATTCTGTTACCTCTGCTATTTCACGAATAAAACGTTTAGTTTCCTTATCCTGATAACCTCTTACATAAATACCTAATTGAATATAACGATAAATTGATTTTAAAAACTGCTCAATATCTTGATTTGTTTCCAATAAACTATACATACGGTTTGGTATTGAAGAAGCTTTATCTGCGTGAATAGTTGATAAAATATAATGTCCTGAGGAAATCGAGTTTCGAACGGCCATAACAGCTTCAGCACTACGTACCTCTGATAATAAAATCCATTTAGGATTTTGACGCATACACGTCACTAATACATCCGAATAAGAGGCAATATTGTTTGTTTTCATTGCAACAATATCACGGTGCGGAAATATTCTATCTAAATGTAATTCTAAGGTATCCTCAATTGTAATTATTTTTTCATTTTCTGCAGTTTTTGATGCCAGATACTTAACAAATTCGGTTTTACCTGAACCGGTTTCACCACAGACAATAATATTACAATGTCCTTGGACACATTTTTCTAGAAAATCGTGAATATCTAAAGTTATATATTTTTCTTCTAATATTTTTTCTTTAACTAATCTTATTTTAGCTGGTGTTTTACGGAAAACAACAGCAATACCGTTTCGAGCAATAGAATCATGAACAAAGTTAAGTCGTAATTCTGAACCTTCAGCATCAAGAAACGGGTGAGCCATATTAAATGTTTTTCCCATTACGTTTGAGCATTGAAAAGCTAATTTTTCAATAAATGCATTATTAATTTCCGGCCTCTCAACCCTATAAATACCACGTGATAATGTTTTCAACCATATTTGACCACCATTACTATATGAAATATCTGTTACATCATCATTTCTCAAAAATTCTTCTAATGGACCAAAATCAATTTGAGAAAACATTGCTTCTTTCATATTTATTCCTCTACTTCTGTCGGATTAATTGGTAAAATGTTTTCTGGAACATTATCAGCTGGTGTTTCAGTTTCAATTAGCTCATCATTTGGTGTTGAATGAGCATTTATAAATTCTTTTAAGTTTTGCGAAGAAACTTGTGTTGCACCGGGTTGAACCACTGCACCACCATGCGGAACAGGGAATAATTCAACTGATCTAACACTTAAATACTTAGCTTTCAAAAACAAAATATTATATTCTGGTATTAAACCAAATATTAAAGTTGATGGTGTTCGTGTATCTGTTGTATTTTCAAAAACATGATTACCATTGCTATCTTTAACAGCAATTACTTCAACATTCTCAAATAATTTTCCAACCATTAGTTGACCTTCCAATGTTTCCGCCTTCATATAAATATCTATTTTATTACCAGGGAATATTGAATTACCATAGGTTGTATTAATATCAACATCCATTTTAACAACAACTTCACCTTCTTTTATCTTTTCGAAAGCAGCATCTGGTAATTCTTCTTTTTTAACAAGAACATTAGTATAGAACATACTCCCCTTAGGAACCACTGTATTGTAGTTAGTATACATACCTACAACGAAATTACTTTCTGTAATTACATTACCTTGTAAAACAATTGGAGCAATATCCACATAGGTAATCATTTCTTCTGTAATTAAGGTCCTAGGTTGAATATCTTGGTTAGCTACAGGAATATTTCTAACTGGTCTAACCTGCTTTTCAATTTGGCTATTATAACCAAAATACAAAATACCTATTATTACAATAACACCTAATATTGTAACTGTATTTTTATTTTGAAAAAATCTTTTTAAAGTAATAATTAAATTATTCATATTATCTCATCCCTTTCTAATATGGTGTTTCCAATATTGCATCTATTCTATTAACAATATCAAAGACTATAACTTTATCCTCTGTATTACCTTTTTCTCTACTCGAAACCTGTAGGCTAACTTTAGGTGGTAGCTCTACAACATCATATATTTTAATATCATATGTTCTACCCAAATTCGCACTTTCAGCAAAACGTCTTACAAAGTTTTCTACAAACTTTTCACGATCAATTCTAATTACGGCATCCCTTCTATAATCAGGTAATGATACAGCATCTAACATCGCCGCTTCAGTTACCTCTTTTAACATATTGTAATTATGTTCATTTGTGTTAGTTACACTTTGAAAAGCATATATAAAGAAAATAGAAACAACTCCAAGGCCTACTATAAATGCACCCCACATTGACTCACTCATTTTTTACCTCCTCTTAACCCCTATCTATCTAAAGATTTACATTTGTTCCAATCATTAGACATACCACATAATCTGGTATTAAAATTATTTATAAATGTGTTTCTAATAAAATTACTCTTACATTCAGTTCCTTCACCAACAACACATCTTAAATTAAAGTCTGAATAACCCCCAGATGCATTTCTATTATAACCCCTAATTGCCAAAATAGTTTTTGCATCTAATGTTATCTGATACATTGGTTCTCTATCAAAATAAATTCTTTCTGGATTTGATAGGTTACGATTTCTAGTTATTTTACTAACATCCCAACGCCAATTTTCACCCGGTGCCCTACCACCACCATTTTCACCTGGAAAAGGATTTGATAATGAGATTGGTCTAAAAACAACCCTTAAATCTTTACAATTTCTATGATTACAGTACATAAAATCATTTCTTACCCTATAATTACAATCATATAATGTATTACATTTTACTGAGTCTCTATAATTGCCGGTAAATGAAACTCCATCAAAAACATATTTATTAAACTTATGATTTCTTCCAAATGTTTTATATTCTAATGATATATCATATCTATTTTCCAACCTAGAATAATGAACTGGCAAATTACTATAACCAACATCAATATATTGTAGAGGTGGTCTGTAATTACTAGAATAACCTGGTGGTTTAGATACGTATCGATATATATTATTTGGTAATTCATAATTAATTTCTCTATGATAATATTGTCTTATACTATCGTTAGCCGGATATTTTATTTGATCAGCACGACATCTTGTGCCATCAGTACAAACATGACTTGTAGTCCTTAATTCTCTTCTATAATAGTTTCGACTATAACTACTTCCTACATAAAAGTCAGTATATATATCATCATGAATTTTTTTATTTAATTCAATTCCGGTTAATCTGTATATATCTTCTTCATAAGTTAAAAATACATTTGGAGAAAAGTGACTATAATCACGTTTCCAATCATTACATTTTTTTATTTGTCTAAGTAGTTCGTCACGCCTATTTTTTGCAGAAATATATCTACTATATGCTGATGCGCTACCAGATGATGGTTTTCTTGGCTCTCTACCAGAACCATTAGTTGTACACCAACCACTTTCGGTAACAGGACCAAATACACCATGATATGCTGGCGGAGGTGTCATCCAATAACCATGATCATATGGTTCATCATGATCAATACAATACCAAGGACCCCAGCCACCTTTACAA
>CAZVQX010000001.1:25941-65840 GCA_964629735.1 uncultured Muribaculaceae bacterium
ATCATATGGTTCATCATGATCAATACAATACCAAGGACCCCAGCCACCTTTACAAGTGTTTACTCTATAAGCACATCTATTCCATTTTCCGTTTACATAATCCCCTCTACAAGCATTAGGACTACCTGTTTTACAATCATCCCAATCCCGGTCTGCATCTCTACAACAAGTAATACCTCTTACATTATAATCACAATAATAATCACAATTTTTACTTGATGCTTGTCTTGCACTATTTCTTGATTTATCGCGTGCTAATTCTAATTGATATCTTTCCCATAATCCTGGTAAAGTTCTATCTATCGCATCATAATCACGTTGAAATTGCTCAAATTTAATTTTTCCTATATCACTAGTAGTTCGACATTCACTTAATCCTTTAAATCGAATTGGTGACCATGAGTTTGAACGTTCAAAGCCAACAGTAAAATGATGTCCAGCTAGCACAGTAATACCACCTTGTGGAAACTGATAATCTACTTCCTCACGGCAAAACATATCACAATACTGATTACTCCATTCATAAAAATGAGTTCTAACATTTGGAATAGTAGCGGAACGGCTTTTAAATATACAATCCCAATCATCCATATCTTTAACTTCGCCTTTAGTTTTATTATCACAGTTATCAGGGCAAGAAATATCTAATTTCCATTTACAAGAATCATTTATTTTTTGATTATCGCAATAACTCCTATATAACGAGTCACTTGTTTTTAAAACAAAGCAACACGCCGGAAGATGAGAGCGGGTTAACTTTCCTTTATCATATAATTCTTTACAACATTTTGTGTAATTTTGATTATTTATTTTATTGGCATCTATTAATTCATTACAGCATGTTGGTAAATCATCATTAGTTATTTTATCAGGTGCCGGACAAAGAATTTCATTTAACCAAACATGTCCTGCTGCAACACCATTTCTAGTTAATATCTCAGATGCATAATTATCTGAATAATTTGATTCTACCCAATGTTTTATACCGACCAATCCCGCTTTAGGCCCTGTATCATTAATATAGATTGCTAATGGAAAATCTAGGTTGAATGCTGTTGGATTATTAAAATGAATGCCACGATATTTTGCAGGTACCCATTGGCCACCAACTTTTTTATTTTTTTGAATTAAATCAAAATATACATCATTTCCAGTATAACCAGGGTCCTTTGAAGCCGATGAGTTAAGCATTCTGGCAACCTCAGTAACTGTTCCAATATATTCACGAGTCCAATTTAAATTTCCACCCCTTTTACTTGTCAATCTAAAAAACACAATAGGCTCAATTAGTAGGGCTTGTTTTTTAAAGTGGTCTGGATCTGCTTTTAATTTTTTTAATTCTTCGGGATAATTATATCCCATTTTTTCGAAAAAGGTTGGTATAAAAAAATCTTCAAACATTCTATCCTTTTTTGAGGCCACTCTTAAAAAATATGGTCTTAAAACATTTGAAGTCGCGCCATTAAATTTAGGGATAGGATTATTTTTCATACACATTGCATCACCTAAACTTCTATATGCGACATTAGCTTGAGCAGCCCAATCTTCAGATGTATTTTCACCTTCCGTTAAGAGTAAATTTTTGTGACGTTTACTTCTATAAAAATTTACATTAGTCCTATCTAAAACCGAATTTGTAATTGATTCATATACTCCGTCGCATTTAAAATAATCATAACTTTTTGTACCAGGTAATATAACCCCTTTATCATCTACTAAAGTTACCCTTATTGCTTGCACACGTCCTTGACCGTTGATAGCT
Source organism: uncultured Muribaculaceae bacterium (assembly GCA_964629735.1). Classification (GTDB taxonomy): domain Bacteria; phylum Bacillota_I; class Bacilli_A; order RF39; family UBA660; genus CAZVQX01. Next base: position 27,704 of record CAZVQX010000001.1, read on the forward strand.
TCTGTATTCCAACAAAATACACTACCATCACCACAGCCCACAAACTTTGACGCGACTCCACCACCAATGTTAGAACCTGGCGGCAATTCATCAGCAGCATAAATACCGGTTATAAACATAAATAGGAAAAATATACTTATAAATAGTTTACTATAATTATTCTTTTTCATACTCTCCTCCTACTAAAATCTAAAATCCTTATTTTTCTTTTTTATAAATAAAATTGAAACTACACCTACAACAATAACAGTTGACAATATATATATATAATTATTTTTTAAAAAGTCAATAATCACATTGTTTTTTTTGTTTAATTCTTCTTGTTTTTTCTTTTCTTCTTCAACTTTTGTTTTATACTTTAATACTTGTATTTTAAAATCCTCATAAGTTAAATTATTTTTAACCCATTTTTTGCATAATGAATATTCTTTAAAATCATCACAAATTGGATCTTTATAATACTTATTATAAGGCGGTATAGTTATATATTTGCTAAATAATAAATTATTTTGACAAATTAATTCTTTACTATATAAATCAAACTTTACAATAGTGCCATTTTTATAGCCACTAATTTTCACTTCTTTTGGTGTACTATCTAAACTATTATATTGATATGTTTTATTATTAATGGTATCAATTATTTTTATTTCAGGGTGTAAATTAGTGATTGTTATAAAAAATTCAACTGAATTATTTTTTTCTATATAATCTAAATTAAACATTATATTTGAAGCAATAGAATTATGTCTTGCTCTTTTTTTATAGTCACAAGTATAAATTTCTTCGGCTTTTATTGGGTTTGGTATAAAGATAATTAAAAATATTAAAAATAAATACTTAATTGTTTTATTCATCATACCATCCCTTCATTATAATATTAGCATGCTTTTTTTAAAAAATCTACAAATATAACGTTGTTTTACACTATTTTAACTTATATACATATTTATAATCACGAATATTTAAAACTATATTTACTTTATCAGCAAATTTTATATCATCGTTAACTTCAATAAAATATTCATCCTGTTTTTTATATTTCAACGGTCTAATCTCACCCACAATTAAATTTTGTCTCTTTAATTTGCCATTTACTTCATACTCAATACTACCAAAAGTATTTAAAAAATTATATAAACTCTTTATTGGAATAATTGGTAATTTATCGTCCCAGGAAATATTACCATTAATTTTTATTAATGTTTTTTTATTAACATTAAATATATCTGTTTTTATATACTCATAAGAATCATAACATTCTGTTAAATTTACACAAAATTTATAATCTAATCGAAATTGATCGGCAACTTTGAAATCATTTATAACAATTTTGGTATCATCTAATATACTATTTTTCAAATCTATCGCTTCACCAATTTTATATTGTTTGACTTTTTTAATCTCATTAATATTTTTTGGTGATAGTTTTACATTTATGTATTTAGGACGTAATTCTCCTTTCAAATAATTAATATCATCTAAATATTTAAATATCATTTTGTTTTTTACATATTTATTAGGTATCTCATATATTAATATATATCTAGCAAACTCATTTGGTATTTCGTTTCCCTCATAGCTCCTACCTAAATCAATCATGCCATCACGATACATATTTTTATGATAAAATTTTTTCTTATCAATAACTAATTGTGTTCTTGCTTCATCTAATTTCTTTTTTAAAATCGAATGTTTTTTTAGTTCAATTTCTAAAATTAAAAGAGAATTATTTTTGGATGTTACTTGAATATTTTTATAATTTTTTGTTGTTATATAACTTTTGTTTATTCTCATACTATAATCCATTGTTGTAAATGCATTTCCTTCTGCGTATGTTTTATTATATATATTAGTGTTAAAATAAATTAAAAATAAAGTTGATGCAATAAAAACTAAAACGCCAACATCGATTAAAAATTTATTTTCAATATAAACATATCTCGAAAAACGATATTTTCTCCGAAGTTTTCGATGGGCTTTATTTACATCAATTTCTAAGCCAACTTCAAATTCCTCACGATCTTCTTCATCAACCTCAAGTTCGGCCAAATCTTCACCAAAATTAAATTTTTTAATATCAAAACCGGTTGAATAAATAAAAGCTCTTATTGTTGTTGCTAATTCAGCTATAAAAACTATAAGTAAAAAATCATGTGCTAAACGAATTGTACGAGCATGTAAAACAGTTGTTTCCATTTGAACTATAGTGCCATAAACAAAATTATAAAGAATAATAATAACTATATATGTTAATATATTTATTACATAAAATGTTAAAGGTTTTTTCTTTAAATAAAGTACTGATAATACTAAAATTGAAATTATAATTATTAAAAATGGAACGAAAAACATTAAAAAATTAAATAACTGTGATGCCGAATTAGCATTAGCTGTTATAGCACCAGAGGCCATAAATTCTTTAAAGTAGACAATAACTATTGTTGTCTTATACATTAAATATGATGATAATAATGTCATAACAACATGAATTAATCTAAAATATTTTATAAAAAAGGCATATGGTTTTCTTAATATCATTTATTATCACCTACTCTTATCACTCTAACATATAGTATATCGTAAATTTTATAAAAAAAAAAGCGAAAATCACTATTTTGGCTTTTTTATGTCAAATAAATATGGTGTAATTTAAACAAAAGAATTAACCTATTATTTTTTGATAAAATTTTTTCATCAATTCCGTATTATCTTAAAATTATAAAAAGGTTATGAAGTTATATATAAGCGAATCTTTTTCATTTATTATTAACCATTACTATTATTGTTTCATAACATTGAATTTTTTAAGGATAAAACATAAAATTCACTGATAAAATTCAGTGAATTTTCTTAAAAACTCGAATTGTCAACTATATTATAAGGGATTCGAGTATGTCTCACATGGTGCAGGAGATGAGACTTGAACTCACACGATAATAATATCGAAGGTGTTTGAGACCTTTGCGTCTACCATTCCGCCACTCCTGCATAAAAAAAGTATAACACATTTTTTACTTTTTTTCACTATTTTTCCGTATATTTAACTCTAAATAAATCACATTCTTTTACTTCATCATTAATTTCAAGGTTGATATTGGGTAATTCCTTCGTGCTTTTCAAACCAAAAATATCAAGAAATTTATCTGTTGTTTTATATAAGATTGGTTTCCCCGGCAAATCAGCCTTTCCCACTTCCTCAATCAAACCCTTAATTCTTAGACTTCTAATCATATGACTACTATTTACCCCTCTTATCTCATCTACCATTATTCTTGTTACCGGTTCATTATAAGCAATAATAGCCAGAACTTCAAGAGCAGGTATTGTTAATGGCCTTTCACAATCAGATTCAACTAATTTTTCAAAAAACTCATTATATTCTTTCTTAGTTACCAATTTATAAATATCACCAAATTTTTCTAATTTTATTCCACGATTAGTACTTTCTAATTCAGCAATTAAATTATTTATTAAATTAAGTACTTCAATTTGATTAATATCTAAAATGTTGGCGATATCACTAGCACAGATTCCTTCATCACCACATAAAAATAAAATACCTTCTAAAGCAGCTTGCAAATTCAAATTAATCACTTCTCCTAGCTGTTAAATAAATTTGATTAAAATTATTTTCTTGAATAATATTAAGTTCCCTTTTTTTAGCTAATTCTAAAATTGATAAAAAGGTCACAATAATATAATCTTTATTTTTTTTATCAAACAATTGAGTAAATTCTATTTTATTACTCGTTTTTAATAATTGTTTTATTTCATTACATCTTGTTGAAACTGAATATTCCTTATATGTTATTTTAGTTGGAAGTGGTTTTTCATCCTCTTTTCTTTCCAAAAATAAATTAAAAGCTTCTATTAAAGAATTCAAACTAATTTCTTCTAAAAATGTATCATTATCATCAGTCATATATTGGGTTAAATCACTTGGATTTTTGCTATACATCAATTTGCGATTATCTTCCAATTCTTTTAATTTTTTTGTTATTTCTTTATATTGTTTGTATGTTAATAATTTATTTATTAATTTTTCACGAGGATCTTCTTCCTCATCTTCGTCCATATTATTATTTGGTAAAAGGGTACGAGATTTGATTTCAATCAACTCTGCCGCCATAACCAAATATTCACTAGCAATATTCAAATTTAATCTTTCCATTGTATTTATATAATCTAAATACTGTTCAGTTATTTCTACAATATTTATATCAAAAATATCAATATCATTTTGTTTTATCAAATGAAGAAGAAGATCGAAAGGACCTTCAAATTCATCTATTTTTATTAAGTAATTCACTATATAACTCCTTATGTTCTTTTAAGATTTCCAATAAATGAATGAATATCTGGTAAAAACATTATAAAAATGTATAATATAATTGCAATTAAAATATAAATTTTCATTTCTTTATCAATTTTAGGTAATTTAAATTTCATACATATCAACCTTTCTTAAATGCTTATCTAAATAATAGCATGAAATATTAATTTATTCAATATTTCATTGACTAAATTATATCGTAATTTTAATATATATTGATTATTTTAAAAAATTTGTGATTAATATACAATTAACATTTTATAAGTTGAATAACCTATTATAGATAATTAAAAGGAGGTAATATGATGTATCCTTATGGCTTTGGTTGTATGCCAACGTATCCATATGGTGGGTATGGCGGTTGCGGAACAGGAATTATCTGGGTTATAATAATAATATTCATTTTATTCTTTATTTTTGGTTGTTCAAAACCACATCATGTATGTTAAATAAAATATACAATCTTTTTTAATAGTTTAATAATACCAGAAAATTAAAAAATGTATTATATAAAAACACCACCTTATTAAAGTGGTGTTTTTGTTTGTTTTGATTTTTAATATCTTTAATATGATTGTTTTTATGTTTAAAACTGGTCATTAATATAATAAATAATTACTATGAAGCCATTTGTGTCCATTGGATACAAACATAATATTATTTTAAATTATTAATGAATTTAAAAAAAACATGTCAATACTTCTTAAAATCACACATATTAAAAAAATTGGTATTTTTATACCAAATTTATAATACATTATTGGCAGGGGTAGCAGGATTTGAACCCACACAAATGGTTTTGGAGACCATCATTCTACCATTAAATTATACCCCTAAGTAATTGAATTATAACACATTGTATTTAAAAAAACAATCTTTTTTTAATATTGCATATATTTTAATATGAGGTGATTTATGGCAATTATTAAATATACAACAACCGAAAGAGATTTGTTAGCTAGATTAATGAGAGCAGAAGCAGTTGGGGAGGGAGATTTAGGGATGTTAATGGTTGGGAATGTTGTTGTTAACCGTGGTATTGCAGATTGTTTAACTTTTAAAAACATTAGAACTATTTCTGAGGTTATTTATCAAACACCTGGTGGTTTTTCAGGAAAGGATAGTCCTCTTTTTTTTAGCAGTCCAACTACTACGGAAAAGAGACTTGCTGATTTAGTACTTGAAGGTAAGTACTTTCATCCTGCAACACATGCATTATGGTTTTATTCCCCAAAAACAGGGGAACAATGTTCAGCTACTTGGTGGGAACAAAAATTAAGCGGTAGATATAAATCGCATTGTTTTTATATTCCAGACCCTGCTATTTGTATTCAAATTAGATAATTAAAAAGATTGATAAAATTTTCAATCTTTTTTAAATTATTAATATTTGACCAATACTTAAATTATTTGTTTTTAAATTATTTTTCATCTTTATACTATTGACTGTTGTGTTATATTTATTTGCAATTGCATATAAATTATCACCACTCTTAACAACATAAGTGATTTGGGCTTCTTTAGTTGGTATTTTTAATATTTGGCCGATACTTAATGACGTGCTTTTTAAATTATTAAGGGTAATTATTTCACCTGACGTTGTATTATATTTGTTAGCAATTGCATATAAATTATCACCTTTTTTTACAATGTATTCAATCTGACTTATGGTTGGAAGTTCAGGTTCAATTGGTTTTATTGGAATCATAATTTCTTGACCAATACTTAATGACGTGCTTTTTAAATTATTTATGGCTATTAATTCATTAATTGTAGTATCAAAATTTCGTGCAATTGTATATAAATTATCACCCTTTTGTACCCTGTATATTAGAGTCTCTAAACCAGGTTGTTCAACGGGTGGAACTACCAATTCAGTTGGTATTAATATTTGCTGGCCGATACTTAAACTAGTTGTACTTAAATTATTATAACTCAATAAATTATCAACCGTTGTATTATATTTATTAGCTATCTTATATAATGAATCACCAGATACCACAGTATAAACAACATATTCACCTGGTATTGGTATTTCTTCTTTTATTGGAATTTTTAAAACTTGCCCGATTGATATTAAATTGCTTGCTAAATTATTTGCAGCTTTTAATTCCTCGACTGTTACATTGAGTCTTTTTGCTATTGACCATAAACTATCACCTTTCTGTGCAACATACACATTAGCACCTATTGGTGGAGCATATGGTAATTTTTTATATTTCATAACCGCTTCAACTACAGCTTCCGCATAATCTTTTGAAAAGTTTTTAAGTTGTTCCACATCATCATATGGACTATCTAAAAAACCATATTCTACTGTTATTGTCTGAAGTGGGGTTGTATCTCTTTGCATAAAATAATAATCTTTAGAAGTGTCTGTTGGCAATCTCCTTTGATATGCCCTCCTAATATTTTGCCCTCTTTTTGCAATTTCTTCTAATATTAAATTTGGTAATGTAGAAGTATTTCTTAGAGCATAAATTACTTCAGCACCATCACCACCACTAGCATTTATATGATTAGAAATAACAATAACGCTCGGTGAACTTCCAAATGCAGATAAAACCCTTTGAACTCTTTCCTGTGGTGGAATCGTTTCATCGCCAGTTCGTGTTGTGACAACACTTTCTCCTAATTCTCTAAATCTATTAGCCATATAATTTGAAATTTCTAAATTTAGATTTTTTTCTATTATTCCATTTCCAACTGCACCTGGATCATCACCACCATGACCCGCATCTATTACAATCATGTATTTCCTCCTTTATTTTATATTATGAAATAATAGGTTTTTGGTTAGTAATTTAAATTTTTAATTTAAATAAAAAAGATGTATCATTACATCTTTTTATCTCATATCATCAATACTTTTATTAAGTAGCACTTTTACATCTTGTATTTTACCATTTCGATAATATTTAATTGTTATTGTTTCATTTAGATTATATTTATATAATAGAAAGCGAAAATGTGCAATACTATTTATTTTAATATTATCAATTTCAAGTAATACATCATTTGGCTCTAAACCCACATCTGAAGCCGGATAACCTTTTTCAACGCTAACTAAGGCGATGCCAAAGTCAAAATCCCTATCTAAAAATACATTATTTCGATATAAATCATAAGTATCAGTTGCATCAGCAACACTAACACCTAAATATGGTCTTTTTATTTCCTCTCCTTTTTCAAGCCTATCAACTGTACCCATAACAACTTCAATTGGAATAGCAAAACCCATACCTTCTATCTCATCTTTTACAAGTTTTAATGAATTGACTCCTATCACTTGACCGTTGATATTAACTAAAGGCCCTCCACTATTACCAGGGTTTATAGCTGCATCGGTTTGAAGAACATCAATCATAAAATTACCATGTGGTAAATTAACTGATATTGTTCTATCTTTTCCAGATAATATTCCTCTGGTTACAGTTCCCATATATTCGACCCCAACTGGTGATCCAACTGTGAATAAGGTATCACCTATTTCACTTTTAGCACTTTCACCAATTTCAGCAACTTTTAAAACTGATTTACTATCTATTGATAAAACAGCTATATCAGCGTAAGCATCACTTCCTAACAATTTTGCGTCAACACTCTCACCGGCAACATTTAATACTTTAATGCTAGTTGCACCATCAATAACATGATCATTAGTAATTATATATCCAAAATTTTTTTCTTTTTTATACACAAATCCTGTACCTGTGGATATTAGTCGATTACCACGATATGACTCAATTAAAACTACTGCATCATAAATCTTATCAATAGCCGGTTTTATTGTGTTATCTTCACTAATATTTACCTCTTTTATTTCTTTTATAACCTCACCAGTACTAGGAATATATTTTATTACAATAATAGTTCCTATAATACCAGTGAATAAAGCAATAATAATTGTTACAACATAAGTTATTTTCGTTCTCATATTATCACCCTATTCTATATTCTTTATATCGCGCCAATTATCTGGGAAACCAATTCTGTTTAAAATAGTATTAAGTGGCACTGAATCTACTTTTTCATCTAATATATCAATTTCATAACTTATTTCATAAATAAACTCTGTAAATTCATCTGTTGTTAACATTTGTTTCATTATAATAACTATTGCAAATAAATCATTTTTACCAAAATTATATTCATCATCAGTCATATCAATATTTAATAGATAATGATATTTTGTATCAGGTATTTTACGTTGTGTTCGATGGTCATATAATATATCCTCGTGAGCACACAAATTCCGATAATTTGCTAAAAGATATAAATAAACATTAAGTGAATCGACATCTAAATTGTAACCTTCAGCTATTATTAATTGATCCTCTAATTTTAAAATGTTATATAATTCAGCAATAATTCCAAATGATAACACTTTAACTAATATCCACATTGGAATATAACCATAATTACTAATATAGTGCATCGTTGCCTTATGTTGCTTACCATTCAATCTTATTTGACGTTTCATTTTATTTAGAACATCATTTACTTGCTTACTTTTATAACTGTCCTGGGTAAAATTCTTTGGGTCTAAATAATTTTTCTCTTTAATACCATATTTTTTTGATAATGTATAACTTAATTTAGATTTGATATTATTTTCTATAATTAAAATAAATTTAAACATTATATTTCTAATTTTACGATCAAATAAAAATGTGGCATACAACTCTTCAAAAGAAGTACCCGGATAAAAATTACGATCTTTATATGATCTCATAAACAAATGGCGATAACCACTGATGAAAAAATAATTTTCACGAAAAAGAACATCCTTTGCCTCAGCCGCATTATTAATGATAAGGCCTTTTGATTTTAATATTTCAATTTGTTCATCAAGCGTTTTAAATATTTTTTTGGACATTTTACCACCTATTATTAATTATATCATAGTATAATAATAGTTGTAAATTTTTTTATAATATTTAAAAAAGTGATTTATTAAAATATTTAACTAAACTATTGGCTATTACTTTACTAACCTTTTGTTGATATGTTTTTTGTTTTAATAAATACCGATCATTCGGATTGCTTAAAAAACCTAGTTCTACTAAAACACCAGGCACTTGAATTCTTTTGTGTAAATACATTTCGTCTGTTTTTGTTACTTTTCTTTTTGTTTTTAAATATTTAGATAACTCATTTTGAATAATTTCCGCAAGTTTTTGATTTTTAGGATGTACATCATCATAAAAAACTTGGGCACCTGACCAAACTGGTGATGGATCAGAATTTAAGTGAAGCGATAAATATAAATTCGCACCTGATTTATTGATTAAATTACCTCGTCTTGATAAATCACTACGTTTTCTATTAACAGCATTTTTTACACTTAAATCATAATCGCCATATCTTGTTATATAAACAATTGCACCCATTTCTTCTAAAGTATTAGCCAAAACATTTGCTATTTCTAAATTAATTGTTGATTCCTTAATATCTTTGTAAATTGCACCTGGATCTAATCCACCATGGCCAGGATCTAAATAAATAATTCTTCCTAATAAAGGATATGGGTTATTACCAGCATTAACAAAATTAACTGTTAATAAACCTATTAAAAAAAGTATAATAATTTTAATTTTATATTTCAACATTAAATCACCTATTAAAATATATTCGTTTTTCATTTTAATAGGATTAAAAAAAATAACAATATATTGTTATTTTTATCTTTTTGAAAATTGTGGTGCTCGTCTTGCTGCTTTTAAACCTGGTTTTTTACGTTCTTTAATACGTGAATCACGGGTAATAAAACCAGCTCTTTTTAATATTTTTCGAAAACTTGTGTCACTCTCAGGATCATTATTACTATCATATTCTAAAAGTGCTCTAGCAATTCCTAATCGAATTGCACCAGTTTGACCATTGAATCCGCCACCAGTTACTTTAACTTCAATATCAAATAGTCCGTCAGTATTTGTTATAACTAGAGGTTGTTTTAAATCCATAACATTTGTTTCATATGGAAAAAATTCTCTTACATCAACCCCGTTAACAGTAATGTTTCCTTTTCCCGGAATCATTTTAACTTGGGCAACAGATTCTTTTCTTCTTCCTGTACCTATAAATACTTTTTCTTTACTCATTTAAAAACCTCCTATTTTATTTTTAACTCAATTGGTTTTTGAGCTTGATGTGGATGATTAACACCCTCATACACAAATAACTTTCTAAACATTTGACGACCTAAACTACCTTTTGGAAGCATACCTTTTATGGCTCTTTCAACCATTTCAACTGGATATCTTTCTTTCATAACACGAGCAGTTCTTTTTCTTAAGCCACCTGGATGGCCACTATGGTTGTAATACATTTTATTATCAAGTTTATTACCTGTTAAATTAACTTTTGATGCATTAATAATAATAATGAAATCACCACAGTCAACATGCGGAGTAAAAGTTGCTTTATGTTTACCCCTTAAAATATGTGCTGCTTTGGAAGCTAAACGTCCAAGTGTTTCACCCTCAGCATCAATTACATACCATTTGCGATCTAATTCTTCTTTTTTTTGCATATATGTATTCTTCATATATAACTTTCCTTTCTTATTTATATACTAGTGTAAGTGTTCCCAATACTTACAATAGCGGGATATATAAATGTACCAACTAAGATTCTACTAAAGATATTATTAAAAGTCAATTAAAAACATGATTATTTAAACTTTTTATTTAATTTTATACAATAATTGACTAATAAATGTCAGTATAGTAAAATAATTTATAATTATGAGGAGGATTAATTATGATTAAAAAGGATACAGTTATTATTATTTTATTAATAATGATTAGTTTTTTTACTTATTTATTATATAATCAAAACCAAAACACAAAATTCGAAGAAAATAGTTTAGCAGTAGGTGAGAATAATAAAAAATTATTACAAACAAATAAATTTGAAGAAAAAAATAATGAAACAAACAATATTGTTATGGATAATATTTCAAAAGAAAACATAAAAGTTGATTATAATGATAATATCAGTATTAAAAATGAGGTTAGTTCAAACGATGTAGGACTAGTTTCTCTTAATAAAGAAAAAGAAATTATTGAGTTTTTTAATAATTTAGAAAATGAGGTTGTAATTGATACAAAAGAAAATAATTTTGAAAAAGTAAAAGTTAAAATTAATAGTGCATTTTTCACAAGTGTTGATTTTATTTTTTATGATAAACCTATCAGGGGTGTTACTTTTAAACAATTAAGTGATAAAACAAAATTGCAAATTTTAAAAATTACTGATAATATTGATAGTATGATTATGAAACAATTTCCAAATTATAAAGAAAGCATTAAAGAAAATAGTAGTAATACCTATATATTTTTAAAAGAGAATATAAATAAATTAGAGCAAAAAATTATTAATAAAACCGGTGCAGAAAAATATAATGATTTTATTGATGAGGCAAATGAATTTAAAAATAAAATTATCGATTTAAAAAATAAGGCAATTGGTGGTATTAAAGAATGGTATGAAAATTTAAAAAGCAAAAATGAGGATAGCAATTAAATATCCTCATTTTTTACCACAAATTATTTTTTTTCATTTCAACTTTAACTTCTTCTAACATATATTTTGTACCTTTATCTAATAATATTTGCACCAAATCCCATCCAGGACCACGGTTTCCTTCAATTATTAATGGACCGCTTGGTGTTATAGCAACATCCCATCCAACTACATTTACATTTTCATTGACCAGTGCTGCTTCTAATACCATTTTTTGAATTTCTTTCCAAAAAGGTATTTTATAACCATCTATTTTTATTCCTGTCGTAGGATGATGCGTAAATTCTTCAAGTTTTTTATTAAATGCGGTACCTACTAATTCGCCTTTTTCACGATTAATTAATACTGCCATTCCACCACTATGAAAATTATCAGCAACACAACTACCATTACCTATTCTTGCCGCTGCAAAAAATATTTTAGATTTACCAGCTACCGCCGAAGTCATAACCCTTAAAGTATTTACACTATTTGGACTTATTTTTCCCCAATCTGGATCTTGAACAATGAACTCTTCTAAATGCATTTGATTATTTACTAAAAAATTATAAAATTCCTTTGAATCGTTGATTTCAGAACTGAATTTTTTTTCAACATCAGCACCACCTAAACCAATTGTTGGTTTCATAATAAAAACTTCATGCTTTTTTAAAAAAAATTTTAATTCATCATATCCTGTATTTGGATCATACCAGTCACGCTTTGTATATTTGTTAAAATTTTTAAAAAAATTTGTTTTTGTAGAAAAAAACGGTGCATATTCTAAAGAAGCTGCTTTTTTATAAAATTTTGCTTGATAACCTATTGTGACATATGTTTTTCTTTCTTTCCAACTTTTTTCATAAAAGCGATAATTTAAATAATCTTGTAAACCAGACCCCACTACAATTGTTGATAATGCAGTATCTAAAAACATATAAATTGATGAGATTCCTGTTTCTTCTGATATGTTTTTTAAATTCCTGTAAAATCTTTTATAATTGCCAGACAGGGCAAACCTTAATAAATCCATAATTTTCCCTCCTTAGTAAAAGACATCTTTCAAATATAATCCCTCTGGATTTGCTGTTTTACCAGCACTTGTTCGATCCTTAGCAGCCAATATTTTAATAATATCTTCACTTTTTCTTTTACCTTCACCTATTTCGATTAATGTTCCAACCATATTACGAACCATATATCTTAAAAAACCAGTTCCAACAAAGGAAATTGTTATTTTATTAACATTCTTAAAATCTCTTATTAAGTTGGTTTGAATTATTGTCCTAGCATAATCATCTTTTTCTTCATCGCTCTTAGTAAAAGATTTAAAATTATGAGTACCTTCTAAATATTTTAGTGCCCTTTCCATTTCAACAACATCTAATCTTTTATTGTATTGATATACATAATTTCTTTCAATGGGATCATATGGTCCCATATTTATTTTATATAAATATTCCTTTGCCTTAGCATTAAAACGGGCATGAAAATTATCACTTACCACTTCTAACTCTTTAATATATATATCATCTGGAATAAGACTATTGATAGCCTTTTTTAATTTTTCTTCGTTTATATCTAAATCTAAATCAAAGTGGGCTTTTTGATTTAATGCATGAACACCAGCATCAGTTCGTCCACTCGCACTAATAGATACTGGTTGATTATTATTAATCGTTTTTAACGCTTTTTCGATTTCACTTTGGATGGTTTTCGCACGGGATTGTTTTTGATATCCTTTGTATTGTGAACCATCGTAAGAAAATGTTATAAAATATCTCATACTAATACCTCTTTTATTACTAATAATACTAAAATAACTAAATGTACTAAAAACATATATGTATCAAAAAATTTCCATTTATTCATTCTAAAATTAACTCTTTTTTTATCTATATTATATAATCTAAGTTCCATCGACATTGCTAATTCATCAGCTTTTTTAAATGAATGAATAATCATTGGCAACATTAATGAACGAACACCTGTAAGCTTATCACCTATTTTAGATGTTGTATAATCTATTCCGCGGCATGTTTGCGATTTCATTATTTTATTTGCCTGATCAATAATTGTTGGAATGAACCTAATGGCTAAACTTAATGTAAGCGCTAGTTTATTAACTGGTATTCCAATCATTCTCAATGGTGTAAAAAACAACTCTAAACCATAGGTCAATTCAGTTGGTGGAGTCGTTAAGGTAAGAATTGATGTGTATAAAACGATTAAAACTAATCTTGCAATCATCAATATAGTTGTTTGGTAACCAGCACCAAAAATTAAATTAATAATTATTATAAAAATAATTAAAACACGAAGACTACGAACTGCATGATAATAAATTTTTAAAGGAACATTAGACATTAATATTATCAAAACAATAAACGCTGTTATTAATAATGTAAAAAACAAACTATTATTAATTAACATTAAAATTATAAATATAACTGTGCATAATATTTTGGATAAAGGATTCATTTTATGAACTGGGGATAAAACAGGATAATAGCGACCTAACATTATTTTATTTAGCATAACGATAAATATCCTTTAATAAATCATTTATTTCATCTCTATATCCCATTTTAATTCCCTTCTGCTGTAAAACTTTATGTGAAAATTCTATAACCTTAGGAATTGTTATTCCGTATTCATATAATTTTTCAACTTGTCCAAAAACATCATATTTATTACCTTCTAAAACAATTTTTTTATCGCTAAGAACATATAAATAATCTACAAATTTATGTAAAAAATCAACATCCTGACTAACAACAACTATCGTTTTGTTATATTTATTTTTTAACAACTTAATTAATCTAATTAAATTGTTTTTACTATTATTATCAAGACCAACAGTTGGTTCATCAAATATTATTACTTTTGGATTAAATACTAAAATTGAAGCAATTGCAACCTTTCTTTTTTCACCACTACTTAAAGTAAACGGATCTCTATCTAAATAACTATCATCTAAACCAACCATTTTTAAAGAATCACTTATTCTCTTATTAGTTTCCTCAGTCTTATAATTAAAAGTTTTTAATCCAAAACCAATTTCTTTTCCCACGGTTGAATTAAAAAATTGTTCTTCAGGAAATTCAAAAATTAGACCAACATTAAATCTTAAATAACTTATATTAACAATTTTACTTGTTTTTTCTATAAAACAATTGTCAATTTTAATATTTCCAACAGTTGGGACTATTAATGCATTTATCATTTCAATAATTGTTGTTTTTCCACTTCCACTCTTACCAATTATTGCATTTATCTGATTTGGTTTTATTTCTAAATTTATATTTTTTAACACTTCTTTTTCTAAAGGTGAATTAACATTATAACTAAACCCAACATTATTAAATTTTATTTCCATATTACATTCACCAACTCATTCATGTCAAAATATAATTTTTCAATCATATTATAATGCTTTAATTTTAAAGAAAGCGAAACAATAAAAGGTATATCTAAACCAAGTGTATTAAATACACTTTCCTCTAAAAAAACCAATTCCTTACTACCATTTAAAATAATTTTTCCTTTGTCTAAAAGTATTACATCATCGCAATAAATAGCTTCTTCCATATCGTGAGTAATATTTAAAATTGTTATTCCTTTTTCTTTATTTAATTTTTTTAAGATTTCTAATATTTTATATCGATCTTCGTAATCAATTCTATTTATTGCCTCATCTAATATTAACATCTTAGGTTCTAATACTAAGACACTTGCTAAAGCAACTAATTGTTTCTGACCACCACTTAAACGATAAGGGTTTTTTTCTAATAAATCAGTAATATTTAAAAAATCACTTACTTCTTCAATCCTGTGCTTTATTTCTTTTTGAGGAAGATTTAAATTTTCAAGTGCAAAAGCAATTTCGTCCATTACCGTCTCAGCAACAAAGGTTCGATCAGGTGTTTCAAAAAGAACTCCTACCATTTTGCGTATCTCGTACAAATTGTTTTTGTTTAACTCTATATTATTTATACTTATATAACCATCAAATTTTAAAAGACCAACCATTATTTTGATAAGAGTACTTTTACCACTCCCATTAGGGCCAACTAAGGTAGTCCAAGTACCTCTTCTAAGTGTTAAATTAAAATTATCAAAAATTTTAGTTTCATCATATTTAAAAGTTAAGTCTCTAATAATTAAAATATTATCCATAATGACCTCCCTTTGTTTAATCATTATAATATATTTATATAAGTTTTACAACTTTTTATATGAATGTTTGACACACAACCCTATCTTTTGTTTGACTTTAATTGGAATAAATATTATTATAACAATAGGGAGGTTAATAATGATAATAAATGCAAAAAAAATACTTGAAGATGCTTCAAATAAAAAATACGCAGTTTGTCAATTCAATATTAATAATTTAGAATGGACAAGGTTTATTTTAGAAGAGTGTGAAGCTAACAAAGCACCTGTTATATTAGGGGTAAGTAGTGGTGCAATTAAATATATGGGTGGATATAATACCGTTGTTAACATTGTAAAATCATTAACTGAAGATTTAAAAATAACTATACCTATTGTTATACATCTTGATCACGGAACTAGTTTTGATACTTGTAAGAGTGCAATTGATGCTGGTTTCACTTCTGTTATGATTGATGCATCTAAATTTTCACTTGAAGAAAATATTAGAAAAACAAAAGAAGTAGTAGATTATGCTAAAAAATTTAATGTAACTGTTGAAGCTGAAATAGGTCATATTGGTGGTAATGAAGATGGAATAAAAGGCGAGGTGTTATATGCTAACATTGACGAATGTGTTGAGTTAACACATTCAACAAATATTGATATTTTAGCTGCTGCGGTTGGAAGTTCACATGGTTTATATAAAGGAACACCAAAACTGAATTTAAAACTTATAAGTAATATTAAATATAAAGTTAAAATACCATTAGTACTTCATGGTGGTTCGGGTATACCTGATGACCAAATAAAAATTGCTATTAATAACGGAATTAATAAAATAAATATTAATACTGATTTGCAAGTTGTTTGGACTGATAGTGTAAGAAACTTTTTAAATCAAAATAAAGAAGAATATGATCCAAGAAAAATTATAAAATCTGGTGAAGAGGCAATCAAAAAAGTTGTTAAAGATAAACTTATTTTAACAAATAGTATTAATAGATATTAACACAGATTTAAAATTAAATCATATTAATATAATAACGAATATGGAGGTAATTATGAAACAAATTGAAATTGATGGTGGACATACATTAGAAGGAACTATAAATATTAGTGGTGCCAAAAATAGTGCAGTTGCACTTGTACCTGCAGCTTTATTATCAGATGGGGAAGTTATTATAGATAATATTCCTAACATTTCTGATATTGATGCTTTAAACGAAATTTTAATTTATTTAGGTGCTTCTGTTAAAAGAATAGATAATACAATTATTATTAACTCACAAAATATAGTTAATAAAGAAATACCACAAAGCATTTCAACTAAATTAAGAGCATCATATTATTTTATGTCGGCATTATTAGGAAAATATAAAAAAGTTGAAATGTATTTCCCAGGAGGATGCTCAATTGGGGCGCGTCCAATTGACCAAACATTAAAAGGATTTAGAGCATTAGGTGCGACTGTTATCGAAGATAATAATAAATTTACTATTTTTGCGGATAAATTAACTGGGGCTCATGTTTATTTGGATATGCCTAGTGTTGGGGCAACAATCAATACAATGCTTGTTGCAGTTTTAGCCGAAGGTGAATCAATTATTGAAAATGCTGCTAAAGAGCCAGAAATTGTTAATGTTGCGGTATTTTTAAATAATATGGGTGCTAAAATAAGCGGGGCCGGAACTAATGAAATTAGAATTGTTGGGGTTAATAAATTAGGGGCTGGTTTTATTGAGACAATTCCTGATAGAATTGAAGCAGGAACTTATGTTATAGCCGGCGCTTTAATGGGAAACAATTTAAAAATTAATAATATTATTCCAGAACATATTGATAGTTTAATTTTAAAATTAAAAGAAATGGGAGTTATGATTAATGTTCATGATGATCATTTATTTGTTTCTAAATCACCAAATCTTAGACCTATCAAAATTAAAACAATTGGCTATCCTGGTTTCCCAACAGATCTTCAACAACCACTTACAACTTTACTAACAACCTGTAATGGTATTTCATATTTAGAAGAATCAATTTATGAAAATCGTTTTCAAAACATTACCTATTTAAATAAATTAGGGGCTAATATAAAAATTATTGATAATCATAATATTAGGATAAATGGACCAACAATTTTTTTTGGTGGTGAAGTTGAAGCAACAGATTTAAGAGCTGGAGCTTGCTTAGTACTGGCTGGATTAGTCGCCAATGGTAAAACATATATTAATAAATCTGAACATGTTTTACGTGGTTATGAAAATATTGTGCAAAAACTTAATGATGTTGGTGCTAAAATTAAAATTAATGAAATATAATTAAATAGAGCTAAGCTCTATTTTTTTAAAGGGGTTTTAATATGAAATTAAAAACAATATTGGTTGGTAGTTTAATTTTGTTAATTATTTTTTTAATTTATTTGACAACACTTGATAAATTAGTTTATTTTTTAGCACTTGGTGATTCTGTTGCTGCGGGAAAAACTCCATATGGTAATCATGATTATAGTTATAACGATTATATACAGGAATATTTAAAAGAAAAAAAAGTTTTAGAAAAATATATTGATCAATTTATTGATGATGAGGCTAGAACAACTGATTTAATAAGAGATATTGTCGATAATAAAAAAGTAATAATTAATAAGAAAGAACAATCAATTAAAAATGCATTAATTAAAGCCGATTTAGTCACATTATCAATTGGTATGAATGATCTATATTATAAGTTAAATACTATTGATTTAGATTATGATAATTTGTACAAACATATCGATGAGATGATGATTGATACAGAAGAATTATTTAAAATGTTAAGAGAATATTGCAAAGAAGATATTTTCGTAATAAACTATTATCGTCAAGTTTATTTATTTAATAATCATGATTTAAAAGAACATTTTAATTATATTAATAAAGAATTAAAAAAATTGTGTAATAAATACAATATTAAATATATTGAAATAAATAATATAATTGAGAGTAATGTTAAATATATGCCTAATAATAAAAGTTTTTTAATAACTAGAAGCGGACAAAAATTAATTAGTGATGAAGTTATTAAAAATTTACAAAATACTTTATTTAAAAGTTGATTAATTTATTAATTGTTGTTATAATATGAGGGAATTAAATTACTATGACTTTTTGTCATGGCGGAAGGAGATTAAGTATGAAAAAAGATAATAGTATAAAATATGTAAAAACAATTGTTACATGTTCTTGCGGTAATACTTTTGAGGTTGAATCAAATAAACCAGATTTACATGTTGAAGTTTGTAATAAATGTCATCCATTTTTTACCGGCTCACAAAACAAAACGCTTAAAGCTGGTAAAGTTGAAAAGTTTAACCGTAAATATGGCTTTGATAAAGAAACTAATTAAGGAGTTTCTTTTTTTTATTGTTTTTTATACCAATTACATAATTACAGCCTTTATTATTTTTGTTATAATTAGTACACCCTAATATAAATTTATGTTGACTACGAACATATTTTGAAACTAAAAAGCCTTCTTTACAACTGGGACATATTCTTATTCTATTTTTTAATGTTAAATTATTAGTCATAAAATCACATATTTCTTTTTCATTACTACATACATATAAATTATTGATGTTTAAATTATTATTTGGGCGTTTTAATAATGGAAAATTACATATTGGACACAAATTATTTTTCTGTTGAAAACTATTTCCTATTTTATTAATTATTTGAACATTTGGATATTCTTTTATTTCTAATAAAAATGATGATAGATTATTTATTGGGGCAGTAATATATACTTTATTTTTAGTTCGCGTAATTGCTACATAAAACAATCTGCGTTCTTCAGCAAATTTAAAACTATCATCTTTAGTAGCTATAATATCCATTATTGGATCATTTTTCATTTGTGACGGAAAGCCATATATTCCTTCACTACCATTTATTATAATGACATTATCAAAACCCAAACCTTTTGAACTATGTGCTGTTAAAAAACTTATATTAACATTTGGATAATTAATTGACTTTATTTTATCCTGTTCATATTCAAAAAATAAATCTGAATTAGTTAAATCATATTTATCAAAATTATAGCGACCAATTAATAAAATAGATTTGTCATACCCAAATTCGTTAACAATTTGTTTAATACATTCATCAACTGCTAAAATTTTGTTCTTTAATTTAGTTTCGCTATCATCATAATTCATTATAACAATCGGTTTACTTAATCGTTTTTTTGATTTTATTTTTTTTATGATTTGTGATTTATTTTTACTAACAAATTTGCCTGCAATATCTATTAATTCCTGGCTATTTCGATAAGTATTGGTAATCTGTAATTCTTCACCATATCCCATTAATTCTTTAAATTTGGTAAATAATGTAACATCAGAACCAGCAAAGGCGAATATTGCTTGCCAATCATCACCAACAGCTATTACTTTTGCATCACTTAATTTAGATACCTCTTTTGTTAAATTAAATCTTTGAATTGATATATCTTGATATTCATCTATTATTATATACTTATAATTTAAAAGAACTTCTTCTTTATTGGTTTTTTTTAATAATTCATAAGAGTTATTTATCATATCTTCAAAATCTATTAAATTATGTGTTTTGAGCTTCATATCATAATATTTATATAAATCTTCTATGAAATTTAAAAACAATAACGTTCGTTTTTCATCTTTATATTTTTCTTTTAACATTTCAAAATCTTCTACTTTATAACCTTTAATTTTAAATCCCTTAATAAAGTCTAAACAAAAGAATATAAAACGTACATAATATGAATCTTTACTTGTTTCAACTAACTCATCGTATATTTTTTTATCATTAATAGGTGTTAAATTAATACCCCTTTTAATTAACTCTTGCTCCAAATGATAAAGTAAATCTTTCCCATCATTATATGATGATTGAGTTGTTATTAATTCTGTATTATATTTATTATGGAGTTTTGCTTTATAATAGATCCCTTTTTTATACCTAAAGTTACTACGCTCGTTATATCTATTATTAATACCTTTACAATTTATCCCATAATGTTCTAAATAATATATTTTGTCTCCATAATAGATAGTAAAATCTGGTATATATACTTGACCTTTATTTAAATAAGGATACGGTTTTTCATAATCATATTCAATGCTATTCATATAAAGAAAATTTGCAATCATCACCTCTTCACTCGATCTTAAAAATTCTCCTTTAATTGTATATTTATTTTTTAAACGTGAATTAATCAATTTTTTATTATAATTGCCTAATCGACTTTTTAAAGTAATAAAATCATTTCTTTTTTTATAATTATGATACTCATTTATACTTGAAAATTTTAAAGCACTTGTTGGGATATCAAAATAATAAACAAAAAAATCTAAAAATCTCTTTAATTTTTCTTGATCATTACCTAATACCTTAATAAAATAATCAGAAATTATATTATAATTATTTGTTAATAATTTGATTGGTTCATCTATATTATTTTTCAATATATCAATTCCAAACTTATGAAAGGTAAACACTTTTGCAGGTATCTTAAACTGTTCATTTATTTTTTTTTGTAATTCTTCAACTGCTTTATTAGTATATGATATTAATAAAATTTCTTCTGGATTAATATTTAAACGTTCAACTAAATATTTTACTTTAGCCGCCATCGTTGTTGTTTTGCCACTACCAGCACCGGCAATTATCATTGAATAATCTTCTTCGGTTAGAATAGCTATTCTTTGTTCTGTATCTAATTTAATATTAGCATCTATTTTAACAAATATATTATCAAAATATTCTTTTTCTTCAATTAATTTTTGCTTTATAAAAAAATGATTATGATTATTAATATATAATTCTATATTATTAATAATATCACGTATTTTATTTATATCATCAGAAAAGTTAATATCATTTTGAATTTGATGTATTAAATTATAGTTGTTTTCTAAAAATTGTTTCAATTCATTTTTTGATATATATTTTTCTTTTAAAATAAATTTTTGATAATTTATCATAAATATTTTATCTGGTGACATTTGTTTCATTACTAACCACCTTTAAATATATTTTAATACATTATGTACTATATATGCGTTTATGATACTACATACAATATTTTTTTTCAATGTTATTTTTTTTATTTTTCAAATAAAAAAAGTGGATTGTTATATCCACCTTATTTATTATTCTTTTACTAAAGATAATCCAACAGGTATGTTTGCATTAACTGTTTCATTTTTTATAATTTTTTCAGCATAATCAACACTTATTTGTCCCATTAAGTTAGGTTGTTGGGCGATTGTTGCAGCCATTCTACCTTCAGCTACAGCTGTTTTAGCATCTTCTGTTGCATCAAAGCCAATAACATAAATATTTTTTAGATCAGCAGCTTCAATTGCAGCTATAGCACCTAAAGCCATTTCATCATTGTGGGCAAAAACACCGACAATATCTTTATTAGCCTGTAAAATATTTTCCATTACTGACAATCCTTCACCACGGTTAAAATTAGCTGTTTGTCTAGCAACAATATTTAACTTTCCTTTTACAGCTTCGTTAAATCCGGCACCACGATCAACAGCTGCTGATGCTCCTGGTATACCTTCTAATTCAACAACTTTGGCGTTTTCTCCAACTAATTCAAGAAGATATTCACCAGCTAGTTTACCACCTGCTACGTTATCAGAAGCTATATGAGTAGCAACTTCACCTTCATTCGCACTTCTGTCAACAGTAATAACAGGTATGTTTGCTTTATTAGCTGCTTTAACTGCAGCACCTACTGCATCAGAATCTGTTGGGTTAATAATAATTACATCAACTTTTTTTGTTATTAAGTCCTCAACATTTGCTAATTGCTTTGAGCTATCATCTTGAGCATCATAAACAATCACTTTATAACCTAATTTTTCCGCTTGAGACTCAACACCATTCTTTAAATCAACAAAAAATGGATTATTCAAAGTTGATACAGCAAGACCTATTGTCTTTTCTTTTTTAACGCCTAAACATCCTGTTGCTGTTAGTAGAACAATACCTACAACAGCCAAAAACGATAAAAACTTCTTCATTTTTTTCCTCCTCTCGTTTTTATCTATGTACTACTTTTCTCGATCTATTAAAACCGCTAAAAGTATTACAACACCTTTAACAACATCTTGATAAAATGATGTTACTCCAATTATATTTAAACCATTATTTAAAACTCCAATTATAAGAGCACCAATAATAGTACCAATAATCCGACCTTTACCACCTGCTAGGCTTGTACCACCTAAAACAACAGCTGCAATTGCATCTAATTCATAACCAATTCCTGCATTTGGTTCAGCAGAGGTTAATCTAGATGTTAAAATAATTCCGGCTATTGTTGTTAAAAATGCACTAATTGCATATACTTTTAATTTTACACTATTAACATTTATTGCTGAAAATTTGGCAGCTGTTTCATTACCACCAACAGCATATATTTCTTTACCTAAAACAGTTTTTCTCGATATAAACCATATAATTAATGTAGCTATAATTAGTATAATCGTTGGCATTGGTATTTTAAATACATAACCTTGACCTATAAATTTTATAAACTCACTTTTAAAACCAGTAAGCGGACGACCACCGGTAAATACTCTAGTAACACCACGATATAAAGTCATAGTTCCTAAGGTAGCAATAAAAGCTTGAAGTCTACCGTAGGAAATTAAAACCCCATTAATTAATCCCAACAATATTCCAAGTATTATTGTTAATAAAAGTGCAAGTATTGGATTGAATCCATTTAATAATAATTTTGCTAAAACGGCACTTGTTAAAGCAAAAATGCTACCAACTGAAAGATCAATTCCACCAGTTAATATAACAAATGTCATTCCTAAAGCGATTAAACCATTTACTGATACCTGTCTTAAAACATTTGATAAATTAGTGAAACTAATAAAAGTTACATCTAAAAAGGTTACGATAATCATTAAAATTATTAATCCAATTAGAGAACTGTTTTTTGATATAATTGTTTTTATTTTTTTCATTATTTACCTCCAGTTGCTAATGTCATGATTTTTTCCTGACTAAATTCTTCTTTGGTCAAGATTTTTTGTAAGTTACCTTCATACATGACAGCAATTCTATCACTCATACCTATTACTTCTTGTAATTCACTTGAAATCATTATAATAGCAACACCATTTGTTTTGAGTTCATTAATTATCTCATATATCTCATATTTAGCCCCAACATCCACTCCACGAGTTGGTTCATCTAATATTAAAATAGTAGGTGCTGTTGCTATCCATTTACCAACGACTACTTTTTGCTGATTACCACCACTCAAGGTATGAGCCATTTTATTAACACTATCGGTTTTTATATCTAATTTTTCAACATATTCTTCACTTAATTGTTGTTGTTTCTTATAATCAATTAAATTTATTTTATTTAAAATATATTTTAAATTTGGTAATACAATATTATCACTAATCGAAAAATCTAATAATATACCCTCTTCTTTACGATTCTCTGTTATATATGCAATACCGTTTTTTTTAGCAATCATTGGGTTCTTAATTTTAACTATATTATTATTTATAATAATATTACCACTATAATTATTTAAAATTCCAAAAATTGTCTGCATTATTTCCGTTCTACCAGAACCCATTAAACCAGCAAATCCTAATACTTCACCTTTCCTTAATTCAAAGTTTATATTTGAAAAATAACCATTATTTGATAAATTTTTTACTTCTAATATTTTTTCACCTATTAAAAATTTGGATTTTGGATAACGCTCTTTAAATTCATAACCAACCATTTGTTTTATTATATTTTCAATATTTGTTTCGATTGTTGATGTTGTTTTTATTATTTCGCCATCTCTTAAAACTGTGACCCTATCACATATTTCAAATATTTCTTCTAAACGATGTGTTATATAAATAAATGAAACCTTTTCTTTTTTTAATTTTGTTATTACTTTATATAAAATTTCAATTTCTTTATTAGTTAGGGCTGATGTTGGTTCATCTAATATTATTACTTTTTTATCCCATAATAGTGCAGATGCTATTTCTATTAATTGCTGTCTACCTATTGGAAGATCACCCATTAAAGTATTTACATCAATTGATAAACCTATTTCTTTCAATTTTTCTTTTGTGATTTTTCTCATTGCTGAAACATCTAAAAAACCAAAACTATTCTTTATTTCACGACCTATAAACATATTTTCCCAAATTGTCATATTTGGTAAAATATTCAACTCTTGATGTAAAAGAGAAATATTTAAATCCATACCATCTTTTATACTCTCAATTTCTATTTTCTTGTTATCAATAAATATTTCTCCGCTATCTTTTTTTTCAATGCCAGTTAATATTTTCATTAAAGTAGACTTACCAGCACCATTTTCGCCCACTAGTGCATGAACTTCGCCTTCTTTTAAATCAAAATTTACGTTTTTTAATACTTGAATATTATAAAAACTTTTATTTATATTTTTTAATTTTATTTTCATAATATTCTAAAAAATAACCCCTGATGATAATATTATATTAGCATATGGTGTATTTTCACCCGTCCTAATAACTGCCTTTGCATTTTTTATTTTGGCTTTTAATTCTTCATGTGAAACATATTCTATTTTTTTGATATTTTGTGATGTCAATAAATTTATTGTTTCAGTCATTATTTTTGGGTTTTCCTTTTTGATTTCTGAGGCTAATACAACACTTTCAATTTTCATATCTTTTATTATTTCATCTAAAACTTCAACAAATGATGGACTTCCTAATTTTAAGGAAATATCTATTTTTTCAACATTATCTGGTATTGGTAATCCACAGTCAGCAATTACAATTACATCTGTATGGCCCATATTACTTAAAACAGTTGAAATTTTACTATTTAATATTCCTTGTTTTTTCATTAAACTCCTCCATTTCTTTTTTTGTAGGCATTCCTGATTGAGCACCCATTTTTTTAATTTTTAAAGCTGATGCTTGATTAGCAAATTTTATTGATTCAAATATATCCTTATTATTAATAATCGAATATGCTAACGCCCCATTAAATGTATCACCAGCACCAGTTGTATCAACTACTTGAACATCATAAGCTGGAATTAAGTGGGTCTTATTCCCATCATTATATATGGCACCTTCTTCACCTAAAGTAATAATTAACTTATTTGGATATGTTGAAACTAATTGATGATAGTTATTTGTTTTAAATATATATTCTGCCTCATGCTCATTAGGTGTTAAATATGTTACTTTTTCAATTATATTTTTGGTTAATTTTGTTGCTGGTGCTGGATTTAAAATTACAGGTATTTTATTTTTATAACAAATATCAATAATATATTCAACTATTCCAATTGGAATTTCCAATTGTAATAAAACTATTTTACTATTTTTTATTTGATCAAGATTTTGATCTATTGTATTTCTACTAACATAATTATTTGCACCAGGAATAACAATTATACTATTTTGACCATTAAAAACAGTTATTGAAGCTATACCTGATGTTGTATTATTAAGAATTTTTATATTTTCAATGTTAATATTATTTTTTTTAAAATTATTTAATAAAAAATCCCCATTAGCATCAGCACCTACACAACCAATAAAATCTACTTTAGCACCTAAACGAGATGCAGCTATAGCTTGATTAGCACCTTTACCACCGGGGACAGTTTTAAATTGTGAACCAATTACTGTTTCACCTAATTTTGGAAGATGATTAGTAACAACAATATGATCTACATTAATACTACCAATTACTAATATATCAGTCATATAATCACCTCTATTTTTTATTCTACTATAATTATAAAGGTTTTTTAAATTTAATGCAAGTTTATAATTTTAAAATAAAAAAACTGTTTTTTTATAAAAACAGCCTAATTTTTAATTATTATTTTTTCTCTGGTGTTTGATAATCGCCGCAAGTTAAATGATTTTCAACTTTATAATCACCGACTACTTCCCTATTTTCATCTAATTCTAACACTACTATACTGTATGATAATGGATCACATTTTTTATTAGTGAAATTTTTAATATCATAACCAGCTAGTTCCAATGCCTCTAATGAAACTAAATGATTATTAAGCCCCATTACTTTTCCTTCCAGTTGTTCTTTATAATATTTACCAGCTAGTTCTGTCATTTCTTTTTCTAATTTGGCATAATTTGGTTTTGTACACCCTACAAATAACAACATAAATGTTAGAATAAATAAAATTTTCTTTTTCATAAATTTCCTCCTATTTATTATAATTTAATTATATCATATTTAATAAATATAAACAATTTTAATTTATTATTTTAAAATTCACAATTTCCTGGTGTTCGTGGAAAAGGAATTACATCTCTTATATTTTCAACACCAGTTATATAAATTAATAATCTTTCAAAACCTAAACCAAAACCAGAGTGTTTACAACCACCATATTTTCTTAAATTAACATACCAATACAATTCATTCTCATCTACATTCATTTCTTTCATTCTTTTTAGTAATAAATCCAATCTTTCTTCACGTTGACTACCGCCCATTAATTCCCCAGCATTTGGGACTAATAAATCCACAGCTGCTACT
This sequence comes from uncultured Muribaculaceae bacterium, assembly GCA_964629735.1. Classification (GTDB taxonomy): domain Bacteria; phylum Bacillota_I; class Bacilli_A; order RF39; family UBA660; genus CAZVQX01. Next base: position 55,304 of record CAZVQX010000001.1, read on the forward strand.
GTTTCACCATCTTCATTTAAACGCATATAAAAAGCTTTTATCTCTTTTGGCCAATCAGTTACAAAAACTGGTGATTTAAAATAATCATCGGTTAAATATTTTTCATGTTCTTTGGCTAAATCGCCATCATAACTAGGATCATATTCAAATTTTACATTTGATTTTTTTAATATATCGATTGCTTCCTTATGTGTTATTCGAACAGCTTGTTTATTAATAACCAAATTTAATTTATCTATCAAACCATGTTCAACAAATCTGTCAAAAAATTCGATTTCTACTTTTGCATTCTTCATTATATATTTTATTATATATTTTAATAAATCTTCCTCTAAATCCATTAATTGATTTAAATCACAAAAAGCCACTTCTGGTTCTATCATCCAAAATTCTGATGCATGAGTTTTAGTATTAGAATTTTCGGCCCGAAAGGTAGGACCAAAAGTATAAATTTTTTTATAAGCCATTGCAAATGCTTCACCTTGTAATTGACCTGAAACTGTTAAAGATGACTCTTTGTGAAAAAAATCCTGTTTATAATCTACTTTATTATTTTCATTATATGGCAAATTATCTAAATCAAGTGTCGTTATTTTAAACATATCACCAGCACCCTCGGCATCACTAGCAGTAATGATTGGGCTATGAAGATAAACATAACCTCTTTCTTGAAAATATGTATGAATTGCCATCGCTACCAAACTTCTTACACGAAAAACAGCATTAAATAAATTAGTTCTCGGTCTTAAATAACCAACTTCTCTCAAAAATTCACGTGTGTGACGTTTAGGTTGAATAGGATAATCTTCTGAACAATCACCTTCAAGTTTAATTTCTTCAACTTTTATTTCAAAATTTTGATTTTTTCCTAATGATTTTATAACTTGTCCTTTTACTCTTATTGCTGAACCTATCCTTAATTTTGTAATATCATTGAAAGTGTCTAAATCATTATCGTATACTAATTGAACCGATTTAAAATAAGTACCATCGTTAAAATCTATAAATCCAAAATCTTTTTGTTTTCGATGATTTCTAATCCAACCTTCCAAAACTATTTGTTCATCCATATAACTTTTTAAAAATAAATCTTTAACATCTAACAATTTCATATGTTCCTCCTATTTTTAATAATTAAAAAAAATTATATTAAGCTTTATTAATATAAAAATTTATAAAATCTCTATCACTAAAATAATTATATATACAATTAAAAAATAAGTCAACGATTAATTAATATATATTATTTACACACTATTTTGGGGGATAAGTTATATTTATTTTAATATTTTATACTTATAAACATTAATTTGTGGAAAACTTTCCATGATTTTCCATTACTTTATTATGTTTTCCACAAATTGTGGATAAATTTTTTTATTAACAATTGTTTATAATTTTATCCACATTTTTTGTGGATTAGTATTATTATTTTTATTAACATTGTGGAAAAGTCTTTTTTTGATTGGCTTTTTTTAGTAATTTAGTGTAAAATAATGTTAATAAGAAAAGAGGTGTGGTAGTGGATATCAATAATATATGGGAAAAATTTTTAAACAATGTCAGTAATATATTATCGCCAATGTTATTTGAAACATGGTTTAAGGAAACTAAGTTAATTTCGCTGGACGAAAAAAAAGCAACCGTACTTGTACCGCTTCTTATTCATAAAAAACATTTAAAAGAAAATTACAATAGTTTGATCGAAGAAATTTTCACAGAAATTACAGGAACGAATTTTAAATTTGAATATTTAACAAAAGAAGAAATTGAAGAAAATATCGAAATTATTACTGATGTTGAAGATAATGAAAAATTTATTTCTAATTTAAATCCTAAATATAGGTTTGATAATTTCGTAATTGGTGAAAGTAATAAATTTGCAAAAACCACAGCACAAACTGTAGCTGAAAAACCAGGTATTATGTATAATCCATTATTTATATATAGTAATAGTGGTTTGGGGAAAACCCATTTAATGCATGCTATAGGAAATTATATTGTTGAAAACTGCAATAAAAAGGTATTATATGTAACTAGTGAACAATTTGTTAATGATTTTATTGAATTATATAGGAAAAATAAAAATGAGCAAAATTTTTTAGAAGTTGAAAAATTTAAAAACAAATATCGTAATATAGATGTGTTAATGATTGATGACATTCAATATTTAGAAATTGCTTCAAAAACACAACAAGAATTTTTCAACACTTTTAATGAATTACATACTAATAATAAACAAATAATTATTTCTTCGGACAGATCACCAGATGATTTAAAACAATTAGAAGATAGGTTAAGAACAAGATTTACTTGGGGATTAATGGTTGATATTATGCCACCTAATTTTGATTTAAGATTATCTATAATAGATAAAAAATTAGAAGGACATAATTTAATGAATGATTTTTCACAAGATGTTAAAGAATATATAGCTAGTAATTGTATAGGTGATATTAGAAAATTAGAAGGCGCTATTACAAGAGTAGTAGCTTATGCAACTATGATGAACGGAACTGAAATAACACTTGATTTAACAATAGAAGCATTAAAAGATTATTTTGGTCATTGTATAAGTGTTAAAAATAATATGGAACAAGTAATTCAAATTGTGGCTAATCACTATAATATTAGTGTTGAAGATATTAAGGGTAGAAGAAGGGTTGCTAAAATTGCTTTACCTAGACAAATTGCTATGTACATATGTCGAACTGTTTATAAGGAACCATTCGCCAAAATTGGAGTTGTTTTTGGGGGAAAAGATCATACAACAGTAATTCACTCAGTAGATAAAATAGAGAATGAAATTATAAATGATAAAAATTTTGAAAAAGAAATACAAAATTTAGTGAGAAAATTAAATTAGTGGAAAATTAAGTATAATTCACAAAAATAATATACTGTTTAATCTTTTTTTATAATAGCTAAGAGAGTTTTCCACAGTATCCACATCTATAATAATAATAATTTTAATAAATAATAATATAAAGGAGAGTTTATGAAGTTAGAAATTGAAAAAAACATTTTAAATGAACATTTAAATTATGTAGTAAGAGGAATTTCAAATAAAAATTTAATACCTATTTTAAATTGTATAAAAATAGATTTAACTGAAGAAGGTTTATATTTAACAAGTACGAATAATGATATTGCTATAAAAACATTTATAGCAGCAAATAAAATCAAAAATATTGATACTTTAGGTAGTATTGTAGTAGCAGGAAGATATTTTCACGATATTATAAGAAAATTACCAAATGATATAATAACATTAGAAGAGGTTATAGATAATAAGTTTAATATATATACAAAAAACTCATCTTTTTACCTAAATTGTAATAGAGTTGAAGATTTTCCCATTTTAGATTTAGATTTATCCGCAAATTCAATTGAATTAAATAAAATCATATTAAAAAATTTAATAAATCAAACAATTTATGCTGTTTCTACGGATGAGTCACGTCCACAATTAACAGGATTAAATATTAACATTAAAAACGATATAATGGAATGTAATGCAACAGATTCATATAGATTATCATCAAAAGAATTAAAATTAAAAAAATCAATTGAAGAAGAGATTAATATAATAATACCAAGTAAAAATATTCAAGAATTAAATAAAATATTAACTGATGATGATGACACTGTAAATTTTCATATTTTTAATAATCATGTAATTTTTCAATTTGATTCTATAATATTTATGTCACGTTTAATTAATGGAACATATCCAAATGTTTCCGCTTTAATTCCTAGTGAATTTTTATTAAAGATAGATATTGATAGGGAAGTTTTTTACAATTCAATTGATCGTGCTTCTTTATTAACTAATGAATATGAAAAAAATACTATCAAATTTGAATTAAAAAACAAAGAAATTACTATTTCTTCAAATATTCCAGAAATAGGGCGTGTAGAAGAAAAAATAAAAGTTAATAATAAGCCTGGCGAATCAATAACCATATCATTTTCATCCAAATATATGCTTGATGCTCTTCGTTCATTAGAAGAAGAAATGATTGAATTATTATTTAATGGTGATTTAAAACCAATTGTAATAAAAAATAAAATTAATAAATCATTAACACAATTAATCTTGCCGATAAGGACAAGTTAAGTAAAAAGTAGATTGAAAAATCTTCTTTTTTTTATGAAAAAGCTTTAAAACAATAAAAAAAGAAATAAAAATTAAAAAAAACAACAAAAAAGGTTGCAATTAGCTGCTTTTTTTGATATTAATAAAGGAAATTCGATAACTCATATCGAATTATAATTATAAGGAGGTGAAATATTATGGATCGATACGAAATCAATTCTTCAACTATTGCAATTATTCCAGTTGATGAAACAACAACAAAAATAGTTGAAGATAATAATACCTACTTTGTCAAAAGAACAACCCCAAAAATAATCGATGATAGCTGCCGATATTTTGGTAGTTCTTATTTGGGGCGCTTTGAAGGTAGTAAAGAAATGTTAGGTGGAACAATTTATAAATCACCTATAATAGTTGAAGAAAGTAGGGAAATTATATTTTTTCCTACTGGTTCCGCAAGATCTATTTCTTGTGCTTGGATTTCATTGAGTAAAATCGATTATTATTCAAGAGAAGGATATAATACTTTAATAACATTTAAAAATGGTCAATCAATATTATTTCCTATTTCTTATGAAGTAGTTGAAAATCAAATTTTAAGGTCATCAAGACTAGAATCGATTTTAAGGCAAAGAAAAAACATTTAAAAAAGCGTTATATCGCTTTTTTTACTTTAAAATCAACGTTTTTTGTGATATAATTATAATTGTGTATAGGGGTATCTATATTTATATTTGTTTATAAAACACTATAAGAATAGGAAGATATTATGGTTATTAATAAAATTGAATTAACTTCATTTAGAAATTATGCCAATTTAACAGTTTTTTTTAGTCCAAATATAAATATAATATATGGTGAAAATGGTCAAGGAAAAACAAATTTATTAGAAAGTATTTATGTTTTAGGAATAACTAAATCTCATCGACATTTTTTAGATGATTATTTAATAAAGAAAGGTAATGATTATTGTAAAATAAAAGGAAATATTATTAAAAATGCAATTCCGAGCAGTTTAGAAATAATTATAACAAATCAAAATAAAAAACTTAAGATTGATAATAATGTTATAACTTCTACTACTGAATATATAACTAAGATGAATATAATAATATTTCACCCTGAGGATATAGAATTAATAAAAGGTGCACCATCAGTTCGAAGAAAATATTTAAATACACAGCTATCTCAATTACATTTAAATTATTATAAAATATTAACAGAATATAATAAAATTTTGAAACAAAGAAATGAATTATTAAAAAAAATTCAATTTTCCAACTCAATTGATGAAAGTTATTTAACTGTATTAACTGATGCTTTAATAGAAAGAGCCTATAAAATATATCAGTATCGACAAAATTATGTAGAAAATATTAATAGAAATATAGCTAACATCTATCAAGATATAATGAATTATCCTAATTTTAAAATATATTATAAACCAATAATAAAAATAAATAGTTATCATAAGGAAGATTTAATAGAAACTTTAAAGGAAGCTTTTGTTAATAATTATAATAATGAAATTAGGACAGGTTCAACAGTTATAGGTCCACATCGTGATGATTTCGAATTTTTCATAGATGAAAATAATTTGAAAGTATATGGTTCACAAGGACAACAAAGGGGTGCTGTAATTGCCTTAAAATTATCCGAGATTCCTATATTTAAAACTTATAAAGAAACATATCCAATATTATTGTTGGATGATGTATTTAGTGAGTTAGATGATAATAAAAAAAATAATTTATTAAAATATATAACCCATGATATTCAAACATTTATTACAACAACAGATCTAAATAGTATATCATCTGTTATTATAGAGCAAGCAAATTTAATTAAAATTAAAAAAGGAAAAATAATAGAAAAGGAGTAGAATAAATGAAAAAACAAGAACATTATGATGCATCTGATATTCAAGTGTTAGAAGGATTAGAAGCTGTTAGAAAGAGACCAGGAATGTATATTGGTGCAACTAGTAGTAGAGGATTACACCATTTAGTGTGGGAAATAATAGATAATGCAATTGATGAGTCTTTAGCAGGTTATTGTGATGATATTGAAGTAATTATTAATTCCGATAATTCCATAACTATAAAAGATGATGGCCGTGGTATACCTGTAGGAATTCATGAAAAAACAGGTAAATCAACGGTTGAAACTGTATACACCGTGTTACACGCTGGTGGTAAATTTGGTGGTGGTGGTTATAAAGTTTCAGGTGGTTTACATGGTGTTGGTGCTTCAGTAGTTAATGCTTTAAGTGAATGGTTAGAAATAAAAGTTTATCAAGATGGAAAAGTTCATTTTATAAGGTTTGAAGATGGGGGAAAACCAGTTGATAAATTAAAAGTAATAGATGAGTGCTCAATTGATAGGACTGGAACAACTGTTACATTTAAACCAGATCCTAAAATTTTTACAGAAACAATTGTTTTTGATTATGAACAACTTAAAACAAGAATTCGTGAATTAGCTTTTTTAAATAAAAATTTAAGAATTATATTAATTGATGATCGTGAAAATAAGAAAAAAGAAATATTTGTTTATGAAGGCGGAATATCTCAATATGTAGAGATGCTAAATAAAAATAAAACCCCAATTCATGAAAATATAATATATTTAAATGGGATTGAAGATGATATTTCATTAGAAGTTGCACTTCAATATAATTCTGGATATTCATCTAGTATATATTCATTTGTTAATAATATAAATACATATGAAGGTGGGACACATGAAGAAGGTGTTAGACGAGCTCTAACAAGAATTATTAATAGTTATGGTAAAAAAAGTAAAATCTTAAAGGAAAATGATGAGTCATTAACTGGAGATGATGTTAAAGAAGGTTTAACAATGATAATTTCTTGTAAGCATCCTAACCCACAATTTGAGGGACAAACGAAAACAAAATTTGGTAATAGCGAGGTAAGAAAAATAGCAGACAGTCTTTTTAGTGAAGGCCTTGAAAGATTTTTATTAGAAAATCCCAATGAAGCCCGCATAGTAATTGAAAAATGTATGACAGCAGCCCGAGCGAGAGTAGCTGCTAAAAAAGCACGTGAATTAACAAGAAGAAAAACAGCATTAGAAATAACTAATTTACCAGGTAAATTAACTGACTGCTCTTCAAAAGATGCGAGTATTTCTGAATTGTTTTTAGTAGAAGGTGATTCGGCTGGTGGTTCAGCAATACTTGGTAGGGATCCTCAAACACAAGCTATATTACCATTAAAAGGAAAAATACTTAATGTTGAGAAAGCCCGCTTAGATAGAATATTAGGTAATGACGAAATTAGAAGTTTAATAACAGCATTAGGTACTGGTATTGGTGAAGAGTTTGATATAACGAAATTAAGATATCATAAAATTATTATTATGACTGATGCTGATGTAGATGGTGCTCATATTAGAACATTATTATTAACATTTTTTTACCGTTTTTTTAAACCTCTAATTGAAAATGGTTATATTTATATAGCGCAACCACCATTATATGGAATTAAACATGGTAAAACAATAAAATATGTTTTAAATGAAGAAGAAAGAGATGAATATATAACAACATTAAGAGAAACAACAAAATATGAAATAACAAGAAATAAAGGTTTAGGTGAAATGAACCCGTCAGAATTATCAGATACAACAATGTCTCCGGCAACAAGACATCTATTAAGAGTAACAATAGAAGATGTAATAAAAGCGGATAGTGTATTTGAAACACTTATGGGAGAAGAAGTTGAACCACGCCGTGAGTTTATAGAAACAAATGCAACTTATGTTAAAAATTTAGATATATAAAGGTGATAGAATGGATGAAAGATTAAAAGATATAAACATATCAGAAGAAATGGAATCGTCTTTTTTAGATTATTCAATGAGTGTAATTGTCTCTAGGGCATTACCAGATATAAGAGATGGTTTAAAACCGGTTCACCGTCGAATATTATACGCAATGTATGAGGAAGGATTTTTACCTGAAAAATCATATGTAAAAAGTGCTAATACAGTAGGTACAGTATTAGGTAAATATCATCCACATGGTGATATTTCAGTTTATGATACAATGGTTAGAATGGCCCAACCATTTAATTATCGCTATACTTTAGTAGATGGCCACGGTAATTTTGGTTCAATCGATGGTCACTCTGCTGCAGCTCAAAGGTATACTGAATCCAAATTAGATAAAATATCAATGGAATTATTAAGAGATTTAAATAAGAATACAGTTGATTTTGTAGATAATTACGATGGAAAACGAAAAGAACCATCAGTATTACCCAGTAGATTTCCTAATATACTAGTAAATGGAACAATGGGAATAGCAGTTGGTATGGCAACAAATATTCCACCACATAATTTAGGAGAAGTAATAGAAGGTTGTATAGCTTATATAGATAATAATGATATTACAACCGCTGAATTAATGGAATATATAAAAGGTCCTGATTTTCCAACGGGTGCAAATATATTAGGTAATAGCGGAATAGTAAAAGCTTACGAAACTGGTAAAGGAATTATAACAATACGAGCAAAAACAGATATCGTTGAAGGTAAAAATGGTAAGCAATCAATTGTAATTACTGAAATTCCATATCAAGTTAATAAATCAACTTTAATTAAAAAAATAGCTGATTTAGCCCGTGATAAAGTAATAGATGGAATAGTTGATTTAAACGATGAAACGAACTTAAGTGGAATTAAAATTGTTATAGATTTAAGAAAAGATGCAAATGCGAATGTTGTTTTAAATAATCTTTATAAATATACACCATTACAAGTATCATATGGAATAAATTTATTATCACTAGTTGATGGAAGACCATTATTATTAGGATTAAAAGATATAATTGCTAAGTATATTGAACATCAACGTGTTGTTATAATAAGGAGAACTAAATATGATCTTGATAAAGCAGAAAAACGCGCTCATATTTTAGAAGGTTTATCAATTGCATTAGATAATATAGATGAAATAATTAAAATTATTAAGGCAGCCGAGAGTGATTCAGAAGTAATTTATCAATTAACAACAAAATATGATTTAACCCAAATTCAAGCTGAGTCAATTCTTGAAATGAAGTTAAGGAGATTAACCGGCTTAGAAAGAGAAAAAATAGAAAATGAATTAGCTGACTTATTAATATTAATAAAAGAGTTAACTGAAATATTATCTAGTAGTGAAAAAATCATGAATATTATAAAAGAAGAAATGTTAGAAATAAAGAATAAATATTCAGATGAGAGAAGAACAAACATTGATATGACATCAATTGAATATATAGAAGATGAATCATTGATTCCCGTAGAAGATATAATTGTTACAATTACTGATAAAGGATATATTAAAAGAATAACAAGTGAAACATATAAAACACAAAACAGGGGTGGTGTTGGAATAAAAGGAATGGCTACTAATGAAGAAGATATAGTAGATCAATTAATTTCAATGACAACCCATGAATATTTAATGTTTTTCACAAATAAAGGTAAGGTATATAGAATAAAAGGATATAATGTCCCTTTATATAGTAGGCAATCAAAAGGTTTACCAATAATAAATTTATTACCACTAGATAAAGAAGAAAAAATAAGTGTAATGATGAAAATAAGTGAAGATGATAACAATGATAATTTTGTATTTTGTACACAAAATGGTATAGTTAAAAGAACTAAGATTAGTGAATTTGATAATATTAGAGTAACTGGTAAAATTGCTATAACATTAAAAGAAGATGATGAATTAATTGCGGTTAAAAAAACTACAGGGGAAAATGAAATATTAATAGCATCGTCAGATGGGTTAATGGTACGTTTTAATGAAAATCAAATTAGAATAATGGGTAGAAATGCTTCTGGTGTTAAAGGTATTAATCTTGCTGGTAGTAAATGTGTTGGATGTGAAATAGCGACTGATGATCAAAAAATATTAGTTGTTACAGAAAATGGTTATGGAAAAATGACATTAATAGATGAATATAGAATAACAAATCGTGGTACAAAAGGTGTAAAAACTATAAATATCACTGAGAAAAACGGTTCTATAATTGCTTTAAAATTAGTAACAGGTGATGAGGATTTAATGTTAATAACAACTTCCGGAATAATAATAAGAATTCCTTTAGAACAAGTCCCATTAGTTGGTAGAGTTGCACAAGGTGTTAAATTAATAAATCTAAAAGATGAGCAAAATGTTAGTTCTATAGCTATAATACAAAAAGAGCAATCTGAAGAAGAAATCAAAGAAGAAATTGAATAATTTCTTCTTTTTATTCAATAAAAAGAAGTGTTCAACCTATTAAAAATAACAATAAAAAATCTAACACAATGTTCCACGTGAAACATAATAATATAAATGTGTATATAATAATATTATTTTAATCTAACACAATGTTCCACATGAAACATAATAATATAAATGTGTATATAATA
>CAZVQX010000001.1:65940-158956 GCA_964629735.1 uncultured Muribaculaceae bacterium
TTAATCTAACACAATGTTCCACGTGAAACATAATAATATAAATGTGTATATAATAATATTATTTTAATCTAACACAATGTTCCACGTGAAACATAATAATATAAATGTGTATATAATAATATTATCTTAATCTAACACAATGTTCCACGTGAAACATAATAATATAAATGTGTATATATTAATTTCACAAATTCAATCAACAGTTTTATGAAAAAAAGTGTATAAAAACAATCTATAAAATAAAAAAAAATTGCATTTTTTTTATGGATGATGTATATTATAAATGGCACAACATGTACGTTTGAAATAGGTCAGGATTGGAAAATAGCAGCCTTAAGAACCTCTATATGTGTGTGCCTTTTTTAAATGAAAAAAAGTGGTGGAAAAATGCGTAAAAAAATAAAAAAACAACAAAAACAATATATGGAAATTGCAATTGAATTAGCAAAAAAATCTTATGAAAACGGTGATGTTCCCGTAGGAGCTATTGTAGTATATAAAGGCGAAATAATAGGTATAGGTTATAATAAAAAAGAGTTAGAACAAAATGCAATTAAACATGCGGAAATAATAGCAATAGAAGAAGCTTGTAATAAATTGAGAAGTTGGCGATTAGACAATTGTATTCTTTATGTTACATTAGAACCTTGTTTGATGTGTTCTGGTGCAATCATCCAATCTAGAATTTCTAAAGTTATATATGCGGCAAAATCAGAAAAATTTGGTTTTATAGATTATGTAGAAAACATATTTAAAAATCCAAAACATAATCATAAAATAGAAATAATCCAAGGTGATCTGGAAAAAGAATCACAGAAATTATTGCAAACTTTTTTTGAAAGTAAAAGGGGTTAATGTTTAAATAAAAAAATATAAATGTTATAATTATATAGTGAGGTGTTATTATGTATCAATCTTTTTATAGAAAATATAGGCCACAATATTTAAGTGATATAGTTGGTCAGGATGTAATTGTAAAAATATTAAAAAACGAGATTAATAATAACCAAATAACTCATGCATATTTATTTACAGGTCCTCGTGGTACTGGGAAAACAAGCATAGCAAAAATATTGGCTAAAACAGTAAATTGTAGCAATTTAATTAATGTTGAACCGTGTAATAAATGTGTTAATTGTACACAAATAATAACCAACCAATCTGTTGATATTATTGAAATAGATGCGGCATCAAATAATGGTGTTGATGAAATAAGAGAATTACGAAGTAAGGTATCACTTGTACCTTCAATAGGTAAATATAAAATATATATAATTGATGAGGTTCATATGTTGACAACAGGCGCATTTAACGCATTATTAAAAACTTTAGAGGAGCCACCAGCACATGTTATTTTTATTTTAGCTACAACAGAAAGCCATAAAATACCTACTACAATTGTCTCGAGATGTCAAAAATTTGATTTTAAAAGAATAAGTGAAGAACATATAGTGAAAAGGTTAGAGTTCATATGTAAAGAAGAACAAATTAATATAGAAAAATCCGCATTGAACGAGATTGCACGTTTATCAGCGGGTGGACTAAGAGATGCAATTGGTATTTTAGAACAAGTATTTTCTTATAGTTCAAATAAAATAACAATATCAGATGTTCACGATGTCAATGGTACTTTACCACAGCAAGAATTAAAGCAAATAATCAAATATATATTAGACGAAGATATAGAAAATATATTTAATAAGATAAATGAGTATGATAACAGAGGAAAAAATTTATTTAAATTATTAGAAGAAATAATTTTGTTTTTAAAAAACATAATTATATATCAAAAAACATCTAATTTTATTAATGAAAACATTTCCCAGGAAATATATGGTGAAGTAGCAAGTAAAATTTCAACAAAAGAATTAATAGATATGATTACAAAAATAAATGATTTATATTTTAACCTAAAACAATATAATAATCCAAAATTAGTAATAGAAATTATTATGCTGAGTTTATTAGATATAAAAAAAGAAAAAAGAATAGAACATTTACAACAAGATTTCGATGAAAAAAATATTGAAATGGAAACAGGATTAAAAATAAAAAACGAATCAAATCCAAAAACAAATACAAATAATGATATTGAAATGATTAATTTAATTAAAGATATAAGAGTTAATAACACATTTATTAATCCAAAAAGGGAAATATTAGATGAAATAAAACAAAAAATAAAAAATGTTAGAAAATATTTGTTGGACTCACAATATATGCATATAGCATCTGTAGTAATCGATGGTGAGGTAAGAGCTGCAAATAAAAATAATCTCGTACTTGTTTATAAAAATAAATATTTATCAAATAATTTAAATATGCAAATAAAAGAAGCAGAAAAATTAATTTTTGATATATTACAAAAAGAATACAAAGTTGTAGCGGTTGCAGAAGAGGAATGGTCATTATATAAAGAACAATATAAAAAAAATCGTAATAATTATAGTTACATTCCGGAAAATGAAGAAATAATTAAATTTATTAACAATCAAAAAAAAGATAATCAATCTTCAAACGAAATTGAAGCAATGTTTGGGGATATAATAGAATATGTAAAATAGAAAGAGGGAAATATTATGAATATTCAATCTATGATGAAACAAGTTCAAAAAATTCAAAAAGAAATGATGAGTGAAAAAGAACAAATAGATTCGACAATTTATGAGAGTTCATCATCAATAGTTTCAGTAAAGATGAAAGGTAATAAAGAATTAATAGATGTTTCTATTGATTCTGAACAATTAGAAAAAGAAGATATAGAGTTATTAGAGGATATGATTTTAATTGCTATTAATGAAGTTATTAATAAAATAGATAAAGAAACCGAAAATAAATTAGGTAAGTATACAAAAGGAATGCCTGGTTTATTTTAAATGAATTACCCTAATAGTATTAATAATTTAATTGAATGTTATAAAAAGTTACCTGGTATAGGTGAAAAAACAGCTGAGCGATTAGCATTAGCGACCCTAAATCTAGATGCTAATGTAATTAATTTATTTTCAACTTCTTTAATAGATGTAAAAAACAAAATAAAACGTTGTTCTATATGTAATAATTTTACAGAAGAAGATATTTGTTTAATTTGTAATAATAATAATCGTGATCAAAATATACTTTGTGTTGTTCAAGAACCTAAAAATATAATATCAATGGAAAAGGCGAATGTTTATAATGGTCTGTATCATGTTATTGATAAATTAATATCACCCCTAGATGGTATTAATCCAGACGATATTAATATATCAACTTTAAAAGAGCGTATTATAAAAAATAATATTAAGGAAGTAATAATTGCTTTAAAGTTAAGCATAGAGGGTGAAACCACAGCAATGTATATAAGTAAAATTTTGGAAGATTTAAATATAAAGATTTCAAAAATAGCAACAGGTATCCCGCATGGTACCGATATGGATTATATAGATTCATTAACACTAGAAAGAGCTATAGAGGAACGAAGAGAAATTTCATATTAATAATTTTTTTATCATATTATTTAACGAGGTGATTTGATGAAAAAAATTTTGAAAATCTTAAAAAAAATAATTTATAGTGTTTTTTTAATATATGGATATAATTTAATAACTTATCCTTTAAATTTAATTATACCAATCAACATTATGACTGTATTATTTATTGTTATTTTTGGTCCTTTATCTTTGTTATCTTTAATAATAATTAAATTACTAATTTTTTAAAGTAGGTGAAATATGCTGGAAAAATATTATGATGAACAACCAATTGCAACAACAATTTTAAAAAATATGATTACTAAAAATAGTGTTTCTCATGCTTATTTATTTATATCAAATAATTATCCTAAAACGATGGATTTAGTACTTGATTTTGCTAAATTATTAATAACGAAAGATATAGATAATATTGAAAAAAAGCAACAAATAATATCAATGATTGACAATAATATTTATCTAGATTTAAAAATAATAGAACCAGATGGTTTGTGGATTAAAAAAGATCAAATGTTAGATTTACAAAAAAAATTTAGTATAAAGACTAATGTTAATTATAAAAAAATCTATATAATAAAGAATGCTGAAAGATTAAATAATTATTCTGCAAACACAATATTAAAATTTTTAGAAGAACCAGAAAAAAACATAATTGCAATACTAGTATCAGAAAGTCCCAAACAATTATTAGAAACAATTGTGTCTAGATGTATTCAAATTAATTTAATTAATCATTCACCACAATTCCACAATACATTAACAACTGTAGAGATAATAGAAAAAATATTTTTTAATAATAAAAATAATATTGATAAGTTAGAATTAATAAGTGCAAAAGAAATGTTAGATGAAACAATTAATTTTGTTAGTTATTATGAACAAAATGGACAAGAAGCTTTACTATACTCTAATAAGTTTTATCAGGAAAAAATTAAAAATCGTGAGTTTTTACTTTTGTTTTTTGATATAATTATAGCAATATATAAGGATTCAATAAATTATTTATTAAAAAAAGAAATTGAAATTTTTTTTGATTACAAAGAATCAATAGAAAAAATTTCAAAGTTAAATACAATAAAAACAATAATCAAGAAAATTAATATAATTATAGAATATAAAGGATATATAAAATATAATGTTAATACTAATTTATTAATGGATAAATTTATATTAAGTATAGGAGATGTTATAAATGATTGATGTGGTTGGTGTTACTTTTAAAGAAAATGGAAAAGTTTACTATTTTTTACCAAATAATTTAAATCTAAAAAAAAATTTGACTGTATTAGTTGAAACTGATAGAGGTCTTCAGTTTGGAAAAATAGCAACAAACATAATTTCAATAAAAAAAGTCGATAATGATATACCATATAATTCAGTAATAAGAATTACAAACAAAGCTGATTATATAAAACATAAAAAGAATTTAAAAGAAGCTTCGGATGCTTTAAAAAAATGTAGGGAGTTAGCTAAAAAAAACAAATTAAATATTAAAGTCATAGATGCTGAGTTTAATTTTGATCGTACAAAACTTCAGTTTAATTTTACTGCTGATCAGAGAATTGATTTTAGAAAATTAGCACGTGATTTAGCGGCTATTTATAAAACAAGAATAGAGTTAAGACAAATTGGCGTTCGTGATAAAGCATCTGAGATTAGCGGAATTGGTCAATGTGGAAGAGAGTTATGTTGTTCTTGTTTTTTAAAAGAATTAGATACTGTTTCAATAAATATGGCGAAAAATCAAAATCTTGCACTTAACCCTACAAAAATAAATGGCGTTTGTGGAAGATTATTATGTTGTTTAAAATATGAAGATGAAAATTATACTGATTGTCGAAAATGTTTTCCTAAAATAGGTAGTACGGTTGAAATAGAACAAGGTAAAGGTATTGTTAAGGAAATAAATGTTATATCTGGAACATATAAAATTTTAATTCCTGATATTGGTATAATTGAAAAAAAGGTTGTAAGAGATGGAAGTTGTAAATGATTTATTAGGTTTTAAAAATTTGAAAATATATCAAAATACCGATATGTTTAATTTTTCACTTGATTCTGTTTTATTGCCAAATTTTGTAACGTTAAATAAACGTGATAAAAAAATTTTAGATATTGGTAGTGGCAATGCCCCGATACCTTTAATATTAACAACAAAAACCAATGCTAAAATTATTGGTGTTGAGATACAAAAAGAAGTATATGAATTAGGCCGAAAATCAGTTATGATAAACAATTTAGAAAGTAATATTACTTTAATAAATGGTGACATCAATGATTTATATTTAAAATGGGAAAGTGATATTTTTGATATAATAGTATGTAATCCACCGTTTTTTAAATTAAATGAAAATCAAAAATTTAATAAAAGTAAATATAAAACAATCGCCCGACACGAAATAAATTTGGATTTAAATCAAATAATGATAATTAGTAGAAAATTATTAAAAAATAATGGTCGAATTGCAATAGTTCATCGCCCGGAGAGATTAATAGAAATAATAGACATAATGTTAAAAAATAATATTACACCAAAAAAAATTCAATTTGCTTATCCTAAACCAAATAAAGAAGCAAATATTTTACTAATTGAAGGTAGTAAAAATGGTAACTTAGGAATTAATATACTTCCTCCAATATATATTCACGAGGACAATGGTGAGTATACTGAACAAGTAAAAAATTTTTTTGAATAGGAATGATAAAATGAGTCAAAAAAGCTATGATAATTCTCCTTCATTATATTTAATACCAACACCAATAGGTAATTTAGATGATATAACATTAAGAAGTATTAATATATTAAAAAAGGTTGAAATTATTTTTGCAGAAGATACAAGAGTTACAAGAAATTTATTAAATTATCTAGAAATAAATAAAAAACTAATTTCCAATCATGAACATAATGAAATAAATAATAAAGAAAAATTAATTGAGTATTTAGATAAAGGTTTTGATGTTGGACTTGTAACTGATAGAGGTACACCAGTAATAAGTGATCCCGGGTTTGAATTAGTTAGGGAAGCAATAAAAAATGAATATAATGTGATTTCACTACCTGGTCCGACAGCGATGATCCCTGCTTTAATTGTTTCAGGTATTGAACCAATGCCATTTTTATTTTATGGATTTTTAAATAACAAAAATGAAAAACAGATAAAAGAATTAAAAGAATTGAAGTGTTTGAAATACACAATTATCTTTTATGAATCACCCCATCGTATATTAAGAACGTTAAATAATATGGGAAAAATTTTAGGAAATAGAAAAATAAGTATTTCCCGGGAAATAAGCAAAAAATATGAGCAAATTTATCGTGGTTTTATTAATGACATAATTGCCGAGATGAATAATGCAAAAGGTGAATTAGTTGTTGTTGTAGAAGGAAATAAAGAAGAAAAAACATATGAAACTCTAAGTGTAACAGAGCATGTTAATTTATATATAAAAGAAGGTCATGATACTAAAACAGCAATTAAAATGACAGCAACAGATAGAAACCTTCCCAAAAAAGAAATATATAAAATATATCATAATATTAAATAGTGAGGTGTTATAATGAAATTAATTGTTGGTTTAGGAAATCCAGGTAAAGAGTATGAAAAGACAAGACATAATGTGGGTTTTATGATGCTTGATGAAATAAGTCAACATTTTAATACTAATTTTAATAAACATAAATTCAATGGTATTTATACAGAAATTGTATATAAAGGTGAAAAAATAATATTATTAAAACCCCAAAAATTCATGAACTTATCAGGAGAAGTAATTTCAGAATTTGTAAAATATTTTAAAATAAATATAGATGATATATTAATTATATATGACGATATGGATATTGAATGTGGAAAACTAAAAATAAAATCACAAGGTAGTAATGCCGGACATAATGGATTAAAGAATATTGAACAACATCTCAATTCGAAAAATTATAAAAGAATAAAAATTGGTATTTCCCGCAATAATATAATTAATACTAAAAATTATGTTGTTGGTAAAATGAGCGATGAAGAGTTGGAAAAAATAAATGAAATAAAAAATATAATTCCAAATATAATTGTCGATTATCTTGAATTATCATTTAGCAATTTAATGAATAAATATAATATTACATGATTGGAGATGATAAATTTGTTTAATAATTTTTTTTCTATAGATCAGGATACAGATGTAATTGTCGGATTAAATAATGAATTGAAGTGTTTATATGTTTATAATAGATTTATTCAAAAAAATGAATCTATTGTTTTTTTAGTGGATAACTTATATGAAGCAACAACATTTTATCAAATGTTGTTAAATTATACAGATGATGTACTTTTGTTTCCGATGGACGAATTATATATATATGAGGTCCAAGCTGCAAGTCCTGAATTAAAAAGTACAAGATTGGAAACGATTATATCAATTTTAAAAGATTCGAAAAAAATAATAGTTACAAACTTAACTGCTTATTTAAAAATATTGCCACCAAAAAATTTATTTCAAAAAAAGACAATAAAATTACAAAAAAATCAAGAAATAAATATAGAAACGTTAAAAGAAGAATTATTAAATTTAGGTTATAATCGAGAGATATTAGTAAATAAAACTGGTGAAATGGGTTTTAGAGGTTTTGTAATTGACGTTTTTCCAATTAATGAAGAACATCCATTGCGGATAGAGTTTTGGGGAGATATAATAGAATCAATCCGTATATTTGATGAAAACACTCAGAAAACAATTAAAGAAGTAAATAATATTATAATTAATGCAAATACAATGTTTTTAAGTGTAGAACCAACACAAAAAAGTGATGTTAATAATGAAATATATAATTATAGTTGTAATATTTTATCATATTTAGATAATCCAAAATTAATAATAAATGATATAAATAAAATTGAAAATAGCTATAAAAAAATATGTGACGAATTAAAATTTTTTTCAAAGAATAATAGTGTTAAACATTTATACCCTTTAACAAACGTTCTATATTTTTCAGATTTTGATTATGAAATAAAAGATACAAAAAAAAGAATAAATTATAGTGTTAAAAATATTGAACCATTTGATCAAAATCCTAATTTGATAAATGATAGGCTTAATAAATATATATTAGAAAGAAAAGATGTAATAATATGTTTAAATAATAATAAATTAATCAATAAGTTAATGTATGAATTAAATAATGAATCTATGATTATTACTAATGAGGATGTTATTTTTTCCAACAAAATAAATATAATAATAAAAAAAATAACTAATGGTTTCATTATGAATAATATTGTGGTATTAAGTGAAAATGATTTATTTAATACTAATTTGACTAATTCAAAATATACTTCAAAGTTTAGAATAGGTACTAAGATTCGTGATTTAAATAAAATTAATAAAGGGGATTATATTGTTCATAATAAACACGGAATTGGGCAATATTTAGGGATTGAAAAAATAATTCAAAATGGTATGGCTAAAGATTATATTGCATTGCGATATCGTGATAATGATAAATTATACATACCAGTTGAAAAAATTGAAGTAATTTCTAAATATTCAGTAAACGAAGGTATAATTCCACGTTTAAGTAAATTAGGTGGTGTGGAGTGGTCAAAAACAAAACTTCGTGTTCGTAATAAAATTGAAGATATAGCGCTGTCTTTATTAAAGTTATATGCTGAACGTGAATCAACTAAAGGATTTGCTTTTATTGAGGATGATATAAATCAATTAGAATTTGAGAAAGAATTTGAATTTAAGGATACTACTGATCAATCACGTGCAACAATTGAAATAAAAAATGATATGCAAAAAAATTATCCTATGGATCGTATTCTTTGTGGTGATGTTGGCTTTGGAAAAACTGAGGTTGCATTTCGTGCAATGTTTAAAGCAGTAATGTCTGGTAAGCAGGTTGCTTTTCTATGTCCAACCACAATTTTATCTTATCAGCATTATAATAATGCGATAGAACGTTTTAAATCGTTTGCAGTTAACATAGTTTTACTAAATAGATTTGTATCACCATCGCAAATAAGAAAATCGTTAGAAGAAATTAGATCCGGTAAAGCAGATATTGTAATTGGTACGCATAGATTATTAAGTAATGATGTTATTTTTAAAGATTTAGGTTTGTTAGTTATAGATGAAGAACAAAGATTTGGTGTAAAGCATAAAGAAAAAGTTAAATTATTTAAAAATAATATTGATGTATTAACTTTAACGGCAACACCAATTCCTAGAACTCTTCAAATGACATTTACCGGGATTAGAAGTTTATCACTTATTGAGACCCCGCCAAAAAATCGCTATCCGATTCAGACATATGTTATTCACTATAATGATTTAATTATAAGAGATACAGTTTATAAAGAAAAATTAAGAAATGGTCAAGTTTATATTTTATATAATAGTGTAAAGGATATGGATGATAAAGTTCATCATTTTCAAAAATTGATGCCAGATTTAAGAATAATCTCTGCACATGGTCAAATGAATAAGCAAGAGTTAGAAAAAATTATGTTTGATTTTTACAATCACAAATATGACGTATTATTATGTACAACAATTATAGAAACAGGTATTGATATTCCAAATGTAAATACAATAATTATTATTGATGCTGATCGTTTTGGTTTATCGCAACTTTATCAAATAAGAGGTAGAGTTGGTCGAAGTGATAAAATTGCTTATTGTTACTTAATGTATGATAAACACAAAATATTAACAGATGCTTCTCAAAAAAGATTAAAAGTAATAAAGGAATTTACTGAATTAGGTAGTGGTTTTTCAATAGCAACACGTGATTTATCAATTCGTGGCGCTGGTGATATTTTAGGGAGTGAACAAGCTGGATTTATTGATAGTGTTGGTATTGAAATGTTTTTAAAAATGTTAGATGATGAAATAAAAAAATTAAAAGGTGAATTAGTTGAACTACAAGAAGACCAAGATGATACTTTACCACTAATTAGCGTGGAAACATCAATAAGTGATGATTACGTAGAGGATGAAGAATTGAAGATTGAAATTCATAAAAAAATTAATACTATTGATTCGTACGAAAGGTTGATTAATGTAAAAAAAGAAATTGAAGATCGTTTTGGTAAAATAAATAAAAAAATGCTTGTATATATGTATGAAGAATGGTTTGAAAAACTTGCAAGACATTTAAATATTACAAATGTAAATCAAGGAAAAAATTTTATTGAAATTGAGCTGCCAGATAAAATAACAAATCAGTTAAACATTCAAGATTTATTTTATGAAGTTAATAAAATTACTAATATGTTTCGTTTTGGTTTTAAAAAAACAAAATTAATAATAACCTTAGATACATTAAAATTAGATAAACATTTTATATATTATTTAGTGGAATTATTAACATTAATTGAAGAAAAAATCGCATTATAATTATTGTTTATAAAAGTATAAAAAATACAAAATATGACAAAATATTAATTAGGATGTGATAAAATGAAAAATACTGGTGTAATAAGAAGAATAGATGATTTAGGAAGAATTGTTATACCTAAAGAAATAAGAAAAAATTTAAGAATAAATGATAATGAAAGTATGGAAATATATATATATAATGATGAAAATATAATATTAAAAAAACATTCATTATTAAAAAAAATAGAGGATTTTGCTCAGAAATTTATAGATTCTATGAATGTTTTTATTAAACACAATATAATTATAACAGATCGTAACGAAGTTATAGCTGTTAGTAATAATTTAAAAAAAGGTTATTTACATAAACCAATTAGTGAAAAATTACAAAATTCAATATTAAGAAGAGAAAATATTTTAGAGAAATATAAAAAAGAAATTGAATTAATCCCAAATAAAATCGAAAATGCAACTTTTTCTATAAGCTCAATAGTTGCTAATAGTGATGTAGTAGGATTAGTTATTATATTTTCATCTGATGAGGAAATATCAACTTTAGAAGAAAAAATTACAAATATAGCATCCCAATTTCTCGGAAAGTATCTTGAAGAGTAAAAAAAAATATGATATAATGAAACCATATTTAAAGATTTTGAAGGAAAGAGAAATGTTTTTATCTATTTACAGAGACTTTGAGTTTGGTGAAATCAAAGAGATATAACATTTTAGATGGTTCCAGAATCGTTTAATCGATATGTAGATTAAGCCGTATGAATGCGTTAAATTAAGAGTGTATAATATTTTATTATAAATTAAGGTGGTACCGCGTAATCACGTCCTTAAATTAAGGGCGTTTTTTTTATTAAGGAGGTTAAAAGTGAGAGGTTTTGAGAAAATAAGTTATGAACAGTTTAAAAAAGATATAAAAGATGATATAGATCTATATACAAAATATCAACTGCCAAAAAGAAGTACTAATCATAGTGCTGGTTATGATTTTTTTGCTATTGAAGATTTTATTTTAAAACCAGGGGAAATAAAAACAATTCCAACAGGTATTAAAGTTTATATGCAAGAAAATGAAATGTTATTTTTATTAGTAAGGAGTAGTGTTGGATTTAAATATAATGTTAGATTATGTAATCAAGTTGGATTAATAGAGAGTGATTATTATAATAATAAATCAAATGAAGGACATATGTTGGTAAGATTACAAAATCATGGAGAGAGTGATTTTGTAGTTAATCAAAACGAAAGGTTTATTCAAGGTGTTTTTGCCAACTTTTTGACAGTATCTAATGAAGAAAAAATAAATAATGAGAGAATTGGTGGTTTTGGTAGCACCAATCAAGGAGGTAAAAATGAGTAAAAAATTCAATATATATACAGCAATTGCATATACATCATCAAAACCACATATTGGAAATACATATGAAATTGTTTTAGCCGATGCAATAGCAAGATATAAGAGATTGACTGGATATGATGTGTATTTTCAAACTGGAACGGATGAGCACGGTCAAAAAATTGCCGATTCAGCAGCTAAAAATTCAAAAGGAAATCAAGAATATGTTGATAATATTGCATTAGAAGTTAGAAGAATATGGGATATTATGAATACAAGTTATGATAAATTTGTAAGAACAACTAATCCATTACATAAGGAAAAAGTTGCGCAAATATTTGAAAAATTATATAATCAAGGTGATATTTATTTAAGTGAATATGAGGGATTATATTGTAAGCCTTGTGAATCGTTTTATACTGAATCACAACTTCTTGATAGAAAATGTCCAGATTGTGGGAGAGAGGTTGAGTATACTAAAGAAGAAGCTTATTTTTTTAAACTTAGTAATTATACAAAACAGTTAGAAAAATATATTATTGAAAATCCTGATTTTATAACCCCTGTAAGTCGCAAAAATGAAATAATAAATAACTTTATAAAGCCAGGGTTACAAGATCTTTGTGTATCAAGAACATCATTTGATTGGGGAATTCAAGTTCCTTTTGATAAAAAACATGTTGTCTATGTTTGGATTGATGCCCTTAGCAATTATATAACCTTTATTGGTTATGATATTGATGGTAATCATGTCAATGAATTTAATAATCGCTGGCCAGCCGATTTACATGTTATTGGCAAAGATATATTAAGATTTCATACAATTTATTGGCCAATTATGTTAATGGCTCTCGACTTACCATTACCTAAAAAAATTTATGGTCATCCATGGTTATTATTTGGTAATGATAAAATGAGTAAGTCAAAAGGAAATATAGTTTATGCTGATGATTTAGTGAAATTATTTGGTGTTGATCCAATTAGATATTATATGTTAAATCAAATTTCATATGCTAACGATGGAATTTTTACGTATGAGTTATTAATTGATAAGATAAACTCTGATTTAGTTAATAATCTTGGTAATCTACTAAATAGAACTATTAGTATGAGTTATAAATATTTCGATGGTGAAGTTTTAAAACCTACTGTATTTGAAGAAATAGACAATATTTTAATCAATTGTGTACAAAACACAATTAAAAATGTTGAAGTCAAAATGAATGATTTGCACGTTGCAGAATCATTAGATTTAATTTTTCACATGTTTGACTGTGCCAACAAGTATATAGATGAAACAACACCATGGTTATTAAGCAAGGAAGAAACAAAGAAAGATAGGTTAGCGACAGTTTTATATAATTTATTAGAAACAATAAGGGTTGGTGCTGTATTATTACAAGCCTTTTTACCAGAAACAGCAGATGAAATATTTAGACAATTAAACACTCAAAATAGAGATTATGATTCATTAAAAGAATTTAATGGTATGGATTTAAATATTAAACTTGTAAAACCAACTCCACTATATAATCGTATAGATAAAGAAGAAAAACTCAAAGAAATTCATAAAAATAGTTTGAATGTGTAAAATGTTGTAAAATGTATTTCAAAAAATGTATCATTTGTTTGTAATAATAAATACATTATGTTATATTGTAAATGTTGATAAAATAGAGGAAAGGGAAAAAATGTGGGCTAAATTTAATGATGAAGTTAAGAGTGTTACTTGTTGTTTAATTGTAGTATCATTATTCACCTTGGGAAGTGTTTTGATAGAGTTTAATTTAATAAATTTAATTTATTTAATATTTATCAACTATTGTACAATAAAATATATATACATAAAAATAATAAATTAAAATTATACTATTTATGGTATAATTTTTTTTAAGGAGTGATAAAATGTATATTGATACACATTGTCATTTATATAGGGAATATTATGAAGATTTAGATAAACTGATAAATAATATTAAACCAAATATAATAATAGTAAGTGGTATTGATTATAAAAGTAATCAAGAGGTAATAGATTTGTGTAATAGATACAAAAATGTTTATGGGACCTTAGGTCACCATCCTTCTTGCGTTGAAACTTATAATGAAACCTCTAAAAATTATATAATTAAAAATATCAATAATCCAAAGATTGTAGGAGTAGGTGAAATAGGACTTGATTATTATTGGATAATAGATAATAAAGATAAACAAATTGAATTATTTGTGGATTTGTTAAATATTGCCATTCAGTATAATAAAACAGTAGTTATTCATAGTCGAGAATCATTAATCGATACATATAATATAATAAAGAGGGAAGAATATAAAACATTAAAAAAAGTATTACATTGTTACAGTTATGATTTAGAAAATGCTCATAAATTTATTGAATTGGGTGTATTGCTAGGAATTGGTGGAATAGTAACTTTTAAAAATTCAAATTTAAAAAACATTATTCACAAAATTGATTTAAAAAATCTATTATTAGAAACAGATAGTCCTTATCTTACTCCTAGTCCATATCGTGGACAACAAAATAATCCTACAAATATCCCATTAATAGCAATGGAAATTTCAAAAATTAAAAATATTAGTGTAGGAGAGGTATATGAAACAACGACTTCTACCGCTTTGTCTCAATTTGACATAAAAAAATAATCGTGTTAAAATTTAATAGAATTTAAATAAGAGGTGAAATAATGAATATATATTTACTACGATTGGTTGGTAAATGGATAAGTTTATTGTTTGTTTCGATTACTTCTTTAGTTGGTAGTGAGGTTTTTAATGAAAGAAAAATAGCAATTAAAAACAGTAATGCCGGGAAGAGTAATACGCCAATTGTTGAATTAATTAAATATGAAACGATTATTAAATATAATCAATCTTTACCTACAGGGACAAAGAAAACCGTAGTTAAAGGTATTGATGGTATTGTTTCAAAAGATCAAGAAAAATTAATCCAAGAAGTTGTTAATGAAGTTATAGAGATAGGAATTGGCAAAGAAGGTAATTATACTGGTAGATTAACGGGTTATGGTCCTGATTGTTACGGATGTTCTGGAGTTGGTGTAGTAAGCTGTCGTACGCCAGAACGTAAAAGATATAGCTTAGTAAAAGATGGAATTATCTATAATGATAAAGAGTATGGAGAATTACGGATTTTATCAGCAACTCATGAGATTTTTCCTTGTGGTACAATTGTAAGTGTAAAAAAAGGTAATGAGGAACCATTCTTAGGTGTGGTGATGGATACAGGGATAGCAATGCGAAATGCTTGGAAGGAAAATAAACAAATATTATTTGATTTAGCATTTTCCACAGAAAAAGATCCAGATATATATAAAGCCACCGCTCGTAATGTTAAATATGAAGTAAAAAGATGGGGTTGGTAAGAAGACATATGTCTTCTTTTTTAAAGAATTAGGAGGGTTTATGAATTATTCGCCAAAAAAAGTAAAAGATTTATTAAATAAACATAATTTTACCTTTAAAAAAAAGTTTGGTCAAAACTTTATAATTGATGAAAATATAATTGATTCTATAATAACTAAAAGCAAAATAGATATAGATACTTTAGTTATTGAAATTGGGCCAGGTAGTGGTGCTTTAACTCAAAAGTTGGCTGATAAATCAAAAAAAGTTATATGTTATGAAATAGATAAAACTTTAAAACCTATATTAGAAGATAATCTTCAAAGTTATAATAACATAAATATTATTTTTGATGATTTTTTAAAAAGGAATATTAATAATGATATTGTAAATGAAAAATATGAGAAGTTATATATTATTGCTAATTTACCATATTATATTACCACCCCAATTATTATAAAGTTGATTGAGGATAATGTTAAGGTTGATAAAATAGTTGTTATGGTTCAAAAAGAAGTAGGGGATAGGTTTAAAGCAAAGCCAGGAAGCAAAGAATATAATTCATTAACCATTTTTTTAAATTATTATTTTGAGATAGTAAAGATAATGGATGTTAGCCGCAACGTATTTATTCCAAAACCAAATGTTGATAGTATTGTTGTTCAATTAAAATCCAAAAAAAACAAATTAGAAGTTCATAATCAAAAATTATTTTTTAAATTAATAAGAGATAGTTTTAATCAACGAAGGAAAACAATAAAAAACAATCTAAAAGAATATAATTTAAATGAGGTTGAAATTGCATTAAAAGAGAATGGTTTTACTTTGAATGATCGTGCCGAAATAATCCCAATTGAAGTTTTTGTTGATATAGCAAATAGGTTGAATGAATAGTATATGTACAAAAAACACAATCTTATAATAGGTAACATAACTAATAGCGATTGGGATGAAATTCTAATTAAAGAATATAGTAAACCATATTTTAAAGAGTTGATAAAAACAATACTAATAGAATATCAAAATCATAAAATATATCCTAAATTTGAAGACATTTTTAATGCCTTTAAAATGACCAATTTTAATAATGTAAAAGTTTTAATTTTAGGCCAAGATCCATATCATGGGTTTAATCAAGCCCATGGTTTATCTTTTTCTGTTTTTGATGGTGTAAAACGACCACCATCATTAAATAATATTTTTAAGGAATTAAAAAATGATTTAGGGATTGAACGTTTAAATAATAATTTAAGTGATTGGGCCTGCCAAGGTGTTTTATTATTAAATTCAATTTTAACCGTTCGTGAAAACGAACCTTTATCTCATCAAAAAATAGGTTGGGAAGAATTTACAGATAATATTATTAAAATATTAAATAATAAAAAAGAACCGGTAGTTTTTATATTATGGGGTAATTATGCTAAAACCAAAAAGAAAATGATAACAAGTTCTCATCATTTAATAATCGAAGGTGCTCACCCATCGCCTTTATCAGCTAATCGCGGATTTTTAGGAAGTAAACCATTTAGTAAAACAAATAAATTTTTAGAAAAAAATAATATTTCTAAGATTGATTGGTAATACTTGATATTAAATGATAAATATACTAAAATTATAATAAGGTGATAATATGGAAAATGTTTATAATTATTTAATGAATGAAATTAAAATAAAATATGGTGATTCAATTGTAGTTGGCGTTTCGGGTGGCCCAGATTCGATGGCTTTATTGCATATTTTAAGTAGAATAAAAAAAGCACTGGATATTCAAATCATTTGTGCTCATGTTCACCATAATGTTAGAAAAGAAAGTGATGAAGAACAAAAATTTGTAGAACGATTTTGTGCGGCAAATAATATTATTTTCGAATGGTATAAAATAGAAGACTATGGCGATGATAACTTTCATAATGAAGCTAGAAGTATTAGATATAATTATTTTAATTCAATGGTTAAAAAATATTCAGCAAAATATTTACTAACTGCTCATCATGCTGATGATTTAATTGAAACAATTTTAATGCGTATTGTTAGAGGTTCAACGTTAAGAGGATATAGCGGATTTTCTAAAATAATAAAAATGGATAATTATACAATTATTAGACCGTTAATTAATGTAACAAAAGCAGAGATATTAGCTTATAATAAAGAAAATAAAATTGCTAGTGTACATGATTCATCAAATGATAAAGATATATATACTCGTAATCGTTTCCGTAAATATATAGTGCCTGAATTTAAACGCGAGGATCCAAAAGTTCATGAGAAATTTTATAAATTTAGCGAAACTTTGTTAGAATATAATAATTATATAGATAAAATAGTTCAAGAAAAAATAAAATCTATCTATCGTGAAGGTATATTAAATATTGAATTATTTTTAAGAGAAGAACACATTATTCAAATGAAAATAATATATTATATATTAGAAAATATTTATCAGGATGACTTAATGTTAATAACTGATCAACATGCTCAAATTTTTCATAATTTAATTATATCAGAAAGAGCGAATGCCAAGATTCATCTACCTAATAATGTAATTATAATAAAATCATATAATAATTTGACAGTTGTTCAAAAAGAATTAAATGATAACGGTTATGAAATTGAAATAATTGATTATGCAAATTTACCAAATGGGATGAATATAGAGGTTGTTTTAGAATCTGACTCAACTAATAATTTTGTATGTCGTTTAGATAAGAGTGAATTAAACTTTCCACTCCATATTAGAACTAGAAAAAATGGCGATAAAATGCAAGTTAAAGGTATGTTAGGTCGAAAAAAAATAAATGATATTTTTATTGATTCAAAAATTCCTTTGCAAGAAAGAGATTTGTGGCCAATTGTAGTTGATTCTAACGGTACAATTGTCTGGTTACCAGGATTGAAAAAGTCTAAATTTGATAAAACAAAATCAGAAAAATATGATATAATACTAAAGTATTATTAAGGGAGGAGAATTAAATGAATAAAAAAGCAGTAAAAAAAGGTTTATACCCATATTTGATTTTAGCGGCAGTTATGTTGTCAATACTATATATATTTAGTAAATCAAATTATAAAATAAATTATTTAACTTATGACACTTTTATGAGTAATGCAGAAAAGGGTCAAGTTGAAAAAATTGTAATTACACCGCGAACAAGATCTGGTGTATATGAAATAAAAGGTAAATTAAAAAACTATGATAAGGAAGAAGTGTTTTACTTAAAAGTACCATTAGCAAATGAGGTTATAACTAAAATATTTGAAGCAGAGGCGATTGCAGGATTTACAGTTTCGACCGAAA
Source organism: uncultured Muribaculaceae bacterium (assembly GCA_964629735.1). Classification (GTDB taxonomy): domain Bacteria; phylum Bacillota_I; class Bacilli_A; order RF39; family UBA660; genus CAZVQX01. The sequence goes on from CAZVQX010000001.1 coordinate 84,809, forward strand.
GTGACCCTGAATCGAGCACGTTCTTATTATTTTTAGTTAATGTTTTACCAATGGTAATATTAATCGGATTTGCTTTCACTTTCATAAAACGTCAAGTTGGTACAGCTAATAAATCAATGGATTTTGGAAAAAGTCGTGCAAAATTAAATCCTAATACAAATAAAGTAACATTTGAAGATGTTGCGGGTTTAACAGAAGAAAAAGAAGAAGTTTCAGAATTAATAGATTTTTTAAAAAACCCAAAAAAATTTCAAAGACTTGGTGCTAGAATACCAAAAGGTGTTTTATTAGTTGGTCCTCCAGGTACAGGAAAAACCTTATTAGCCCGTGCAGTTGCTGGTGAGGCTAGTGTTCCATTCTATTATATAAGTGGTTCTGATTTTGTTGAATTATTTGTTGGTGTTGGCGCTAGCCGTGTTAGGGATATGTTTAAACAAGCTAAATATAATGCACCTTGTTTGATATTTATTGATGAAATAGATGCAGTTGGGCGTCAGAGGGGTGCTGGTTTAGGTGGTGGACATGATGAAAGAGAACAAACGCTTAACCAATTATTAACCGAAATGGATGGTTTTGGTGCTAATGAGGGAATAATAATTATCGCAGCAACAAATCGCCCTGACGTGTTAGATCCAGCATTATTAAGACCTGGCCGCTTTGATAGACAGGTTACTGTTAATCTACCTGATGCTCGAGGTCGTATGGAAATCTTAGATGTTCATGCTCGTGGTAAAAAATTCACTAAAGGTGTTGAATTATCTAATATAGCTAAGCGAACTGTTGGTTTTAGTGGTGCTGACTTAGAAAATTTATTAAATGAGGCTGCTTTATTAGCTGTTAGAAGAAATAAAGATAGTATAACTATGGAAGAGATTGATGAAGCGCATGACCGAGTTTTAATGGGACCGGCTAAAAAGAGTAAAAAATATACAGATAATGAAAAACGTTTGGTTGCTTACCATGAGGCAGGTCACGTTGTTCTAGGTTTAAAATTAAATGCTGCTAACATTGTTCAAAAGGTAACAATTATACCACGTGGCTATGCAGGTGGATATGCATTAATGCTTCCAAAAGAGGAAAGATTTACATCGACAAAAACAGAATTATTAGAGCGTATTGCCGGACTGTTAGGTGGTAGAGTCGCTGAAGATGTCGTTTTTAATGAAATCACAACAGGGGCACATAATGATTTTGAACAAGCAACTAAAATTGCTAGAGCGATGGTTACAGAATATGGTATGAGTAGTCTTGGTCCTGTTCAATTTGAACATCAAGAATCAAGTGTTTTTTTAGGTAGAGATTATAATAAAAGTCGAAATTTTTCTAGCCAAGTTGCATATCAAATTGATGAGGAAATAAGAAAAATAATTGATGAACAATACAATCGAGCAACTAAAATAATTAAAGAAAATATTGATCTATTAGATTTAATAGCTGAAACTTTAATTGAAAGAGAAACTTTAACAAGAGAACAAATCGATGATTTAATAGATTATGGGTATATTAAAGATGATTTAGAAGAAAATATTGAATATTCTAATATGAATTTAGATGAATTAAAACAAATAGCTAAATCAAAAAATATAAAAGGTTATAGTAAAAAGAAAAAAGATGAATTAATAAAACGGCTAAAAGAAATTGATGACGAAGAGGTATAAAAGCCTCTTTTAATTTCAAAAAAATCAAAAAACAATTGCAATATAATTTAAATTTGATATAATTGTAATAGAAGAATAAGAGGAGGAATAATATGGAGAGTGTAAATTTAATTAATTTTAATAATGAAAATATTAAGGCAACTGTAATTCGTTACTTTGAATTAAATGGAAATCGTTATTTTATTTATTCATTAAATGAAATAGATGAACAAAATTATGTTAAATTATATGCTGTAAAAATTAACGTTGAAAATGATGTTTTAACAAGTAATAATATTACTGATGAGAATGAATGGAATGTAATAAAAGAAGAAATAAAAAATATCGTTAGAGGAAATAAAAATGGAATTGCGGAAGTTACAGATTTGAACTTTAATGAATTAAATTCTTTAAAAATAATGGAACATCGTGTCTTTAAATTATCTAATCAATTAGTTTTGTTGTTGGGTGCAAACAAAAAAGTTGTGGAAGAAGTTGTTGAACAAGCTTTTGATTTAAATCCGACAATTGAAACAGAAGTTAGTGTTGAACCGTCTGTTCCAGATTTTAATGTAGAACATGAAACCCAAAATGCTCAATCAATTACAGCTTTTGATATTAATCCGAAGCCGGTAACGGCAACTGTTGAAAATGATGAAAATCATTTTCAAGAATTATATGAAGCAGAGAAAGAAAAAAATAATAAGTTGCTATTAGAAAATGAACAATTGAGGAATCAATTAGAAAAAATAAAAAATATTTTAAATAAATAAAAGACAAGAATTTAATTACTTGTCTTTTTTTATAATTAATATTATTATTTTCTGTTTTGATGTGCTAATTTACTAGCGGCTGATGAAGCAATTGCACAAATTATGTCATCTAAAAAAGTGTGACATTCTTTTTTTTCATCTCCAAGCTTATCTAACTTACCAATAACACCAGGTTTGGTCTTGTCTAAATAACCAAAGTTAGTAAAAGCAATAGAACCATAAATATTAACGATACTAAGTGGTAATATTTCATCAATACCATATAAAGGATCGTCATTTTTTATAATATCATTAATTTCTTGATCAAATAAATCTTTTTCTGTAGCCTCATCAATAGCAATGCCAGTTAAAATTGCATGAATAACCTCTCTTTTTTCAATTATACCATCAACAGTACTTATGCAATCTTGTAGTGTAAGTTTAGGAATATATTTTTTTTGTAAATCTAAAACAATCATCCCAATATCATCTAATCTAACTCCACGTTCTTCTAATTTTTTAATAGCTAATGTTTTTAATGTCATTTAATTTCCTCCTATCATAAAAAAGTAATAAAATCATAAACTTAGTTGAGGTGAATATATGAAAAATGCAATAAACTATTATTATAATTTAGAGCCAGGTAATATTCACCAATATAATAAGCAATTAAAATTCGTAATTAATAACATTACTTATATATTTATTCCATATTCTCGCCAAACTGATGAAATAAATGATTTATATAAACTAAGTTTATCTCTATTTCAAAACGGAATTTATTGTCACCAATTTATTCCAAATATTAATAATTCTTTAATTACAAATATTAATAACATTCCATATGTATTATTAAAAACATATATTATAAATAATCGTAAAATTAATATAAGTGATTTAATATTTTTTTCTAATTCAACATTAATTAATGTTGAAAATAAATTACGTAGAGATAATTGGTATTTATTGTGGACTAATAAAATAGATTACTTTGAATATCAAATTAGTCAATTTGGAAAAAAATATCCAATTATTAGAGAAAGTTTTAGTTATTTTGTAGGCATGGCTGAAACAAGTATAATATTATTTAAAAACATTAATAATAATCATGGTAAAGTTTTAAGTGTAAATCATCAAAGAGTATCATCTGATGATACATTGTTAGATTTTTATAATCCACTTAATTTCATAATTGATTATAAAATAAGAAATATAGCAGAATATTTCAAAAAACAGTTTTTTGAAAATAATCTTAGTTATGATGACATAATTTATTATTTTGAAAGTGAATCACTTAATCAATACGATTGTGTAATGTTATTTATTCGTCTGCTGTTCCCAACATATTATTTTGATATTTATGAAAAAATTATTTTAGAAAATGAAGATGAAAAAAAACTTATCCCTATTATTATCAAAATAAAAGATTATGAGAATTTGTTAAAAAAATTATATAATTATTTAATTAATATTGCGGAAATACCAAATATAGAATGGTTAATAATTAATTAATGTTAATAACTTCTTTAATTTCTGGTATTTCAGAAATGATAGCCTTTTCAATTAAATCTTTTAACGTAATTGTAGCCATTGGGCATCCAGAACAAGCACCTAATAATTTTATATAAACAATGTTATTCTCAACTTTAACGAATTCAATGTTACCCCCATCACTTATTAAAAATGGTCTTAATTGTTCAATTACCTCTTTAATTTTTTCTTCTTGATTAATCATAATATCCCTCCTAGTTCATTATATAATATAAAAAAAATATAGTAAATAGTTTTAAATAAAAATAAATGTGTTATAATCTTTATTGAGGTGTGTTATGACAAAGTATAAAGTAGGTAAAGTGGTTAGAGGGACAGTTACTGGAATTGAATCATATGGTATCTTTGTTTCGCTAGATGAATTTTATAGTGGACTCATTCATATTTCTGAAATATCAAACAATTATATTAAAAATATAAATGATTATGTAAATATTGGAGATATTATATATGTTAAGGTAAAAGAAGTTGATGATGAACTATCCCAGTTAAAATTAAGTATAAAAAATATAAATTATAACGGAAAAAGAAAAGTAAATAGAACGCCAATAAAAGAAACAAGCCTTGGTTTTAGTACTCTAAAGTATAAATTACCTTTTTGGATAAAAGAAAATATAGAAAAAAACAAAAAAACACAAAAAGATATTGACAAAAACATTTAATAATAGTATACTTAGTTACGTCTAGTGGTCATTGGGTGATTAGCTCAGTTGGTTAGAGCACCTGCCTTACAAGCAGGGGGTCGTAGGTTCGAGTCCTACATCGCCCACCATGCCGGAATAGCTCAATTGGTAGAGCAACTGACTTGTAATCAGTAGGTTGTGGGTTCAATTCCTATTTCCGGCACCAGTGGAGGGATAGCGAAGTGGTCAAACGCGGCAGACTGTAAATCTGTTCCTTCGGGTTCGATGGTTCAAATCCATCTCCCTCCACCATTAATATTTGACCTTGCCTCGTAGCCAAGCGGTAAGGCACCACACTTTGACTGTGGCATGCGCTAGTTCGAATCTAGCCGAGGCAGCCATTTTATATGTTCCGTTAGCTCAGTAGGTAGAGCATTTGACTTTTAATCAAAGGGTCACAGGTTCAAATCCTGTACGGGACACCACTTATGCCTGAGTGGCGGAATAGGTAGACGCACAGGACTTAAAATCCTGCGAGACGCAAAATCTCGTGCCGGTTCAATTCCGGCCTTAGGCACCATTTATAATTAATTTTTAGTTGGAGAAATACCCAAGTCTGGCTGAAGGGGTCGGTCTTGAAAACCGAGAGGTCGGAAACGACGCGGGGGTTCAAATCCCTCTTTCTCCGCCATAAAAATTTAACATCGCGGAGTGGAGCAGTTTGGTAGCTCGTTGGGCTCATAACCCAAAGGTCGCTGGTTCAAATCCGGCCTCCGCAACCATAAGGTCCCGTGGTGTAGCGGTTAACATGTCTGCCTGTCACGCAGAAGATCGCGAGTTCAATTCTCGTCGGGACCGCCATTGTTGGCTTCGTAGCTCAGTCGGTAGAGCAGAGGACTGAAAATCCTCGTGTCGGTGGTTCAATTCCGCCCGGAGCCACCATTAATATTTGAATATGCGCCCGTAGATCAATTGGATAGATCGTTTGACTACGGATCAAAAGGCTATGGGTTCGACTCCTATCGGGCGCGCCATTCGGGAAATAGCACAACTTGGTAGTGCACTTGGTTTGGGACCAAGGGGTTGCAGGTTCAAATCCTGTTTTCCCGACCATCTTTGGGGAATTAGCTCAGTTGGCTAGAGTACCTGTTTTGCACGCAGGGGGTCAAGGGTTCAAGTCCCTTATTCTCCACCATGATGTTATCAACCCTTGATTTACAAGGGTTTTAGTTTCTATAAATATTGTATAGGGGGTAATTATGAGTAACAATTCATTTTTAGCTAGTAAAATTCAGAGTTTGCAAATGACGATTTCTGGATTAAGAGATAATATTAAAACTGTTAATAATACTTTGAAAGATAATACTAAAAATAGTAATGATATTCAACTTGTTTTATTAGAAGTTTTGAAATCAAACAAGAGAATTGAAGAAGCCATCTTAGAACAAAATGAACTTATAAAAGTTCAATTAGGATTACCAAGTAAATATGATGGTAAATATGAATATAATAAAGTTTTAAGAAAAAAAGGTACTTTTTAACAAACGGCACTCACATGATAGTTACTAACATAAAATGTTAAAATTATTATATGGGTGCTTTTTTTAAAATAATTTATTTAGAATAAACCAAATGAGGTGTGTTATGATTAACTTTATAGTTTGTGATGATAATGAGTTGATTCTTAAACAAGTAAATGAAATTATAGATAATGTGATGATGAAAAATAAGTTATCATATAAAAAACATTTTTTTACCGATTATGATAATGATTTTTTGAAATTGATGAGGTCTAAAATGTCTTGTAAAGTATATATACTTGATATTGAGACACCAACCTCTTCAGGCATCGACGTCGCGCGTATGATTCGAGAACGTGATTTTTCTAGTGTCATTATATTTTTAACCTCACATCATGAATTGGGTTATACTATTTTAAAGGGTGAATTTTTGTTTTTATCTTTTATAAATAAATATGATAATTATAAAGAAAAGTTAAAGTCTTCAATAGAAAAAAGTTTAGAAGTATTAAATAAGAGAGAAATAATTAGATTTGAGGATCGTGGAATTTTATATACAATTCCAATAAACGATATTTTATATATAACAAGAGATACAGTTGAAAGAAAATTAATAATTAAAACTGATAATGTGAAATATGTAATAAGTAAAACATTAACTGAAATGTTAGATATTTTGGGTAGTGATTTTAAACAGACACATCGTTCATGTATAATCAACACAAAAAGAGTGTCGGTTCTTAGTTATTCTAAAAAATTCATTTTATTTGATACTGGCCTTAAAATTGATTTAATAAGTTCAAAATACAGGGAAAGGGTCTAATGATATGGAGTTTGTAGTATCTGGAATAATAACAACTTTATCTTTTTTTTATGTTCAATCAAAATTAATTAATGAGAAAATAAATTATAAGTCTATAATATTTTATATTGTTTTATTTTTTAGTACTGCTACCTTATTATTCACTTATGATTTAACTCAACATTATATTAAAATTTTATTAAATTTCACTATTTTAGTAATAAGTTGTTATATATTGTATAGAAAAAGCATTGTAAAAACATTTCTTGTGACTTTATTGACATTTATATTATTATTTTTGGCTGAATTTTTATTTGTAATAGGTTTATCAATAACTTTAAATATAAGTATAGAACAACTTGATTTTAATTTAGGTAGTACAATTATTCCAAATATAATTATAAGTTTAATTTTAATATTAATTGTAAATATTAGAGGTGTGTTTTTAGCCTTGAAGAATATAATCAATAATTTTACAAACTATGAAAATAAAACTTTTTTTTTAACGGGTATATATATTGTCTTTTTATATTCCCTTTTCTTTTATAGTCTTTATTTTAATGTGCACATGAAGATTTTTGTTTTGTTATCTTTGTTTTTAATTATATTTTTAACAATATTATTATTAAAAATTTTTTTGGAAAAAAAGTATAACAAATCTTTAGAATCAGAATATAAAATGTTGATTGATAATCTAAGTGAGTATGAAAAATTTTTGGAAGATTATCGACTGAAAAATCATGAAAATAACAATGATTTAATAATTTTACGAGAAATGGTCATCAATAATAATGAAGCAGTAAAATATATAGATAATATATTAAATATTAAACCAAATGAAGATAAAGAATTATTATATAAGACCAAAAGAATTCCAACGGGCGGTTTGCAAGGATTATTTTACCAGAAATTATTAACTATAAAAACAAAATCGATACATTATCATTTGGAAGTTAGTAAAAAAATTCAACCCGAACAATTTAAAAAATTAGATAATTTTTCAAAACAAACTATTTGCAAAATTTCTGGTATATTGTTAGATAATGCAATTGAGGCAGTTGAAAATTTAGAACAAAAATATATAAGTTTATATATTTATAATGAAAATGATTACTTTGTTATTTCAATTTCAAATAACTTCACTAACTGTATAGAAATAGACAAAATTGATAGCAAAACTTATTCTAGTAAAGGTAATAATCGTGGTTATGGTCTTAGTCTAGTTAAAAATATTGTTTCAAAGAATAGAAATATAAAACTTGAACGCGAATTTATTGGTGATATATTTAAACAAAAAATAAAGTTAAAAATGTAGATTCCTCTACATTTTTTAATACTACTTTATTAAACTTTTTGGTGTTTTAGGTTCATCCATCCATAAAATTATACAAGCTGTACTAATTGAATTTGCAACTATTAATCCTAAATTAGCAATTAAGGCTGTTATAATTTTTTTCATCTAATCCCTCCTTTTCTTTAATATATTTTTTATAATTATTATAAGGTAGTTTAAAAAGGCTATAAACAAAAGGTGATATTAAAAGGCTTTGTATAAATAATGAGAAAATTATACAATTTGTAATAAAATTATTTGTAATAAAAATAGTAGTAAAAGATAATATAATAACAATAATAGTTGAAGAGAATTTATATAATTTTCTTCTTTTTTTATTAATTATTGGTTTTTTATATGTATCTGCAGGTGAATTTTTAAAAAATAAAATAATAAATATTATATTCAAAAAAATTGTGCTAAAAATATCAAATACAATAAAGTTAGCAATGTATGAAAAGGTTAGAAAAACAAATGCAGATACAATAAGACAAATATGACTTTTGGTGGCATGTAGTCCAAATGAAAACATTCTAATAAAATTATAAAAAAGTAATAAAATAATTAATTCTTCTAAAATACCTATAAAATAAGCAATACTAAAAATGATAAATGTTTTAGTAATTAATAAATAAATCCCCTCTAAACCATATTTTATCTGTGATAATTTTTCATTATTATAATCTGGGTGATATGTTTTTATATATGAAATTAAAAAACTTAAAAACTTATCTTTCATGTGTACTCCTTTATACTATATATATTATAAAATATTTAGGGACTATTTTATAATATAAGTTTAAAATTGGTGTTTTTGGTCTTAAGTAACAAATAATTACCTACCAGTTAACAAATAAAGATTATTTAAACATCGTTAAACTTTATTAAGCTAAAATCAATAATATGTTTAAAAAATGGTGTAAAATTTTAGTTGTTGTATTATATTGTCGGATTTTAATGGTCTGATTTTATTGAAAGTGAGATGTATAAGTTGTATATTAGAGATGTGATAAGAATAGAAGGGAGCGCTGTTTGTGAGAGGTAAGGTTAAATGGTTTAACAATGATAAAGGCTTTGGATTTATTGAATACAGAGATGGGGAAGATATTTTTGTTCATTATTCAGCTATTTTGTCACCAGGTTATAAAACCTTGGTAGAAGGACAGTATGTTGAATTTGAATTAATTCGTACCGATAAAGGTCTTCAAGCCAAAAATGTTATTGAAATAAAAACTGCTTTAGTATAGCAGTTTTTATTTGTTTTATATTTGATATATGGTATAATTATAATAGGAGGATTGATAATGTGAAGTTTAATATCAGAGGTGATAAGCTTACTGTAACTGAGCCAATAAGAGAATACATTTATGATAAAATTGGTCGTTTAGAAAAATATTTAGAGAATTCTGAAAACCTAACAGCCAATGTGTTAATAAAAGTTAGAGGTATAAATCAAATTGTGGAAGTTACGATTCCTTTGAAAAAAATAATGTTAAGGGCGGAAGAAAGTCATAAGGATTTGTATGCCGCAATAGATCTAGTTAGTGAAAAATTAGAGCGTCAAATAAGAAAAAATAAAACGAAAATGAAAAAAATAAATAAAGAAGTTTTAAAAGAATTACAAACTAATTATGAAAATGATGAGGATACAAACGATTATAAGGTTATAAGAAGAAAAGAGATTGAAATGAAACCGATGAGCGAAGAGGAAGCAATTTTACAAATGAACTTACTTGATCATGACTTTTTTATTTATAAAGATGCAGAAACCAGTAGTGTTTGTGTATTATATAAAAGAAAAGATAATAATTATGGTGTAATAAAAACTAATTAAAATCATTTTAATTATAAAACAAACCTAAAACGAAGGTTTGTTTTTAAATATTTGAAAATTAATTTAGATTATTAATAATACTATTAATTTTAATTATTTTTTGATAAAATAGATATAACAGAAAGGAAGATAATATGAAGTTTTTAAGGCGGATATTTGATTATGAATATAAAGAAATGCAAAAATTTTATAAAATAGCCGATGAAATAGAAAAACTAGATAATGTTATGAGTCGTCTTAGTGATGAAGAATTAAAAAATAAAACCTTTGAATTTAAAGAACGTTTAAATAATGGTGAAACTCTAGAGGATATAAAAGTAGAAGCTTTTGCGGTAGTTCGTGAAGCAGCATATCGAGTAATAGGTGAAAAACCTTATTATGTTCAAATCGTTGGTGGTTTAGCAATTCACTATGGAAATATAGCTGAAATGAAAACAGGTGAGGGTAAAACATTAACTTCAACTATGCCTGCTTATCTAAATGCTTTAACTGGAAAAGGAGTTCATATAATAACCGTTAATGATTATTTGGCTAGCCGTGATGCTGATTGGATGGGAAATATATATCGCTTTTTAGGTTTGAAAGTAGGCGTTAATAATCGAGATTTAACATCACAAGAAAAACAAGAGGCTTATAATGCTGATATTTTATATTCTACAAATAACGAAATTGGTTTTGATTATTTAAGAGATAATATGGTTGTTCGTAAAGAAGACCGAGTTCAACGTGAACTTAATTTTGTTATAATAGATGAAGTTGATTCAGTTTTAATTGATGAAGCACGTACACCTTTAATTATATCCGGTGGTTATTTACATTCGGCCAATTTATATAAACAAGCTGATCGATTTGTAAAAACATTAACAGAAGATAATGGTTATATTTATGATGAAAAAACAAAAGCAGTTGCTCTTGATACTAAAGGAATTGAATTAGCTGAAAAAAGTTTTGGTTTAAAAAATTTGTTTGACTTAAATAATACAACAATTGTTCATTATATTAATCAGGCCTTGCGTGCCAATTACGCAATGAAAAGAGATTTTGATTATGTAGTCGAAAATGGAAAAGTTGTAATTGTTGATCAATTTACTGGAAGATTGATGCATGGACGAAATTATTCAGATGGTTTACATCAAGCTATTGAAGCAAAAGAAAATGTTGAAATAGGTGAAGAAACTAAAACGTTGGCAACTATCACATTCCAAAATTTATTTAGAATGTATAAAAAAATAGCTGGTATGACTGGTACTGCTAAAACTGAAGAAGAGGAATTTCGCGAAATATATAATATGTATGTTATAACTATTCCGACTAATAAAGAAGTAATTCGAGATGATTTAGTTGATTTAATGTTTGGTAATCAAAATGCTAAATACCGTGCTATTATTCAAGAAATAAAAAGAAGACATAATACTGGTCAACCAATTCTTGTTGGTACGATTGCTGTAGAGACTAGTGAATTAATTAGTTCAATGTTACGTAAAGAGGGAATACCCCATGAAGTTTTAAATGCTAAAAATCATGCTCGCGAAGCTGAAATAATTGCAAAAGCAGGTCATAAAGGTTCAGTAACTATTGCAACTAATATGGCCGGCCGTGGAACTGATATAAAATTAACAGATGAAGTAAAAAAAATGGGTGGATTATGTGTTTTAGGGACAGAAAGACATGAATCTCGCCGAATTGATAATCAGTTAAGAGGTCGTTCTGGTCGTCAAGGAGATCCCGGTATATCACAATTTTATGTATCATTTGAAGATGAATTAATGGTTCGGTTTGGTACTGAAAAAGCGCGTGATTTATTAGAAAAATTTGGTTTTGATGAGGATGTTCCTATTCGTCATTCAATGTTTGGAAAAATGGTTGAAACAGCACAAAGAAGAGTTGAAGGTAATAACTTTGATATTAGAAAAACTCTATTACAATATGATGATGTTGTTAATCAACAGAGAATGATAATTTATGAAAAACGAAATGAAATATTAGATAGCGATACTATTTATGATTCATTATTAAATAATTTTATAAATTATGTAGAAGATTTAGTTTTAAGCCATTTGGTTGATTCCAGCGAATTAACTGAAACTGATTTATCTGAAATATTAGAAGCAGTTAACACCAAATTGTTAAAACAACCTATTAAAATCGAAGAAATAAGAAATAAAAAAGATGAAGAAATTATTGAATTGTTGTATGAGAAAATATCAAATGAATATGAAGATAAAGTTAATAATATTCCAAATGAAATAAGACAAGAGTTTGAAAAAGCAATATCACTTCGTGTCATTGATACATATTGGATGGAACATATTAATACAATGGAGCATTTAAAAGAAGGAATACACTTGAGAGGATATGCACAAGAGGATCCTTTAAGAGCTTATACAAAAGAAGGTTATGAAATTTTCGATAATCTTTTAAGCGTTATAGATAGGGAAACAACTGTTTATTTATTAAATGCAGAAATAAGACAAAATATCGAGAGAAAAAAAGTAGTTGATTCAGAAATTACAAATGAAGCTGATAATACAGCTAAAAGAACCCCAAAAAAGGTAAATAAAGTTGGCCGAAATGAGCCTTGTCCTTGTGGAAGTGGACAAAAGTATAAAAATTGTTGTGGAAAGTAGGGATTTTAATGAATGAAATGAAAAAAATGAAAAGAGTATTATTGATTGTAATTGGAGTTATTGTATTTGTGCCTGTTGCAATGTATGCAAAATATTTAAAAGGTGAGAAAATTATTGAAGGAGTTAATGCTATTTTTGGTAATGATAAAATTAATTTAGTATATATAGGTAGTAGAAATTGTGGGCATTGTGAAAATTTTAACCCAGTAATAGAATCAGCTTCCAAAGAATACGATTTTGAATATTATTATATTGATATAATGAATTTAACAGATGGTCAATTTGATAGATTAATGAAAAAATTTTCGATTGACCCTAGTAGTTTTGGAACCCCATATATTTCAGTAATTGAAAAAGGTAAAAAAGTTAATGAGAAAAAAGGCTATGTTGAAAGAGAAGATTTATTAGTATTTTTACAAGAAAATAAAATGGTTAGTGAAGATATAAAAATTGAAAGAAGTGATGATGCGTTAACTATAATAAATGTTGATAAATATTTTGAATTATTAAAAAGCAATGTTAATACAGTTATAGTTTATGCTAGTTCTTCATGCCCAGCATGTATATATGCAAAACCAATAATAAATGAAGTAGCAAAAGAAACCGGTGCAGTGATTAATTATTTAGAATTAGATAAAATAGAAGACGAAGAAAAATATAAAGCTCTTATTAAATCTATAGAAGATTTGAATATTGATGTTGAAGAGTTTGGGACCCCAACTCTAATTATTGTTAATGATAGTAAAAAAATTGATATACAAATTGGTGCTTTAACAAAAGAAGAATATGTAAAAGTTTTTAAACAACATAATATTATAAAATAGGGGGAAAATAAAATGACAAGTGAAGTTTATAACAAGGTAAGAGAATTTAAAAATAAATATCCTTTTACAATTTCTTGGCGATTAAAAGCTCATTCCAAAATAATTGATAAACACTTAAATGAAGGTGAATATATTAAATATGCTTTTGCCGCCCAAAAAAATGATAATAATTTTGATATTATTTCAACTTATGTTATAGCACTTAGTAATAAAAGAATATTATTAGGACAGAAAAGGTTGTTTTTTGGCTATTTTTTTACAGCTATTACTCCTGATATGTTTAATGATCTAAAAGTTAGAATGGGGATTATATGGGGAAAAATAGAAATTGATACTATTAAAGAACAGTTTATTTTATCAAATATTCAAAAAAAAGCATTGGCGGAGATTGAAACAAATGTTACTGAGTATATGATGAGAGAAAAACGTCGCTTTTATCAAAGTAGGGATAACGAAAATCAAAAATAGATATTAAAAATTTTTTATATCTATATAAGGAGTGATTTTATGAAAAGATTGTTTATGATGTTAGTAACTTTATTTGTTATTTATTTTATGATTCAAATTGGTTTTAATTATTTTGGAAAAGGTCATGATGTTAATTATAATATAAAATCCGATAATGTCTTTTTTGAAATAAATGAAAAATATATTAATAATACAAAAGGTGAAAAAGATAGTTACCATTTTAAAATAAAGTTTAAAGATAGTGAGATTGTCTTTCAAACTTACGAAAATTTTTCTAATAATGAAAAAATTATTCAAAAAATAGAATATTTTGAGGATGAAAAATATAAATGTATATTACCTGTATTTGTAACAAATAAAGTTATATTTGATATTTTATGTCTTGATAATGATAATCTTAGGTATTATCACGATATAATAGGTGAATCACCAAAATTAGATGACTTTGCTAAAAAACTATCACATTATAATTTGGAATCATATTATATTGATAATAAAAATAATAAAACAATAAATAATACAATTACTATTTTTGATGATAATATTTTGAATAATCACTTTATTTCTTTTACAAATTATAAAGGATTATCCACTATAAATAATTTAAATTTCAAAAAACTTCATAATATTAAGTTATTTAAAAATGATGTTTATAAAAGAGAGGTAGAAGCATTCTTAAATCAGTATTATATTGTTGCTGATTATAATCAAGAGCATGAATATAACAATATATTTATTGTTAATATTATGGATAATAAGGTAATTAGTATTAAATCACATCAAAAGATTAGTTTTGAGTCTTATATTCAAGGTATAGTTGATAATAAAATATATTTAGTTGACACCAAAAACAAAAGACAATATAAAATTGATGTTAAAAAAGAAATAATTTTAGAAATTGGGAATGAAGATACCGGTGCTTTAGTATACGTCGGTAATAAATTTAATCGTGTAAACATAAATGAAATAATATCAAAAAAATATTTATTTAACGATCAAATTGAAATAACTTCGGATGAAAAATATTTTAAAATTAACACAACAAATTATACTAATACTGGATACACTTATTTCTATCAAAAAAACAATAAACTAATTGATGTTTATAGAGCACCTAATATTAGCAAGAATAAAAAGACATATTTATTTTCGGTAGATAAAACTAATAATATTAACTATATTGACGATTATATATACTTCGAGGATGGAAATTTGGTAAAATATTATCACGATAAAACAGGACTCAGAACTTTATTTAAAAATGATGAATATGATTTTAATAAAAATTTAAAATTTTGGGTATATATAAAAAAATAACAATAAAAGGTTTTTATACATATAATATACCGAGGTGAAATATATGTATAAAATATATACGGTTAAAAATTCAGATACAATAATTTCAATTGCAAATAAGTTACGAATTACCCCTGATGAACTGCGTAAAATAAATGGTTTCCCAAGAAGTTATGAAGTAAAAGTTGGAGAACAAATAATAATACCATCAGTAAGGGTAGAGCCTTTTGATGTATATATTGTAAAAAAAGGTGATACGTTGTATGGAATTGCACAATTGTATAAGTTAAGAGTCGATGATTTAGCCAAGTTAAATGGGATAGAAAAAGATGATTATCTTTATCCTGGTCAAGAGTTAATAATTCCTAAAGAAAATATATCGTTTTATATAACAAAAGATGGTGATACAATTCGTACAGTTGCTTTAGAATTGAAAGCAACACCAGCTGAATTGATAGTAGAGAATGAATTAATCTATTTATTACCAAACCAATTGATAATTTATTCAAAAACAACAACAAATAAGGAGTAATATTTACTCTTTTTTTGATTAAATGTTTTTATGTCTTTTTTTTTTTTAATATATATTATATAATTAAATAGGAGGATTGTATAATATGAAAAAATTAACAGTAATATTATTATTAATAATTTTAATGGTAGGTTGTTCTTATAAAAAACCTTATATAGAAATTAAATATGATGAATTTACAAATAAATTGGAAAATAAAGAATCTTTTATTTTTTACATAGGATCATCAACTTGTTCTTTTTGTGATAGATATGATGTAGCTTTAAAAAAAGTTGTTGATAAATATGAAGTTGAAGTTTATTATATAGATACAAATCTTAAAAAAATAGGTAAGGATAATTATAAAAATTTATCAAATATAATTAATTTTAGTGGTACGCCACATACTGTTTTTATTAAAGATGGTGAAATTAGTTCTAGTTATAATTCTATCGAGGGTGCCGTAAGTTCTGAAAAAATAATAGAAGCTTTTAAGAGAAATGGTTATATAAAATAGTAAAAGAGAGGAAATGTTAAATTAATGGAAAGAATAGAAATTTTTAATGACGATATTTTTGAAGAAAATAACAACATTACTAATAATATAAGCGTTATTAATACTTACGGTGAGGTTTTAACTGACAAAAAATATATTACTAATCCTGCTATCGCCCGTGATAGTGAAATAAAAAAATTAATTATAATATTATTAACGCCTGAAAAATCTGGTTTATTAGTGGGAAAACCAGGTATTGGTAAAACTGCTATTGTAGAAGGTTTAGCATATTTAATTCAAAGAGGTGAAGTACCTGATGCCTTAAAAGGGTATAAAATAATAAAAATTAATTCCACATCATTAGTTGGCGTTGTTAATATTGATGGTAGAGAAGAATTATTAATGAATGTCTTTGTTGATGAAATTAAAAAGTTAGAAAAAACAATTATTTTTATTGATGAAGTTCATACTTTAATTGGTGCTCGTGGTTCTGGCCCAATGGATTTAGCCAATATGTTAAAACCTGCATTGGATCGAGGTGATGTCAAAGCAATAGGCGCAACTACTACAATTGAATATAATACATATATTATTCGAGATAGAGCTTTTTTAAGAAGGTTTGAAAAAATAGATGTTTTAGAACCGGACGAAGCAACAACAGTTGATATATTGATGGGGACTATTCCAAAAATTGAGAAACAGACTGATGTAAAATTTAAATATAATGATTATATTACAAAACAATTAGTTGAATCAATTGTCAGTGCGACTTCTGAGTTTAAAAGAATTTATGGTTTATCTGCAATGTATCCAGATGTTGCGTTTTCTGTATTAACTCAAGCTTTTTCTCAAGCATTATATCAAAACAAAAAGGAAGTTGATATTGTTGATGTATATAATGCTATAAAAACAAGTAAAAGGATTTATCCTGACAGTATAATTAAAGAACTAGATGCATTTCGTCAAAAATTTAAAAAATTTCTTGAAGAAGAAAAAATTGCTTTACCAATTGTAAAACTTGAAGATATAAAAATAGAGGAAATGATATAAATATAATTATTAAACATATAATTGTATTAATAAAAATGTATGGGGTGATAAAATGGAAAAAAGAAAAGTTCCTTTTATAAATTATATAATTTTAGGCATAATTGTTATTGTAACAATGATGATTACTTTTAATTTTGCAAATAAGTATAAGAAAAAGATTGATTCTCTAGAACGGTACTCACCTCTGCATGATATATTATATTTTCTTAAAATAGAAGAATTAGATAATTATTTATTGGAAAATCCAAATATCGTTATTTATTTAGTGAGTGATGATATTAATTTTGAAATTAATAATAACATTAAGGAATTAGTTATTAATAATAATTTAAAAGATGATATAATTGCTATAGATATCACTAAATTTACTGATCAAGATTTTGATAAGTTAAATAAAAAAATGTCAACAAATTTAACAAAAGAAAACATTAAAATAGAAAATTATTCTAATTTTATTATAATAAGGGATAGAAAAATATATGAATTATTATACAAAGATAAGGTAGATATAAGATATAATGATTTATTAGCAAATGATTTATTATGTTTTTTAAAAAAACATGAGGTAATTGAAGAGTGATAAATGTTGTTTTATATGCACCTGAAATTCCTGGTAATACTGGAAATATTATGAGGACATGTGCAGGTACTGGTGTTAATTTACATTTGATAAAACCATTTGGTTTTTCATTAAGTGAAAAAATGATTAAGCGAAGTGGTGTTAATTATATTGATAAATGTAACTATTACATATATGATGATTTTGATGATTTTGTTAGTAAAAATAAAGGTGATTATTATTTTTTAACAAGATATGGTAAAAATAATTATTGTAAGTATAATTATAGTAATAAAGAAAAAGATATTTATTTTATTTTTGGTAGCGAAAGTAGTGGTATTCCAAAAAAAATTTTGAAAGCTAATATTGATAAATGTATACGTATTCCCATAAACAATAATATTAGAGCATTAAATTTAGCTAATTCGGTCAGTGTTATGGTTTTTGAGGCTTTAAGGCAGCAAAATTTTGAACATTTATTAAATAGTGATCCTTTTAAGGGAGAAGATTATTTAGAAAAATAATAATAAATATTGTCAAAAAAAAATTAAAATGTTATTATATTTATATAAGATAGAGGAGGTTTTAAATGTGGATTTCATTATAGACAATTATGTTTGGTTTATTGTTGGTGGTGTGTTATTAATTATGGCTGTTATTGGTTATTTTGCAGAAAAAACTAATTTTGGCCGTAATGAGTTTGAACGAAAGGTAAAAAGGGTTCCAAAAGAAAAAAAAGTAAAGACAAAAAATAAAAAGAGAGAAACGTCAAAATCAAAAAAAGAATCTGATATGGCTATTCAGGAATTGGAAGGTGCCACAGGTGTTACAATAGATGATCAGGATTGGTTTGAACCAATTGAATCAATCGACAGTAATTCACTTAAACCTTCACTTGAAAAACAAGTAGATGATAATTTAACTAATGCCAGTACGGAAGAATTATTTGATTCGCTAGAAGAAGTTGAACCATTGGATACAGAAGAACTTGAACCATTGGTTGCAGAAGAATTTACTATTTCTGATTTAGACAATTTAGAAGAATATAATTCACCATTGATTGAAGAAAAAAAAGAACCTGAGATTATTATCGAGGATGTTATTGTAGAGGATGACATCGCTGGCGATAATATTATTGATGATCTAAATTCTGAAAATCTACCAAAAATAGAAGATTTAAACAAAAATAACGAAACAGAAGATGTTTGGAAGTTTTAAATGTATTACTTAAAAGAGGTTTCAAAAAGAACTTCTTTTTTTTATTATAAATCAAATTCATAAACATATAATTTATTAGTGGGTGAATTATATTGTTATTTATAAAAGGTTTGATTATTGGTATTGGTAAAATAATACCAGGTGTTAGCGGATCAGTTATTGCCATTAGCTTCGGCTTGTATGAAAAAGGGATTGATGCTATTAATAATTATTTCGGTAATGTGAAGGAAAATACTAAGTTTTTATTAGTTTTAGGTTCTGGAATATTATTATCGATAATATTAATGAGTAATTTAATAAAAATTTTATTAAATAAATATTATTTTTTAACAATACTATTATTTATTGGATTGATTAGTGGTGGAATACCTTCTTTATTTTCAAAAATAAAAGATAGTTACAATATTAAAAATTTACTTTTATTTTTGATAATAATTGCAATAATAGTTTTTGTCAATTTTTTAAAATCGCCAAATAATATAAATATTTATTATGATTTAAACGGAATATTATTATTAATTTTGATAGGTATAGTTGATGCTGCTACAATGATAATCCCAGGTATTAGTGGTACAGCAATACTTATATTAATGGGATGTTATGATATTATGTTAAATCTTTTTAGTAATTTAACTAACTTTACAGAAATAATAAAGAACATTAAATATTTAATACCTTTTGTTATTGGATTATCTGTTGGTATTATTATTTTTGTAAAATTAATGGATTATTTTTTAAAAAATTATAAAGAAGAAACATATTGGGGAATAGCAGGATTAGCAATTTCATCAATTATATCAATGTTTATTACAACTTTATATGGTGTTTATCAATTAAAAGAGGTGTTCATAGGTATACTTTTATTTATATTAGGATATATAATTTCTAAAACTTTAAGCACTAAAAGTGTGCCATAAGTATATAATATAATAAAAATAAATTTTTTAGGAGGATTATTATGAGTAAAAAGCTACCCAAGGTTTTTGTTAATAAAATAGATAAAAAATTAGAGAATAACTCACTTGTTTATTATAGCTATCATGATAATAAACAAAATTTTAGGGAAATAGAAAAGGAAAAGGATCTTAAGTCTGATATGTCAATCGAGGAAAAAATAATGGCAATTTTTAATTCGCCAAATTATGTATATAAAGCAACAGTAAATATTAAGTTAGTAGATAAAACTATTACAAAACAAATTGTAGGTAGAAATTTGTTTAATATAATTACTATTGATAATGAATTAATAAAAATTAGTGATATAATTGATATTGAAATTTCAGAATAATGCCGTTTTATTAAAAAATATCCCAGTCTAATATTATTAAACTGGGATGTATGCCTATTTGTATAAACTAATCGACATCAACATATGTATCTCTTAAACATCTAATTGCGCATATACAATCTAAATTCATAGTGAATATAGAATTGGTAGGCTCATATTTTTTGCCGGGCTTATTGCATGAAACTAAGACTCTAAAAGTAGCACAGTTGTCACTTATTTTTTCAACCCTAAATACACATGATTTTGGTGATGTACTAGTACAAGAATCGCTTTCTTTAAAAACTGGCATAGCCCAAGGTGTCCCATTTCCGCAACAAGTATAAATCATTATAGGTCTAGTATTGAAAAAATGACAAGGTTCTAAATCACCAAGAAAAGCTTTATCGCAACTATCTAAGCATTTATCCGTTTTTTTGCTCTTGCTTTGTAGTAAGCATATAATGGTTAATATTTCTGCAATACAATTATTGTCTTTTGGTTTGTTTTGACACATAAAATCCACTCCTTACTGTTTTCATTAATAGCATATTCACTATAATATAATCAGTGTGAAAATTTTGCCTACAATTAGAAATTATTATGTATATTTATTAACTTTTATTATGATATAATATATTGAGTAGGTGGATTTATGTTGAAAAATAGAAATTATTATTTTACACAAATTTTTTTGATTTTATTTGTTAGTCTTTTGTATATTGAAGCATTTTTTAAAATTTTATCTTTTGGTAATTTATTTCAAATTGAATTTATTAGAATTGCTTTATTTACAGCAACAATCTGCTTAATAATTGCGTTTGTCTGTTCATTCTTCAAACCAAGAGTAAGTATTGTTATAATTTTTATCAGCATTTTTTTAAGTGCGACTTATTCTCTTATTCAATTAAATTTTCATAGTTTTATGGGAAATTATATGTCGTTTAATGCAGCAGGGGATGGTTTGGGACGGGTTGGTGAACAAGTTAAAGATTTTGTTATGTATATAAAACCAATATATTATTTGTTTTATTTACCTTTTGTTATATTAATTATTTTGTTTATAGCTATTAAAAATATTTTAATAAAAGATAAAATAAGTTTTAAATCAACTGTTTCTAAATTATTATTAATAGTTATTGTTCATATTTTGTCTTTATCAACTTTATATTTAAATACATTCCAAGATCCAAATCAAATTAAAAGTAATAAAATTTTATATAAAGCACCATTCTTATTAGAATTGTCTTTGAAGCAGTTTGGTACAATGCGTTTTTTACATCGTGATTTAGTTTACATGTTTAGTTCAAAACAAATTGAAAATATTATTATTGAAGACATTCCAGTTGTTAATCAGCCGGTTATTGTTCCTAATTATGAAAGAATTATTGACGATAGTGAATGGCGTTCGTTAATTGATAATGAAAATAATGAGCAAATAAAAAAACTACATAATTTTTTTATTAATCAAAGTGTTACACCCCGAAATGATATGACCGGAATTTTTAAAGATAAAAATTTAATATTAATTATGGTGGAGGCTTTTGATATGATTGCAATTAACGAAAAGTTAACACCAACATTATATAAATTATCAACTGAGGGATTAAACTTTGATAATTACTATACCCCCAAATATAGTTGTACTACTGGAGAGAGTGAATTTATTGCGTTGACATCAATAATACCTAGCTCAACTGTTTGTACGCCAAATGAGTATAAACATAATAATTATAAAACATCAATTTTTGAGTTGTTTAATAAAAGTGGATATTATAGCACTTCATATCATAACTATTCTGATAAATTCTATGCCAGAAAAATACTTCATAAAAATATGGGGTCAGTTAAATTTTATAATAATGAAGATTTAAATATTAAGAGAATTTGGGGTTGGCCGAGTGATTTAAATTTAATGGAAGAAGCTGTTCCACATTTTATAGAAAAAGATAAATTTTTCAGTTTTGTTATAACCTCAACAACTCATTTTCCATATAATGAGGATGGCCATGTTGGGGTTGTGCTTGATCATTGGGATAAGGTAAAAGACTTACCTTATAATATAAAAATAAAAAGATATATGGCTAAAGCTATTGAATTGGATTTGGCTCTTGAATATTTGTTAGATACATTGGAACAAAGAAAAATATTAGATGACACCGTTATTGTTTTATTTGGTGATCATCATCCTTTAAATATGGAATTTAAGTATTTAAATGAAGCATCATCAATTGACCGCTTCCAAGATTTTAATATAGATAGATTACCTTTTATCATTTATAATTCAGCAATAGAACCGAAAAAAGTAAATAAAACAGCTAGTACATTTGATATTTTACCAACAGTAGCAAATTTATTTGATTTAGATTATGATCCTAGATACTATATAGGTAAGGATGTGTTTTCAGATGAGGAAACTATTGTTGTTTTTACAACTGGGAGCTGGATAACTGATAAAGCAATATACTTTTCGAGAAGTAATGAGGTAAAAAAATTGCAAGATGATATAGATGATGATTATATATCTAGTATCAATAGTAAGGTTAATAATTATTTTAATGTGTCTAATGAAACTTTAAAGAGAGATTATTTTAAATATAGATTTTCAAAATAAAAAGGTATATGTATTTATCATGTACCTTTTTATTGCCTGTTTTAAACAAATCAGAGCTAAAGTTTTCGTTAAATTTGTTTAAAATAACCGTTTTGGACATATTTAGTTTCTGTAACAACAATAAATGCTTTTTTATCAATTGATTTAACAAGGTTCTGTAGATGATTTAAATGTTTTTTATCTATCTCAATAAACAGCATATATTTTGCTGATTTTTCATCAATTCCGCTGACATCAACAGCAGATACTGCATAACCATTTTCCCTTAATTTTACTAACATTTTATTATTTTTATTGGTTATTATTTGAACACCGAAAGTACCTTTAATAAATTTATCGGATATAAATCCACCAATATATGTACCTGCAGCGAATCCACCGGCATAGGCAAATATAATCCAAATATTTGAAGTGCTAGTATTTAGAGCTTCCCTAACAACGGAAAACCAAATTGAAATTTCAATAAAACCAACAATACTTGAAATTAGTCGTTTACCTTTTACTAATAAAATCATTCTTACAGTTCCTAAAGAAACATCTAATATTCTTACTAAAAAAATTTTAATATAAAGTAATGCCATATTTACCTCCATTATGATTATATCATAAAATTGTCATTTTAATTAAAGAAAGGTTTATAATTTAATAGGTGATATGATGTTTGGGCGAATTTTCTTTTTTCTATTAGGTTTTGGACTAACTATTATTGGATCGGTTTATATAATAAGTTATTTAAACTTATTAACTATAGGGTATAATTTTTTTGATTATGTCAAATTTATAAGTAAAAGGGTTGAATGTTATTATACGCTTATTGGTTTTATTATGTTGATATTAGCTATTTTTATACCTGGAGGAGATAAAAATGAACTATATATATGATATATTATTAAATTTAAATCAGCATGCATATGAGTTTTTTGAATGGGAATTAAATGATAACATTGTTCATGTGAAAAAAACTCCTTTAATTAAAATAAAGAGTGAGGATCTAATAAATTTTAAAAATAACAAAGTACAAGTAACTGATGCTTTTTTAGATATAATAAAATTTAAAACAAATTTTTTTGGTAAACTCAATTATGATTATTTGTGCCTATTTAGTGATGGTCGTATAGTTATGGGCGTTGTTTTTGATAATGATGGTAATAACGTATTGAAAAGTCACTTATTACTTGATGAAGAGATGGAAATATTAGACATACTAGATATAATTGTTTATAAAGATATTGAATATCAAATAATTGAATATAGTGATACAACTCTTCTAACTAGAAATCAATTAGATATAAATAATTATATAAAAAAAGAACTATATAATATTAACGAAATAGAAAAATTAAAATATATACATTATGAATGTTTTAATAATAATGAATGTAGTATTCATAAAATAAAAGATAAACTTTTCTTAGAATTAAAAGAAAATTGGGATAGCATAGCATATAGACTATATGATGTTTTAAAATTAACATCACCAAATAAGTAATTATAGGCAAGCGGAAAAATATCGTTTGCTTTTTTATTTATGAATTAATATTATCCCAAAAAAGTTAAAAATATAGTATAATATATAAAGGTGATTTTGTGAGAAAAAAGGTAGTAGTTTTAGGAGGGGGCACAGGTTTGTCAACTCTTTTAATGGGATTAAAAGAATTTCCTTTAGATATAAGTGCAGTTGTATCAGTTAGTGACGATGGTAGTAGCACAGGACGACTTCGCAAGGAGTTTAATATACCTGCAGTTGGTGATATCAGAAAAGTATTAGTTTCTCTTTCGGAGACGGAACCGTTATTTGAAAAATTGTTGAATTATCGATTTAATACTTCGAGCGATTTAAATGGCCATACTGTTGGTAATTTACTATTAACTGCGGCTTCCGATATAACAGGTAATATGTCAGAAGGAATTAATGCTGTATCAAGAGTGTTGAACTTAAAAGGTGAGGTATTACCTTTAACTGAAGATAATGTTATTTTGATGGGAAAAATGGAAGATGGTAGCATCGTTGAAGGAGAACATAATATTACTGATAGTAAATTAATAATTAAAGATGTTTTTTATAAAGAAAAACCACGTGTTAATCCTAGTGTTATTAAGGCTGTTCGTGAGGCTGATTTAGTCATTTTAAGTATGGGTAGTGTATTTACTAGTATAATTCCAAATTTAATATGTAAAGAAGTTCAAGAAGCCTTAGAAAAGAGTTCGGCTTCAATAATGTATGTTTGTAACATGATGACCCAACCCGGTGAAACTGACAATTTTAGCGTGAGTCATCATATTAAATTATTAAATAAATATTTAGGTAAACGTCAAATTGATGTAGCAATTGTTAATAATGGGTCAATTTCTAAAGAATTATTAAAAAAATATGAAACGCTTGAGCAAAAAGATCCAGTTTATTATGATGAGGAAAAAGTTAAAAAATTAAACACACAAATAATTTCATCAGATTTTATTATGATAAGGGATGGAAATATTAGACATGATTATAAAAAGTTAGCTGCATATATTTTTATTTATTTGATATAGGGGTGATATATTGTCTTTTACTAGTGTTATAAAGACTGAAATAAGTAAAATTGATGCAACAGATATTGAATATATAGCAGAACTTTCTGCTATATTTCGAAATGTTGCAATTATTAATAATGATATAAAAGTTATTAGCGAGAACGCAAGTGTATCGCGTCGTATTTTTAATTTGATTAAAAATACATATCAAGTAACCCCTAAAATAATAGTTCGAAGGGGTTATAACTTTAATAAGGGTTATTTATATATATTAGAGATAAATAAAAAAGTAGATGTTATTTTAAATGATTTGAGTCTAAATGAAGGAAGTGTTCCAAAGAACTATATTATTGATGACAGTGATTTAAAAAGAGCTTATTTAAGAGGTCTGTTTATGGCTGCTGGTAGTATCAACGATCCTAAAAAATCTCGTTATCACTTAGAATTTTTAGTAAGCGATCGTGAGTATGCTAATTTTATCAAAAAGTTATTAAATTATTATAATTTAAATAGTAAAATTATTGATCGCGATAATAAATTTATGGTGTATATAAAAGAAGCAGAAAAAATTGGGGATTTTTTAAGAATAATAAATGCTAGTAATGCAGTTTTATATTATGAGGATATAAGAATATATCGAGACCATAAAAATATGACAAATCGATTGAATAATTGTGAACAAGCTAATATTGATAAAATTATTTTCACTTCAACAAAACAAATTAATGACATTGAATTAATAAAAAACAAGGTAAGTTTAGATGTTTTGGATGATAAGTTGAAAGAAGTTGCAATTTATCGATCTAAATATCCAGATTCGTCATTAAGTGAATTGAGCAACATTATTAGTATTGAAACAGGCAATAAAATTACCAAATCAGGATTATATCATCGATTAAAAAAAATAAGTATAATTGCCGATAAAATGAAAAGAAATCAAGAAAATAAATAAAAAGTATAGTATAATATTAGTTGAGGTGATATTGTGAAAGTAATATTTATAAAAGATTTAAGAGGTCAAGGAAAAAAAGGGGAAATAAAAGAAGTAAAAGATGGTTATGGGAAAAACTTCTTAATAAAAAATGGTTATGCTGTTTTAGCGACAGAAACTAGTTTAAAAAGATTAAAGCAAGATTTACAAGAACAGGATGAATTGGAATTGTCAGAAATTGTATCTGCTAAAAAAACAAAAGAACAAATAGAAAAAATAACGCTTCAATTTTTTGTGAAAACTGGCGATAAAGATCGAGTGTTTGGTAGTATTAGTGCTAAACAAATTTCTGATGAACTAAAAAATCATGGTATAAATGTTGATAAACGAAAAATAAATATTACAAATTCTTTATCAAGTCTAGGAATGCATACAGTTGATATTGATTTACATAAACAAGTTAATGCCTCGCTTAATGTAAATTTATTAAAAGAGAAATAGGTGGTAAAATGCAAGGAAAGGTAATGCCGCATAATTTAGAATCTGAACAAGCTGTGTTAGGCTCAATGTTTTTGAGTAAATATGCTATTCAGAAATGTGCTGAGGGTTTAAATAAGGATTTATTTTTTCTTGATGCTCATAGTAAAATTTTTACAGTTATTGTAGAATTAGCAGAAAACGGTTCAGTTGTTGATTTTACAACTGTAACTGCTGAATTGGATAAAAGAAACTGGCTAAAAGCCGTAGGTGATGTTGAATATTTAGTTGAAATAACTAATAAAGTTGCTAGTGCAGCTAACGTTGATTCGTATATTAAAATAGTTGTGGAAAATGCAACCTTAAGGAGGTTAATAGAGGAAGCAACAGAAATTATAACCTCGGCATATTCTCCAACTGATTCTTTAAATGAAATACTAGATAATGCAGAACGTAAAATATTAAATGTAGTAAAAACAAGAAAAGGTACAGAATTTCGCTCTATTCAAGAGGTTTTATTTAAAGCTCAAGCAGACTTAGAAAAATTATCGCAACAAAAAGGAGAAATAACTGGTCTTGCTACTGGGTTCTATGATATTGATAAATTAACTTCTGGACTACACGCTAATGAATTAATTATAATTGCAGCCCGTCCAGGTATGGGTAAAACAGCGTTTGCACTTAATTTAGCATGTAATGCTGCTATTAACTCAGATAAAGTTGTTGCTCTTTTTAATATGGAAATGGGTGCTGAACAATTGGCGATGAGGATGATATCATCACTTGGGCAAATTGATGGTAATAAGATTCGAACTGGCCGATTAGAGCATAATGATTGGAAACGGGTAAATGAAGCTATTAGTCGTCTGGCTGATACTAAAATGTTTGTAGATGATACACCAGGTATGACAATTGGTGAGATAAGGGCTAAGTGTCGTCGTTTAGCTAGCTCTAATGATGGTTTGGGTTTAATAGTTATTGACTATTTACAATTAATAAGTGGCTCAGCCCGTTATGCTGGAAATCGTCAAATGGAAATCTCAGAAATATCCCGTTCGTTAAAAACTTTAGCAATGGAGTTAGAAGTTCCTGTCATTGCCCTTGCCCAATTATCGCGTTCTGTTGAATCAAGAGAAGATAAAAGACCGTTATTAAGTGATTTGCGCGAATCCGGTTCAATTGAGCAAGATGCTGATATAGTTGCGTTCTTATATCGTGATGATTATTATAAAAAAGAAGAATCAATTGATAAAAACACAAGTAAAAGTGAGTTTATAATTGGTAAACATCGAAATGGTCCAACAGCGACAATTGAATTGATGTTTATAAAAAATACAAGTACTTTTAGAAATTATATAAATGAAGTAGAAATATAGGTGGAATATGAAGAAAATAGGTTATATATTAATTTTAATTATTATAAGCTTAAGCGTTTTATTATTAGGTTTTAATAATAATGAAAATCAACACCCTCACGAACTTTATCAAGTTTATTTAGATGGCGAAGTAATAGGTGTCGTTAAAAATAAAAAAAGTTTAGAAAAATATATTGATAAACGAGGAAATTACATTAAGAAGAAATATAAAGTTGATAAAGTATATGGTCCTACTACATTAGAAATTAAAAAAATATTAACATATAATTCTAAAGTTAACTCAGAAGAGGAGATATATAAAAAAATTAGTGAAATTAAACCTTTTACAGTTAAAGGATATCAATTTTCAATAAAAAATGAAGAAGAGAAACATAAAAAGATATATGTTTTAGATCATAAAGTGTTTGAAGAAAGTATAGAAAATACAATTAAAACATTTACTGGTAGTCAATCATATGGTTTATATAAAACTGATAATCAACCTAAAATTGAAACGGTAGGAAGTATCTTAGAAAATGTTTATCTAGAGGATAATATAACAGTTAAAGAGATGCGCATACCAGTTAATGAAAAAATATATTTAGACAGTAATGAATTATCTCGATTTTTATTATTTGGAACAACAAATGAACAAAGAAAATATACGGTGGTGGTTGGTGACACTATTGAAACGGTAGCATTTAATAATAAAATTAGTAGTGAAGAGTTTTTAATATCGAATCCTTCTTTTACAAGTAAAAATAATCTTTTGTTTCCTGGGCAAGAAGTAGTTATTGGTGTTACTGACCCACAAGTAAAAGTAGTAGTGGTTGAACATTTGGTTCGTGATACAGTAAGTAAAGCAAAACCAGAAATTCGATACGATGCTGAAAAAACAATAGGAACAGAAGAAGTTATTCAAGAAGAAGAAGAAGGTCTGGATAGAATTACGCAAAAAATAAAAAAAGTAAATGGGACAATTGTTTTCGTTAAACCAGTTAGTACCGAAGAATTAAAACCAGCTGTTCCTAAAATAATTTTAAAAGGTGAGAAAAAGCCAACTAATATAGGTGATCGTCGCTCTTGGACTTGGCCAACAGGTAAAGGTTGGGTAATATCCTCAAATTATGAGTATCGTATTCATCCATTTACAAATAAACGCGAATTACACGCAGCACTTGATATTGCAATTGGCTATGGTGCACATATTTATACAGCAAATAATGGGACTGTTATTTTTACAGGATATAATAGTAGTTATGGTAATCATATAATTGTTAACCATAGAAATGGCTATTATACTTTATATGCCCATTTATCGCGTATTATTGTTAAAAGAGGTCAAGATGTAGCTAGTGGGACTTTAATTGGTTATATGGGAAGTACTGGTATTTCGACAGGACCACATCTTCATTTTGAGGTGTGGCGCGGCGAACCATTTGCCGGCGGTTATCGTATTAATCCTTGGGGTGTACTAAGATAAAAATAAGTGTTTTAGCAAGTGGTAGTCGTGGTAATAGTACTTTAATTGTGGCTAAAGAACAAAAAATTTTAGTTGATATAGGAACATCAAGTCTATATATTGAAAAAAATTTAAAGTCTCTCAATATTGATCCTGCTGAAATTAATGCGATTTTTATAACCCATACTCATGTTGACCATATTAATGGATTAAAAGTGTTTTGTAAAAAATATAATCCAACAATTTACCTAACTGAAATTATGCATCAAGAAATAAAAAACAAAATTAATATAGATAATTATGTTTACATTAATGAGGAAGTAATACTAGATGATTTATATGTTCAAGTTATAAAAACATCTCATGATACTGCCGATTCTAATGGTTATATATTTGAGAGTCATCAAAAAACAGTTGTTTATATTACTGACACCGGTTATATTAATAAAAAGCATTATCCTTTATTGGAAAATAAAAATTTATATATAATGGAAAGCAATCATGATTTAAAAATGTTAATGGATACAAACCGCCCCCACCATCTTAAAATTAGGATTATGGGGGATAAAGGTCACTTATCTAATAAAGATTCTTCTTATTATTTATCTAAATTGGTTGGTGATAATACAGAATATGTTGTATTAGCGCATTTAAGCGATGAGGCAAATTTACCATCTTTAGCAAAGCAAACATTATTAAAAAAATTAGATAAATGCAATAAGAAAGTTAATGATATAATAATAGCTGAACAAAACAAAAGAACGGAATTGATTGAGATATGATAAAAATATTATGTGTTGGTCGTGTTAAAAAAAATTATTTACGTGAAATGGTTAATGATTACGAAAAAAGATTATTAAAATATACAAAATTACAAATTGTTGAAATAGAAGGTTTTGATAATATAGAGAAAGAGAGTTTTCAATTTTTAAAAATAATTAAGCCGAAAGATTTTGTAATTGTATTAGATGTAGAGGGTAATGAATTATCTTCATTAGAATTATCTCATTATATTGAAAAAAAACAAATAAATCATTCTAACCTCGTTTTTATTATAGGTAGCTCAAATGGGGTACATAATAGTGTGAAGGAAAGAAGTGATTATCAAATATCATTTTCAAAATTAACATTTCCAAATCAGTTGTTTCGTGCAATCTTATTAGAACAGCTATATCGTTCATTTAAAATAATAAATAATGAAACTTATCACAAATAATGTATAAATCACCTATTTAATGTCCAATATTAAATAGGTGATATTTTATGAAAAAATATATATTTATTATAATATTAATTATTGTTTCTTACTTTTTTTTAAATTTTGATAATAATATAAAGATACCAGATGAGGCTATTAGATTAAGAGTGATTGCTAATAGTAATTCTGAATATGATTTAAAAATAAAAGAAAAAGTAAAAAAAGAATTACAAAGTAATATTGTAACCATGTTAAGTAATGTAAATGATATAAATGAGGCACGTATAATTATCAATAAAAATATATCTATGCTTGATAATAAAATAAGTAAATTATTAAAGAAAGAAAATTATTTATTATCACATAGTTTAAATTATGGACTTAATTATTTTCCAGAAAAGCAATTTAAAGGTATAACTTATAAAGAAGGATATTACGAATCGATTAAAGTTACTCTTGGTGAAGCGTTAGGTGATAATTGGTGGTGTGTGTTGTTTCCACCCCTATGTTTATTAGAGGCTGAAGAATCAGATGAAATTGAATATAAATTCTTTATAAAAGAATTTATAAAAAAATATTTTTAGTATATTAAAAAACCATCTCATATTATATATTAGGTGGTTTTTATGTTGATATCAATTTTATTAATTGCAGTAGCAGTTAGTACTGATGCTTTTTCTCTTGCGTTAATATACGGGACTATAAGAGTTAATCAACATCAGTCCATTTTGTTATCATTAACAACTGGAATATTTCACTTTTTTTTACCATTGTTAGGCAGTTTATTAGGTAATAATCTAATTGCAATGTTTCATATAGAGATGAAGTTTGTCATAGCGTTCATTTTGTTTATTGTTGGAATTAGTATGATTAAATCAAAAAATGAGACCGATTGTTTACCTATATCACTATATTTCAGTGAAATGATATTATTTGCTTTAGCGGTTAGTTTTGACAGTTTATTTGTTGGTGCGGGACTTGATGCACTAAATTATAATAAATTGTTTATTTCTTTAATATTTTTTATTGTTAGTTTTATATTTACCATGTGTGGTATTAGTTTGGGTGGGAAGATTGAAAAAAGGATCGGCAGGATTGCAACTTTTATTGGTGGGATTATTTTGATACTATTGGGTTTGTACTGGTCTTTTTTTAAAACTTTTTAATTTTATAATAATGGCTGTTATTAATGTAATTAAAAACATAGTTAATGATATTACATAAGGGAAAAAACTTTTTGCTAAGCTCATAGTTATAACCGAACTAAAAAGAAAATAATCTCTAATTTTTAGTGTAATTATAGCTATAATTATAAGTAATGTTATATTGTATTTTTTAATTTTAAAATTTTGTTTGAAATAAATTGATAAATAATAAAGATAAACACATATTGAAATATACATATTAAAAATCCAAAGGAGGGAGAAAATATTTTCAGAGTTTTCTAAAAAACCTGTTATTTTAATTTTTTTCATAACATAGTACGATGGAAAACGATATATATCAGCTAGATCAGCTCCAATGATGTTAATAACTGTAAAGGTTACATATGTTAGTAATAAAGTGGAACCAATATATCCAAATATAATATACTTGCTTAATTTTTCTTTGTTGATAATATTGTTTTTAGGTATTATTGTTAATAATAATAGTGCTGGAACTGTATAAAATAAAAATTGTAACGACGATTTTAAAAGTGGGAATAGTCCGTCATTTAATAGAGGAAAAATATTACCTATTTTCATATATGATAAGAGAGATATAGCAATAATAATATTAAAAATTATAGTTATATAAAATAAAATTTCTGAGCTTCTCGCAATAGTCTCAATGCCTTTATAAGTAGAATAAATGATTGGTATAAAGAATAGTATTCCCACAAAAAGTGGTGGCGTACCGATTAAATATTTTATTTCTGTAAAATTAGTTAATAGCCAAATTGTAAATATTAATAATATAAATGTACAAGTTGTTAAAAGTGCATTTATAATAGAACCCCCAATTTTTCCAAATAAATGATTAATTTTTTCAATAATATTTTTATCGGGCTCATAATTCATAATATAAATTATTAATAATAGTGGTATAAGACCTATTAATGCACTAACTAATACAGCTAACCATGCATTTTGTTTAGCACTTTCATACAAAAACACTTCAGATACACCTTGAAATAAGCTACTGCTAATAAAAAAACAAATAAATGCGATTTGAAGGGCTGTGATTTTGTTGTTTTTAACAATCATTTTATTTCTCCTTTACCGATTTTAAAGCTGAACCTTTTTTTGTTAATCTATAATTAACTTTTACTTCATATTCAATATTTTTAAATAAATTATCCCATTGGCTTTTATGTTCTTTCCAATATTTATAATTAAAGCGGTATAGATACTGCCCAAAACCAAAAACATCACTGTTAAGCTCTTTTTTTGCTTTTTCAACAGTTTCTTTTACTATTTTTTTAATCTCGTTATTTATACCGATTTCCATTTTTTTTCTTTCTTCAACTGACTCCATATTTATGTCGCAATTCAATTCAGATTGAACTGCGTCACCGTTAATTTCGATTGTAACAAAAGGTTTATTGTTTTTAATTTTAACATTTATTTTACTTTTATTATTTAAAATTCCCATAGAGGCGTAATTTTCATTATCGCATTTGAAGGATAGTTCACTTTTTTTTAAATTACCAGTTATCAGATTGTAGGCTAGAGTTTCTTTTTCATTTAAATAACCAACTAATTTATCTTTTTTAAAAACTCCAACCCCGCCTATCTTTAACAGTACTTTTGGGATAGAGCTCATGGTATTTTCTTCAGTGCGTCCTTCTTCTATGTTACCATTAATAATAATTGTGGGAATGATCATTTCAATTCCATTAGCAATTTGACGTGCCAGCAATTCGTCGAAAGTAACGATATAACTTGTTCCATAATTATTAATAATATTTTCTGTACTATCCATTATGTCCTGTGCAGGTTGCTCTTCAATAGGGGTTAGTATTGTTAAAATATCATCGGCATCATTTTTTTTTGACATCATAACGTTAAATTGCTTTCTAGATTCTGGACTTCTAACTAAAAAATCAATAAAATCATTAACGCCTTCTATACCAATGCTTTCATCTAATATAAATAAATTTGTATGGCCTATATAAATTTGTTTTGGTGTTAGTTCGGTTAGTTTTTTTAAGGCTTCGTGAAAAGTTTTGCCTTTTGAAGTTAAAGTTGTAATTGGCATTTTAGATGTGGAACCTGTTGATGAACCATCGCTACTCTCCTTTTTGGTTGACATAATTTGAACCGTAATAATAAAATTGTCATTATCTTTGCTAATGGCAATTGCGGAAGCGAGAGATATATCATTAAGTTCGCGATAATTCCAACAACCACTTATGAATAATGAAATAGTAAATAAGTATAAAATTTTTTTCATTATATTCATTATATATCACCAACCTTTTGATTTGGTGCTTTTATCATCCTAGCGCCTTTTTTGTTGTATTTCCTCTTAAATGTTAGAAATATATTATTACCTATATTTTGAGTAACTAATGGAGCATACCCTGATAAAAAAGGCGTTCCAAATGAATTGATACTTGAAATGTTTGCAATAAATAAAAAGCCAACCGCCACAATTCCAACAAATCCAGAACTAGCAGCCCCGATTAAAAAAATTATTCTCCAAAATCTGGTTGCATAAGCTGCATCTAGATAGGTTAAAATTAACCCACTAATAGATGTCATGGCAATAACAATTACCATTATTGGTGAGACAATGCCTGCTGTTACTGCTGCATCACCAAGCACTAGCGCACCAACAATTGATAATGAATTTCCAATTGTACTAGGAGCTCGTATGTCCGTCTCCCTTAAAATTTCGAAAGTTAAAATCATTGATAAGGCTTCAAAAATTGCTGAAAAAGGCACACCGTCTCGCTGGGTTGAAAAATTTATTAAAAGTGCTGGCGGAATAGTTTCGTGATTATATGTTGTCATAGCAATGTAAATAGCTGGCAGAGTTAATGTTGTTAAAAAAGCGATTACTCTTATTATTCTATTTACTGTAGCATTTAATGGCCGATTATAAAAATCTTCTGGTGAGTGAAAGAAGTCATTTGCAACAACTGGTATAATTGCTGCAAATGGTGTGTTTTCTAATATAATTGCAATTCTACCATTTAAAAGATGTTGTGCAACAAAATCAGGCCTTTCGGTTGTTTGATAATTTGGAAATACATTTTTTTCATTAGCTGAAATTAGTTCGATAATTTGTTGAACATCATAAACTGCTTCGATATTGATATTATTTATTTTATCTGTTATTGTGTCAACTATATTTTGGTCAGCTAAATCTTCAATATATATAACCGCTGTCTTACTATTCCCTAGTGTTCCAACTGTGCTTTCTTTAATTTTTAATTTTGGTGTTTTTAGTCTTTTTCTAATTAATCCAATATTTGTTTGATAATTTTCAATAAATGAATCTTTCGGTCCTTGAATAGTTCGTTCATTTGCGGATTCGACAATCGCGCTACTTAATTTTGATTTTGCTTCGATACCGATGCACTTTTGATTTTTGTCTACTAAAACAATAACAAACCCATTTAATAAATTTGAAATTATTTTACTTTTATCATCAATTATTGTACTTTTATGAGTAGGAGTGTTTGTATATAAAAAATCGATAAATTTTTTTGATTTTTTATAGTTGATTTCATATGATAAATATTCTAAAATAAAATCATTTATGAAACTGCTATCTATTAAAGTTTCTATAAAAACAACTGCGACATTGTTTGTGCCAACCATAAAATTTTTAATAATTAAATCTGGTACTTCGTTAAGCGAGTTCTTTATTTCAGAAATATTTTGGTAAAGATTTTTACTTATATTATTCATATTTATCCCTCATTTTATATAATAACCAAAAAACAATAAAATATAAATATTTGAAATTATGACAATTAGACATATGTTGTTAATTTTTTTATTGACAATTAATTGACTTAGAGTTATGATAGAAGTATATTATATAGGCCCTTGATTTATTTGAGTGTATATTATTAAAAGTAGGAGAGATTATATGTTTAATAAAAAAAATGGTTTTACTTTAATTGAATTGTTAGGGGTTATTGTTGTTATATCATTGATTATGTTGATTATTACCCCGTTAGCAACAAGAGTGATTAAAGATACTGAGAAAAGGACTTTTGAAAGAAGTATTTATGGCCTTATGAGGGCAGCGGAAGTAGAAAAGAAAAATATTGAGTTTGATAATCCTAATATAGGAAAAATTATTTTTTCTTATAATAATGGTAATGAAATTTCTAGTTTTAGTGGTGCCAAATTAGATTATAGTGGTAAAAAACCACATAGTGGTAATTTAGTGATTAGACAAGATGGTAAAATAAATCTATCTTTTTATAAGAATGGTTGGTGCGCGAGTAAGGATTTTGACAGCTCTGATGTTATGATTGTACAAGGTTTGGAAGAAGAATGCATATCGGGAATTGTTTTTGCGGTGATTGAATTAAATGGTGAAGAGTTAGTTAATGTTGAAATTAATTCTGAATATAACGATCCTGGTGTTATTGCTAAAACGAATAAAGGACATGCTATAGAAAATATAATCACAGAAATAACTTATAAAAAAAATATTGTGTCTTCTGTAGATGCTTCTAAGTTAGGGACTTATAATATTAAATATTCGGTTGAGTATGAAGGCGTTTTGATAAGTACTGATAGGAAGGTTATTGTGAGAGATACAGTACCACCAGTTTTAAATGTACCTGCTGATATTGAAATACCAATTTCTTATGTTGATAGTTTTGATGTTTTAAAGGATGTTAGTGCATCGGATAATAGTTTGGAAATGGTCGATGTAATTGTTAGTGGTAATATAAGTAAATTACCTGGTGAATATATAATTACATATAGTGCAAAAGATTCCTCAGGTAATGAGACAATAGTAAAAAGAAGAGTAAAAGTTGTTGATACATCAGCACCATTATTAACTCTATTAGGTCAGAATCCGCAAATAGTAAAAGTAAATGAAGCGTATATTGAATATGGTGCAACAGCGATTGATGATGTTGATGGTGATATAAGTTCTACAGTAATAAAAACAGGAACGGTTAATAATAAGGTTGTAGGGACATATGAAATAACATACAAAGTAACTGATACATCAGGTAATACAACAACAAAAATAAGGACGGTAAAGGTCATTGATGATATAGCCCCAATATTAACCTTATTAGGTCAAAATCCATATTCGATGAGGACTGGCCAAGTATATAATGATGCAGGTGCAACTGCGGTTGATAATGTTGATGGTGATATAAGTTCGAAAATTCAAACAACGGGTACCGTTAATGTTAATATTGAAGGAGTATATAAAATCACATATACTGTTAAGGATAATGCTGGTAATATAGCAACGGCGGTGAGAACTGTTAACGTAGATAGTACCTTACCGACGATAACTTTTAGTCTGGGTGGTAATGCTACTTATGCGAAAAGTCATAGTACTAAAGTTACAGTTAGCGATTCGATTAGTGGAATAAATTCTAATAGTTTAAAATATGTTTGGACTCAAAGTACGACTCAACCAAGTGAAGCTGATTTTAAAAATTCTTTTGGCAACGGTGGTACAGTTTATACTCCAAGTAAAACAACAGGTAGCTATTATCTTTGGGTAATTGCTAAAGATAATGCTGGTAATACTAAAATTCAAAGAAGTAATATCTTTAATATAGATAATACTCCACCTGTCATAACTTTAAATGGAGCATCGACCATATATTTGGATCTTGACGAATATTTTATTGATAGGGGTGCGACGGCGGTTGATAATATAGATGGTGTAATTCCGGCAAATTTATCCCCTTTTAGTGAAGAGGTAAATACACACAAAGAAGGTATATATAAGTTACTTTATACTGCAACTGATAGTAGTGGGAATACGGCTGAGGCAGTAAGGACTGTATATGTTGGTTGTGTTAGGGATCCTAAAACAGGTTTATGGAATTGTTAAAATTTAAAAAAATAATAGAGGTTAGTCAAATAAACTAACTTCTTTTTTTGACTTTTTAATTTAATAATTGATATTATTATTTTTTATGTTATAATACTAATGTTAAAAAAGGGGTGTTATTTATGAGTTTAAAAGCTGGGATTGTTGGTTTGCCTAATGTTGGTAAATCAACTTTATTTAATGCGATTACAAAACAAAATATACTTTCAGCAAACTATCCATTTGCCACAATATCGCCTAATATTGGGGTCGTAACAGTGCCGGATGTCCGTTTAAAATTTTTAACGGATTTATGCGATCCGGATAAGGAAGTTCCGACAACTTTTGAATTTATAGATATTGCAGGTTTAGTTAAAGGTGCTTCAACTGGTGAAGGTTTGGGTAATCAATTTTTATCCAATATTCGAGAGGTTGATGCGATTTGCGAAGTTGTTCGTTGTTTTGATGATTCTAATATTACTCATGTTGAAGGTGATATTGATCCCATTCGTGATATAGAAATTATAAATATTGAATTGATGTTGTCTGATTTGGAATTAATTATAAACAGAATTAATAGAATTGGTAAAAAGGGTATGATGAGTAAGGATCGTGAACTTTTAAAGGAAATGGCCATTTTAGAAAAAATAAAGGCTGGTTTAGAAAAAAATATACCTGTTCGTAATTTAAAATTTGAAGAGGAAGATTTGAAAATAATAAAGCATTTTAATTTATTAACATTTAAACCAATTATTTATATCGCCAATATAAATGAGGATGATTTAACTTTTGAAAACCAGTATGTAAAAACGGTTAAAGAATATGCTGATAAAGAGGGTTCGCTTGTTATTACATTATGTGCTAAAATCGAAGAAGAATTAAACAGTTTAGATGAAGCAGAACGAATGCAGTTTTTAAAAGAATTAGGAATTGAAGAAAGTGGCTTAAATAAAATGATAAGGGCAACTTATAATTTATTAGGACTTGCAACCTATTTTACTATCGGTAAGCAAGAAGTGCGTGCTTGGACTTTTAAAAAAGGAATGAGAGCGCCTGAGTGTGCCGGTATTATTCATTCTGACTTCGAAAAGGGATTTATTCGAGCAGAAGTAATTAGTTATGACGATTTGTTTTTACTTGGAAGTGAGAAAGCAGCTCGCGAGGCTGGGAAGATGCGTTTAGAAGGAAAGGACTATATTATGCAAGATGGGGATATATGTCATTTTCGCTTTAATGTATAAATTTAATAAAAGTCATTTACATATGGTAATATCTCTGTTATAATTTAAACGCGAGTATTTATTTACTCCTTGCAAGAAATTGCCAAAAGACCATAAGGAGGTGGAATAATGAAAAAATATGAAATTATGTTTATTGTAGTACCCACATTAGGAGAAGATGAAGTTAAGGAAGTTGTTAAAAACTTTGAAAATGTTATTACAACTAATGGTGGTGTATTAGCTGGTTCGAAAGAAATAGGTAAAAGAGAATTAGCTTATGAAATCAAAAAATATAAGAGTGGTTATTATTATTTATTTGAAGTTGAAACAAATAATGATAATCCTGTTAAAGAATTTGATCGTTTAGCACTTATAAACAAAAATGTAATTAGACATTTGATAACAAAAATTAATTAAAAGAAGAGAGGGATTTTATGAATCGCGTTTCACTTGTAGGAAGATTGACAGCTAAACCAGAATTACGAATGACTAATAATCAAATACCGTTTACAAGATTTAGTTTAGCGGTAAATCGTAATTTTTCTAATTCTCAAGGTGAGAGAGGTGCTGATTTTATTAATATCATTGCTTGGCGTAAACAAGCAGAAGTAATTTGTAATTACTTAGATAAAGGAAGTTTAATTTCAGTAGGTGGACGAATTCAAACTGGTTCATATGATGATAAAGACGGTAAACGCGTTTATTCA
Organism: uncultured Muribaculaceae bacterium; assembly: GCA_964629735.1. Taxonomy (GTDB): domain Bacteria; phylum Bacillota_I; class Bacilli_A; order RF39; family UBA660; genus CAZVQX01. The sequence continues at coordinate 124,669 of CAZVQX010000001.1, forward strand.
TATGATGTTGTTGTTGATGATTTTCAATTTTTAGAGACTAAAGCTCAAGCTCAAGCGAGAATGAATAATACTGACAATAATAATTTTGGGCCAAGCCCATATGACTATCAAACAAACAATTATATGGGATATGATTTAAATAAGACTGAGGATCCATATAGTAGTATGGGTGATATTGTAACGTTGAATGATAATGACGATATAGATTAAGGAGGTATAAGATGGCTGAATTTTATCGTAAAAAAAGAAAAGTATGTCAAATGTGTATTGGAAAAAATGTTGATTATAAAGACGTTGACATAATTAAAAAATATATTAGCCTTGATAAAGGAAAGATATTACCAAGGAGAGTAACAGGTGCTTGCGCTAAGCATCAGAGACATATAGCTGGTGAAGTTAAGAAAGCTCGTTTTATGGCTTTAATTCCGTTTGTTAAATAAAAATTGTTTAATAAACGGTTTTTTTTAAAAAAATCATTAAAAGGCTTGCAAAACATATAATAAATGTGTATAATTAAAAAGTGTGTAGAGGCGTTGATGTGTAAGGTTGCTGAGACACCAGGTTGAGTTGTTAAAACAATAAAGGTGTGTCGGGTTTTTACATGGAGCAAGTCTGTACTAGATATAGGCGAAGGGAGGAATAGAGATGTCGAAAACAAAAGTTCGAATCAAATTGAAAGCATTTGAGCATAAAAGTTTGGATAATGCTTGTGCAAAAATTATTGAAACTGTTAAGCGAACTGGTGGTGAAATAAGTGGACCAATTCCATTACCAACAGAAATAGAAAAAATTACTATTTTGCGAGCAGTTCACAAATATAAGGATTCACAAGAACAATTTGAAAAAAGAACACATAAAAGACTGATCGAAATTAATAACCCAAGTAAGGAAACTATTGAGGCATTAACTCATTTAGATATTCCAAGCGGTGTTGATATCAAAATTAAATTATAATATATAGGAGGAAGAAAATATGAAAGGAATCTTAGGTCGAAAAGTTGGGATGACGCAAGTTTTTACTAAATCTGGGAAATTAATTCCGGTAACAGTTATCGAAGTTGAACCCAACATTGTGACACAGATTAAAACAGTTGAAAATGATGGCTATAATGCGATTCAATTGGGTTTTAGTACTAAACGTGAAAAGTTAGCAAACAAACCTTCAATTGGTCATACTAGTAAAGCCAACACAACACCTAAGCGCTTCTTTAAAGAAATTAAAGGTGTTGATATCAATAATTACACTTTAGGTCAAGAAGTTAAAGCTGACATTTTTACTGAAGGTGAAGTTGTTGATGTAACAGGAACTTCAAAAGGCAAGGGGTTCCAAGGCGTTATTAAGCGCCACAATCAAGCTCGTGGGCCAATGAGCCATGGTTCTAGATTTCATAGAAGACCAGGTTCAATGGGACCAATTAGACCACTACGTGTTTTGAAAGGTAAAAAACTACCAGGCCGTATGGGTGGAAATGTTATTACTATTCAAAATCTTGAAATTGTAATGGTTGATGTTGAAAACAATGCGTTGTTAATTAAAGGAAATGTGCCAGGTGCTAAAAAATCATTAGTGGTTATTAAAAGTGCTATTAAAAATTTAGGAGTTGTTAAAGAAACAGAAGAACTTAATTTTTACGAAGTTAAAGAATCTACAACTTCAAATAATGAAGAGGCACCTAAAACTGAAACTATAGTTGAGGAAACTTCAACTGAAGTCTCAGAATAATAGGAGGTAATATAATATGAGTAAAACATCGGTATTAAATATCAATGGTAATAAAGTAAAAGATATTACGCTAAAGACTGAACTTTGGGATATTGTTCCTAATGATACAGTTTTATATGATGCAATAAGATTAACGCGCAATTCACAAAGACAAGGGACGCATGATACTAAAACACGCGACGAAGTTCGTGGCGGCGGAAGAAAACCATGGCGTCAAAAAGGTACAGGTCGTGCTCGTCACGGGAGTACTAGATCCCCAATTTGGGTAGGTGGTGGAGTTGTATTCGGCCCAGCACCAAGAAAATATGATGTTAAAATGAACCGTAAAGAAAGACGTTTAGCCCTTAAATCGGCATTAGCCTATAAAAAACAAAGTGGCGAATTAGTTATTGTTGATAATTTAAATTTTGACAATAATAAAACAGCGACAGCGGTTAAAATTTTGACTGATTTAGGTATGAAAGACGAAAAAACTTTAATTGTTGTTAAAGAATTAAATGATAATTTAATTTTAGCAACACGAAATTTAAAAAATATTATGTTATTACAAACTGATGAAATTAATGTTTTAGATATTGTTAATGCAAATAAAATGTTAATTACTGAAGAGGCTGTAAAAGTTATAGAGGAGGTGCTTGTCTAATGATGAGTAATTATAGAGATATTATTAAAGCACCAATTATTACTGAAAAAAGTAATGACTTATTACAAAACAACAACACTGTTACTTTTAGTGTTGATGTTCGCGCTAATAAGGTTCAAATAAAACAAGCTGTCGAGAAATTATTTAATGTTAAAGTTGAAAGTGTTAACATTGTTAATGTGAAACCAAAGAAAAAAAGAGTTGGAAGATACTATGGCAAAACAAATAAAGTTAAAAAGGCTATGGTTAAATTAAGTGAAGGAAGTTCAATCGAACTTTAAAATTTAAGGAGGAAATAGTATGGCGATAAAAAAATACAAACCGACAACTAATGCAAGACGAAACATGACAAGCGTATCTAACGCACATATTACCAAAACAACTCCAGAAAAAACATTGGTTGTAACATTGAAAAAATCTGGTGGTCGTAATAATCAAGGTCGAACAACTGTTAGACATCGTGGTGGCGGTGCAAAAAGAAAATATCGTTTAATTGATTTTAAAAGAAATAAAGACGGTGTTATTGGAACAGTTTCTGCGATTGAATACGATCCAAATCGTACAGCAAACATAGCTTTAATAAATTATATTGATGGTGAAAAAAGATATATCATCGCTCCAAACAATTTAAAAGTTGGAGATAAAATTGAGAGTGGAGAAAATGTTGATATTAGAATTGGTAACAGTTTACCACTAGCAAATATTCCTGAAGGTACAATGGTTCATAATATTGAATTAAAGCCGGGAAAAGGTGGCCAATTGGCACGTTCAGCTGGCTCTTCAGTACAAATTTTGAGTCATGAAGGAAAGTATACATTACTTCGCTTAAGAAGTGGTGAAGTAAGAAAAGTATTAGGTACTTGCCGAGCTACAATCGGTGAAGTAGGAAATAAAGATCACGAATTAGTTAATTATGGTAAAGCGGGTCGAAGAAGACATTTAGGAATTAGACCTACAGTTCGCGGGTCAGTCATGAATCCAAATGATCACCCACACGGCGGGGGCGAAGGTAAGGCTCCAATTGGTAGAAAAGCACCAGTTACACCATGGGGTAAACCAGCACTTGGAGTTAAGACACGTAAAAACAAAAAATCTTCAAACAACTTAATTGTACGCCGTCGTAAAAAATAGTGAAAGGATGGTTTAAATGGCAAGAAGTTTAAAAAAAGGACCGTTTATTGATCAACATTTAATGGATAAGGTTAATAAGGTTAATGCATCAGGTAAAAAAGAGGTAATTAAGACATGGTCACGTCGCTCAACAATATACCCACAATTTATTGGTCACACATTTGCAGTTCATAATGGTAAAGAATTTATTCCAGTTTATGTAACTGAGGATATGGTTGGTCATAAATTAGGTGAATTTGCACCAACGCGCAAATTCGGTGGTCACGGCGACGAAAAAAATAAAAAGTAATTAAATAAACTGGGAGGAGGACTAAAATGGAAGCAAAAGCGATTGCAAAAACAGTTAGAATAGCACCCCGCAAAGCTCGTTTAGTTATAGATTTAATACGCGGTAAGAGTGTTGATGAAGCTTCAAATGTTTTAAATGGTTTAAATAAAGAAGCCGCTCGTCTTACGCATAAAGTATTAGTTTCAGCGGTAGCTAATGCTGAAAACAATTTAGGTTTGAATAAAGCAGATTTATATGTTAAAGAAGCATATGTTGACGAAGGCGTAACGATGAAAAGACATCGTTTCGGTGGTCGTGGACACGTTAAACCAATTAGAAGAAGAACAAGTCATATTACAGTAATTGTAAGTGATGAAAAATAGGTGAAGGAGGTAACTGATGGGTCAAAAGGTTAGTCCAATTGGACTTAGAATCGGAATTAATAAAACATGGCAATCAAAATGGTATGCGAATAATAAGGATTTTGCTGACTTTTTACTGAAGGATATTAAAATTCGAGAATTTTTAGAAAAAAAATTAAAAGATGCATCTGTTTCTAGTATTCTTATTGAAAGAACACCAAAGAAAACCGAAGTAATTATTAATACAGCTAAACCAGGTGTAATAATTGGACATGGTGGTGAAGAAATCGATAAAACAAGAAAACAGTTGGAAAAATTAGTTAATGAAAATATCCAAATTTCAATTATGGAAATTAAAAATCCTAATTTAGATGCAGCTCTTGTAGCTGAAGATATTGCCAAACAAATTGAAAATCGTGTATCTTTTCGTGTTGCACAAAAAAGAGCAATTAGAAATACAATGAGGTCTGGAGCAAAAGGAATTAAAACGTCTGTGTCTGGTCGTTTAGGTGGTGCAGATATGGCACGTACAGAAGGATACACTGAAGGAATGATTCCACTACATACTTTAAGAGCTAATGTTGATTATGCTCATAAAGAAGCTGATACACAATTTGGAAAAATCGGTGTTAAAGTATGGATTTATAAAGGAGAAATCCTTCCTGCAAAAAAGAACAAGGGAGGTAATAAAGATGGCAGTAATACCAAAGAAAACTAAATATCGTAAACCACATCGTGTTAGTTATGAAGGTAATGCAAAAGGTAATACCGAATTACACTTTGGTAAATATGGTTTACAAGCAACTGAAGGTGCTTGGGTTACACAACAACAAATAGAAGCTGCCCGTATTGCTATGACACGTTATATGAAACGTGGCGGTAAAGTATGGATCAATATTTTTCCACATTTATCGTTGACAAGTATACCTTTAGAAACACGTATGGGTAAAGGTAAAGGTCAACCTGACCGTTGGGTAGCAGTTGTTAAAAAAGGTAAAATTATGTTTGAAATAGATGGTGTAAGTGAAGCGGTCGCGCGTGAAGCTCTGCGATTAGCTATGCACAAATTACCAATGAAATGTAAGTTTGTAAAAAAAGAAAGTGGTGAAGCTAATGAAAATTAATGACATAAGAAAACTTTCAAATGAAGAAATAATTAAAAAAATAGAAGAATATAAAGAAGAGTTATTTAATTTGCGTTTTAGCCAAGCTACTGGTAATCTTGAGAAGCCTTCGAGAATTAAAGAATTAAGAAAAGAAGTTGCTCGTATGAAAACAGTTTTGCGAGAACGTGAATTAGAAAATGATTAGGAGGGCATTATGAAAGATAAAAAAACTCATGAATTAATTGGAACAGTTGTAAGTGATAAAAGTGATAAAACAATTAGTGTTTTGGTTGAAACTTATAAAACTGATAAATTATACGGTAAGCGTGTTAAGTATTCTCGTAAATACTTAGTTCACGATCCTAAAAACGAGGCTAAAGTTGGCGATCGCGTTAAAATTTCAAGTACAAGACCTTTATCGAAATCAAAGCATTATCGCCTAGTTAAAATAGTAGAAAAAGCAATTATTATATAATTGCAAACGGATAAGGAGGATTAAATATGATTCAACAAGAAAGCCGTTTAAAAGTAGCCGATAATTCTGGTGCACGTGAAATCGGAGTTATTCGTGTATTAGGCAATAGTGTTGTTAAATCGGCTAATATTGGTGATATAGTTATCGGGAGTGTAAAAAAAGCAGTTCCTAACGGTACGGTTAAAAAAGGTCAAATTGTTAAAGCCGTTATTGTTAGAAGTAAATATGGTTTAAGTCGTGAGGATGGTTCTTATATCAAATTTGATGATAATGCGTGCGTTATTATTAAAGATGATAAGAGCCCAGTAGGTACGCGAATTTTCGGACCAGTAGCTAGAGAACTTCGTGATAAAAAATATATGAAAATTATATCACTTGCTAAAGAAGTGTTATAGGAGGTAGAACATGAACTTTAAAACTGGAGATAAAGTTGTTGTTATTACTGGTAAAGATAAAGGAAAAGAAGGAAGAATAACAAAAATATTACGTGACGATAAAAAAGTTATTGTTGAAAATGTAAATATGATTAAAAGACATCAAAAATCTGACGGACAAAATCCGGGTAGTATTATGGAAATGGAAGCTCCAATTCATGCTTCTAATGTTATGCTTCTGGATCCTAAAACAAAAAAAAGAACCAGAATAGGACACACATTCGATAAAAATAATAAAAAAATAAGAGTAAGTAAAAAATCAAATGAGAACATTGATTAATTGGAAGGAGGGTATTACAAGTGAACCGCCTAAAAGAAAAATATAATAAAGAAATTATACCAAGTTTAAAGGAAAAATATAATTATAAATCTGTTATGGAAGTACCTAAACTAGAAAAAGTTGTGGTTAATATTGGTGCTGGAGATGCAACACATAATTCAAAATTAATTGAAGGTGCTATGAATGATCTAGAATTAATTACTGGACAAAAACCTGTTATAACAAGGGCTAAAAAAGCTATTGCAGGATTTAAATTAAGAGAAGGTCAACCAGTAGGATGTAAAGTGACATTACGAGGAGACAACATGTATAACTTTTTAGATAAATTAATTAGTATTGCACTACCTCGTGTTAGAGACTTTAGAGGTGTTTCTCCAAAGGCTTTTGATGGCCGTGGCAATTATACATTAGGTATTACAGAGCAATTAATTTTTTCTGAAATAGAATATGATAATGTTGTTAAGGTACGTGGTATGGATATTGTTTTTGTTACAACAGCAAAAACAAACGAAGAAGCGTATGAACTCTTAAAAGGATTAGGTATGCCGTTTAAGAAACAACTCTAAAAAGGAGGGTATTATGGCTAAAAAAAGTAAAATTATACAAGCTAGTCGCAAACCAAAATTTAAAGTACGTCAATATTCACGTTGTCAAAAATGTGGAAGACCACATGCTGTTTTAAAAAAATATGGAATTTGCCGTATTTGTTTTAGAGAACTAGCATATAAAGGACAAATACCAGGCGTTAAAAAATCAAGCTGGTAAATTGAAGGGAGGATATTTATGGTAGTTAATGATCCAATTGCAGATATGCTTACAAGAATTCGTAATGCAAATCAAATGCGTTATAAAGAAGTAGAAGTACCCGCTTCAAAAATTAAAGTTGAAATCGCTAGAATATTAAAAGAAGAAGGATTTATTCACGATTACAAAATAAAAGAAAATAATGTTCAAAATGTAATTGTCCTAAATTTAAAGTATGGACAAAATAAAGAACGTGTTATTACTGGTCTTAAAAGAATTTCAAAACCAGGTTTACGCGTTTATGCAAAAGCAACTGATGTCCCTAGAGTTTTAAATGGTCTTGGTATTGCAATTATTTCAACATCATCTGGTGTTATGACTGATAAACAAGCCCGTGAACAATCACTTGGTGGCGAAGTGCTAGCTTATATTTGGTAGAAAGTAAGGAGGATTATTATGAGTCGTATTGGAAAAAGAAAAATAACTATACCAGCCGATGTTACCGTATCAGTTAATGATAATGTTGTAAGTGTAAAAGGTCCTAAAGGTGAACTTTCTACTGCAATAAATCAAAATATTGAAGTTGTTATTAATGAAAACGAATTAAACTTAGTCGCTAAAGATGAAAAAGTAAAAAGTTTTCATGGAACTAATAACTCCCATATCGTTAATATGATTATTGGGGTAACAGATGGTTTCACAAAAGTTTTAGAAACCGTTGGTGTTGGTTATCGTTTTACTTTAAAAGATAATAAAGTCTTGGTTGCAGCTGGTTTTTCTCATCCAGTTGAAGTTGTTATTCCGGAAGGGATAACAGTTGAAGCACCAAGTAATACTCAATTAATTATTAAAGGAATAGATAAACAATTAGTTGGTGAATTTGCAGCCAACATTCGTAAAATTAGAAAACCTGAACCATATAAAGGTAAAGGAATTCGTTATAAAGATGAATACGTGATTCGTAAAGCAGGTAAGAAAGCTGCTAAGTAATTAAACAAAGGAGAGATTTACTATGATAAAAAAAGTATCTCGTAATGAAATACGAAAGTCTAGACATAAAAGAGTAAGAAAAACTTTAAGTGGTACACAAAGTATTCCACGTCTTAATGTGTTTAGATCAAATAAAAATATTTTTGCCCAAATCATTGATGATGAAACAAAAACAACCTTAGTAAGTGCATCTTCTATTGATAAAGAGTTAAAACTAACCAATGGAGGAAATAAAGAAGCAGCTACTAAAGTTGGAGAATTACTTGCAAAAAGAGCTAAAGAGGCAAAAATAAACGAAGTTAAATTTGATAGAGGTGGTTACCTATATCATGGTCGTGTAAAAGTTTTAGCTGAAACTGCAAAACAAAATGGATTAAAATTCTAAGGAGGTTAATTAATGGAATATAAAAGAAGAGAACCACGTCCAAAACAATTCGAAGAAGAAGTAATTGAAATTAAACGAGTTGCTAAGGTTACAAAAGGTGGTCGTAATTTCCGTTTTACAGCTCTAGTAGTTGTTGGGGACAAAAAAGGCCAAGTCGGCTTAGGAGTCGGTAAAGCTAATGAAGTTCCTGACGCAATCAAAAAAGCTGTTCAATCAGCAACAAAAAATGTTGTTAAAGTTGCTATTGTTGATGAGAGAACTATACCACATGAAATTATCGGAACACAAGGAGCTAGTAAAGTTTTATTAAAGCCAGCCCTTAAAGGTACAGGAGTAAAAGCTGGTGGTGCTGTGCGTTCGGTAGTTGAGATGGCTGGTATTAAAGATATTTTATCAAAATCCCTAGGTTCAAAAACAAAAATAAATGTCGCTTATGCAACCCTAAATGCACTTAAAGCTCAAAAAACTGTCGAAGAAGTTGCAAAACTACGTGGTAAAACAGTAGAGGAGATTGTATAATATGAAATTACATAATTTAAAACCAAATGAAGGTTCGGTAAAATCTCGTAAAAGATTAGGACGTGGACCTAGTAGTGGTTATGGTAAAACAAGTGGAAAAGGGCATAAAGGTCAAAACGCAAGAAGTGGCGGTGGCGTTAGAATAGGATTTGAAGGTGGTCAAACACCATTATTTAGAAGACTTCCTAAGAGAGGTTTTAGTAATGCGCCATTTAAAAAGACATATGCAGTTATTAATTTGAGCGATTTAAATAAATTTGAAGATGGGGCAGTTATTACCCCAGAACTATTAAAGGAAATGGGATTGATTAAACAACAATTAGACGGAATTAAAGTATTAGGAAGTGGTGCTTTAGATAAAAAAATACATGTTAAAGCACATAAATTTTCAGAAACAGCTCAAGCAAAAATAGAAAAATTAGGTGGAAAAGCTGAGGTGATCTAAAATGTTTGCAAACTTTAAGCAGATATTTAATCCCAAAAACAAGGATATTCAAAAGAAAATAATTTTTACTTTTGTAGCCTTGTTTATATATAAAGTAGGAATGACTATAATTGTACCCGGCGTTGAACAAATTAATTTAGAAATAAGTCAATTAGGCTTTTTAGAGTTAGTTAACGTTATGGGTGGTGGTGCGATGGCCCGCTTTTCTATTTTCGGGCTAGGTGTGATGCCGTATATTTCTGCCTCAATTATTATGCAACTGGCAGAAATGGATATTGTCCCTTATATAGCGGATTTAGCAAAAGAAGGGCATACAGGTAGAGTAAAAATAAACCAAATTACTAGAGTTTTTGGTATTATTCTTGCCTTTATTCAAGGTTATATGATGTCATTTACATTTATTAAGGGTGGTTCAGTTATGCAATATATGCAATTTGCAATTGTTTTAACTGCTGGAACATCATTCTTATTATGGTTAGGTGATCAAATAACAGCTAAAGGAATTGGAAATGGTGTCTCCCTTATTATAATGACTGGTATTATCGCTAGTTTACCTGCAATGTTTGTAGAAGCATGGAAAAGTTTTCAAAATTATGGGCATATACAAGGAAATATATTATTTACAATATTTACCCTTATTTATTTAGGAATTGTTATTGGTGTTATTTTCGAACAATCAGCCGAGAGAAGAGTTCCAATACAATACGCAAATAAATCAACTAGTTTTTTAGGTAAACAAAATTATATACCTTTTAAATTAAACTCAGCAGGTGTTGTTCCTGTTATATTTGCCTCATCATTATTATCAATTCCAGCTATCATTGCCGGTTTTGTAAAAAGTGATAGTTTTAGTAATTTTGTTACAAATTATTTATCAATGACTAGCGCAGTTGGTTTTGTATTATATGTTTTATTAATTATTGGCTTTTCATATTTTTATACATTTATTCAATTAAAACCAACAGAGATGGCCGAGAATTTACAAAAAAATGGTGGCTTTATTCCAGGTATTAGGCCTGGTGAAGAAACGGTTAATTATATTAATAGTATTTTATATCGTTTGACAATTGTTGGTGCATTAGCACTAGCATTTATAGCTGGATTGCCTATAGTATTTGGTATAGTTTCAAAATTACCACCGACAGTTTCGATTGGTGGTACAGGAATATTAATTGTCGTCGGTGTTGCTTTAGAAACATATAAAAGCTTAGATAGTCAATTATCAAGTAGAATTTATGTTCGTAAAAGAGGACGTCGTCGATGAAAAACATTGTTTTTATTGCCCCACCAGCAGCAGGTAAAGGAACGCAAGCCAAAATGGTTCGAGAAAAATATAATATACCTCATATTTCAACTGGTCAATTGCTTCGTGATGAAGTAATAAAACAGAGTGAAATTGGTAAAAAAATAGAGAACGATATGTTGTTTGGTAACTTAATTGCTGATGAGATTATTTTCTCGTTATTAATAGAGAGATTAATGCATGAAGATTGTAAAAATGGTTATATATTAGATGGTTTTCCCCGAAATATAAATCAAGCCAAAAAATATGATGAAATTTTAAAAATTCAAAACAAAGAAATTACTTATGTTTTTTATCTTAAATTGGATAGAGAAATATCATTAAAAAGAACAATTGGCCGTTTAACATGCAATCAATGCTCAGATATTTATAATGAGAATTTTATAGAAACAAAGCCTAAATTAGAAGGTGTTTGTGATAAATGTGGTGGTTTATTAATTAAACGAAATGATGATAATGAAAATGTGTTTGATAATCGTTATCAGACATATTTAACTGATACAGCGCCTATCATTAAGTATTATGATGATTTAAATAAACTCTATATAATAGATAGTTCAATTAGTAAAGAGCATACTTTCACACAAATTACTAATATATTAGATGGGGATAATTTTTTATGATAAAAATAAAAACAAAAGAAGAAATTGAATTAATGACCAAGGCTGGTCAAATAGTTGGTGCTACGCATCAATATTTAAAGAAATATATTAAACCTGGAATCACAACTAAAGAATTAGATAGTTTAGCGCATGACTTTATTATAAAAAATGGTGCTATTCCATCGTTTAAAGACTATGAAGGTTTTCCTGCTTCTATATGTACATCAATTAACGATGAGGTGGTTCACGGTATTCCGAGTAATCGGGTATTAAAAGATGGTGATATAATTTCAATTGATATTGGTGCTTGTTATAAAGGATATCATGGTGATTCAGCTTGGACTTACCCAGTTGGAAATACAAGTCCTGAAATTCAATTTTTATTAAAACACACGGAACTTTCTTTATATGAAGGATTAAAAGTAATTAAAGATGGTGCACGAGTTGGTGATGTTGGTTATGCAATATCTAAGTATATAAAAAAATATAAATTAGGTGTTGTTAAGGAGTTAGTAGGTCACGGTGTTGGTAAAGATTTACACGAACAACCCGATGTACCTAATTATGGCAAGAGAAATACTGGTCCAATTTTAAAAACTGGTATGGTAATAGCTGTTGAACCAATGATTAATCTTGGAACAGCACAAGTATATATAAAAGAGGATGGTTGGACAATTATAACAGGTGATGGCCATCCATCAGCCCATTTTGAGCATACTGTTTTAGTAACTAGAGATGGTGCTAAAATATTAACAAAGGGGTGATATTATGGCAAAAGAAGATACAATTGAAGTAGAAGGTAAAGTAATTGAAATCTTGCCTGGTGGGACCTTTAAGGTTGAGCTAGAAAACAAACATATAGTAACAGCCCACGTTTCTGGTAAAATCCGAATGAATCACATTCGCATTTCAGCAGGTGATAGAGTTACTATTGAGCTCTCAACATACGATTTAACACGTGGGCGAATAACCTATAGAAAAAATTAGGAGGGGATATAATGAAGATAAAACCATCAGTAAAAAAAATTTGTGAAAAATGTAAAATTATTAGACGTAATGGAAGGGTTTATGTAATATGCCCTAATCCAAAGCATAAACAAAGACAAGGTTAATAGGAGGTGTTTTATGGCACGAATAATTGGTGTAGATATACCAGATAATAAAAGAGTTGAAATTTCATTAACTTATATCTATGGTATTGGAAGAAGTTTGTCACAAAAAATATTACAAGATGCAAATGTTGATCAGAATAAAACAGTGAGTGAATTGTCTAATGAAGAATTAGATAGGATTCGTGAAGAGGTTAGTAAATATACTACCGAAGGTGAACTTAGACGTGAAGTTAGTATGAACATTAAAACAAAAATGGAAATAAATTCATATGAAGGAAGTCGTCATCGCCGTGGTTTACCAGTAAGAGGACAAAGAACTAATCGAAATGCTAGAACTCGTAAAGGGCGTGGCAAAGTAGTAGCTAATAAGAAAAAATAGTTTTTAAATAAAGGAGGTTAACTAAATGGCTTATAAACCAAGAAAAAGAAAAGTTAAAAAAAATATTCCAGAAGGTAATGCTTATATTCATTCAACCTTTAACAACACGATTGTAACAATTAGTGATAAAGAAGGAAATGCAATCAGTTGGGCATCAGCTGGAACACTAGGTTTTAAAGGAAGTAAAAAGTCAACACCGTTTGCAGCTGGTATGTCAGCTGAAGCTGCTGGTAAAGCTGCCGCTGAGATGGGAATGAAAAAGATAGATGTGTTTGTAAGAGGACTTGGTTCAGGAAGAGATACTGCAGTTCGTTCATTACAAACTGCAGGTTTAGAAATTACTTCAATTACAGACGTAACACCTATACCACATAATGGATGTCGTCCGCCAAAACGACCAAGAGGATAAATTAGAAAAGGAGTGTGTTAGAGTGTTAAATTTTGAAAAACCAGTATTTAAAATTACAGAATATGTTGAAAATAATAATTATGGTAAATTTGAGTTAGAGCCTTTAGAAAGAGGTTTTGGAACAACAATTGGTAATGCACTTAGACGAGTTATGTTATCTAGTTTACCTGGTAGTGCAATAGTTGCTGTTAAAATAGATGGCGTTATGCATGAATTTCAAACGATTGAAGGCGTTGTTGAAGATGTGACATCAATCATATTGAATTTAAAGAATATTGTTATTAAAAATCATTCAAAAGAAATCAAAACAATAAAATTATCGGTTGCTAATGAGCAAGTAGTAACAGCCGCTGATATTGAGGTTGATTCTGATATTGAAATTATTAATAAAGATCAAGTAATTGCCACAATATCAAAAGGTGGTAAATTAGATATGGAAATGATTGTTGCTAATGGCCGCGGTTATGTACAATCGAATGAAAATAAAAAATTTATCGAAAATGATAAATTAGGTTTTATATCAATTGATGCCCTTTATTCTCCTATTGAGAGAGTAAGTTATGAGGTTGAGGATGCGCGTGTTGGTCAAGATGACTCTTTTGACAAACTAACTTTTCATGTTTATACAAATGGTGGATTAAGGCCGGAGGAGGCTTTAGCACTTTCATCTAAAATTTTAATTGAACACTTAAAAATAATAACTGACTTAAGTGAAATAACAGATCTAACAGGTGTTATGACAGCTAAAAAAGAGGATACAAAACAAAAGAAGCTGGAAACATCAATTGATGAATTAGAGTTTTCAGTAAGAGCATATAACTGTTTAAAGAGGGCAGGAATAAATACTTTAGGTGAATTAACTGAGAAAACTGAACTAGAGATGATGAAAATAAGAAATCTAGGAAAAAAATCATTAAAAGAAGTTGTTGATAAACTTAAAGAATTAGGACTAAAATTCCGGGATGAAGAATAGGTTAGGAGGAATATTATGTATAGAAAACTAGGCCGAGATAATAAACACCGAAGAAGTATGTTGGCTAATTTAACTAAAGATTTAATTATGAATGAAGAAATTAAAACAACAGAAACAAGAGCTAAAGAAGTTCGTAAATTTTTAGATAAAATGGTTACATATGGTAAAAAGGGTACTTTAGTATCAAGAAGAAAAGTATTAGCTTTTTTACATAATGATAATGTTGCCACCCAAAAAGTATTTGACGATTTAGCTGTAAGATATGCTAACCGTAATGGTGGTTATACAAAAATTTTAAAATTAGATGAACGTCGTGGTGACGATGCATTAATGGTTATTTTAAAATTAGTAGAAGAAGAGTAATAAACTCTTTTTTTTTGGTTCTTTGTCAAATAGTTGGGTAAAATAAAGAAATATTAAAACTTTACTTAATACCTATAATAGTATTTTGTTGTCTTTTTTTTTGGATAACAGCTGAAAGTATAAATTATTCAAAATACTACAGCAATCATCGAAATAGGTATAATGAATTCAAACAATACTGCGAAGAAACCCCTCTTTTTTCATTGATGAATATGTTCAAGAAGCATGTAAAAACCTAAAAGAATATGAACCCTATCAAACAGATGTAAGTAACGCTTTTTTTCAAAATAAAATATCTAGTATATTAAGAATGTTAGATTTGTTTACACCGTTTTTAATAATCATAATGAATATTTGGGTAATTCGCTCTAAATTTAAAAGTGGCTATTTTAAAAATTTATTATTAAGAGAAAAATATTCAAAAGTAGTTTTTAAAGAGATTTTATAAAGTTACGGATTTGTTTTTGTTATTCCTATTTCATTGATAATGGGTTTCCTCATTTTATATATTATTACTGGAACATTTGATCCTTCATATGCAATAAAACACGATACAACCTATGTTGTTGATCATTTTTTAGAAATACTAATTCTTTTTCTAACATTTTATACAATTAGTTTATTTTTATATAATTTATTCATTGCCAATATTGCTTTATTTTTTGCCGATAAAGGTATTAATAAAATTTTAGTAATCTTTGCTTCTTTTATTACTTTCTTTATATTAGGGCTAGCTTTTGAAGTTATAATATTTACAATAATTACACTTACATTTAGAAATATTATGATCCCAGAATTATTATTTTATAGTTTTTGAAATTATGAACCAGCAGCAACTATTTTTTTTGAATTTGGTTATAGTTTATCCCTTTTCGTTTCGAGTTTAATAGTTGTTCTAATATTCTATAGTAATAAAGAGAAGGTGATTACCCAAAATGAAAAGTGATTTTATTTATAAATTTTCAATGAAAATTGTTAATTGGTTATTATTTAAGTTACTAGTGGGATTAGTTTTAATCCTCTCAATTTATATGTTTTTTTCTAGTAATGTAGATATGAGCTATATAAATCTACTTATTAGAGGTTATACATCTTCATGGTATATATTAGCAACAAACATTTTTATTCCTCTGATATTAATTATAAACTTATATTATGATTTCAACAAAAATTACCCATACTTTAATCGTTTAAAAAAGCATAAGCAATATTTATCTAGTTATTTTAAATCAGTCATCATTACTTACAGTTTTATCTTTTTGATTGCATTAATAATAAATATGATTTTAATGAATTTGAGTAGTTATCGTCTGAAAATAGAAGTTTTTTTTAATGATAACTTTCCTAATATAATTCGTTTAATAATAGTTTTTATTAAAGTGTATTCTATTACTTTAATGATTTGTTTAATTAATTCATCATTAATCCAGTTGCTAAAAACACCATTTTTAACAATAGTAAACATTACTCTTTATTATTGGTATTTAAATCCCACTATATCAATAACAGAGATAGGTAAGATTTTTCCGATCTTTTTAAATCCTAGAAAATATATTATTCACTTAAATTATAGTTCAGTTATTACAAAATTATTTATGTTTGGATTTTATCTGATTATATTACTATCAATTTTCAAAATATTTAATTCACTTATCTTAAAAAAAATTTAAATTAAAAGGAGTAATTTCATGATTTTTCGAAATGAACTCAATATTCCGAAAAGTAAAATATTCAGATTATTTTTAATTCAATTAATAGTATTAATAGCAGTGATGGTTATTTTTAACCTCACAAACAATCAAAGTTTAACACCGGAAGCTATCTTGGGGCTTACTCATGATAAAAACTCATTACCCATTGAATTATTCTTATATGGTTTAAATTGGGTTTCTACCATTATTTCATCTTATAGAAAGTTTTAAATTAGGTATTCAAAATTTATTTTTAAGAGGCTCTTTAAAAAAATGGATAATAGTTAAAACTATATTAATTATAGGGTATGTATTAATATATAAGTTTATATTATATTTTATGATATCTTTTATCGGTAATATTAATTATCTAAATTTTCAAATGTTTTTATATTATCCAACCGATATTTTACTTTCTTTAATATTTATTTTTATAAGTTTACTAGTGTTAATTTTTTTTAAGGGTTATACAGTGAGTATTATTATAATTTTTATACTTTTTTTAGGGATATTGACATTTCCTATTACAGTTGTAAATGTAAAAACTTATCAATATGTTTTATTATCCATTCTTTTAATTTTAGTTGGTCTTTTTTATAAAATATTTAAAAAAAGATATTATAATATTTATGAAAAAATTTAGGAGGAATTATGAAAATAGAAGTTAAAAATGTATCAAAAAGTTTTAAGAAAGTACCTATTCTTGAGGATATTAATATTAATTTTGAACCTGGCAACATCTATGCTTTAGTAGGTATAAATGGTAGTGATAAAAGTGTTTTTTTTAAAACTATTATGTGGTTTTTATAAACCGGACACAGGTGAAATACTAATAGATGGTATTGATATAATAAAAAATGGTGACTTTTCGCCATCAACTCGTGCATTACTTGATTCACCATTCTTTTTGTCCGAATTATCTGGGTTAGAAAATTTAAGTCTTTTAGCCAAAGTCAATCTAACTTAACTAAAGAGGATATCAAAACAGCATTAGAAATGGTTAATCTAACAGAAGAAATGAATAAAAACTATATGTTTTACTCTTATGGAATGAAACAAAAACTTGGCATTGTACAAGTATTAATGGAAAATCCTGATTTAATGATATTTGATGAACCATTTAATGGAATAGAAGAAAAAACAGTTGTTAAATTAAGAAAAATATTTTTGAAGTTGAAAAAGGAGAAGAAAATAATAATTATTTCTACTCATATTAAAGACGATGTTAAGCTTTTGGCAGATTATATATACCAGTTTGATGATAAAAAGATAACTCTAATAGAGAATGTTGAATAGATAATAACTATTAAAAGCCTAAGGCTTTTTTTAAAAAAATCTGTCAATAACTTTCAAAAAATCAAATAAAGTAGGTATGAATTTAAAATATAAAGGGATTCCACCGGGAAATGATAATCACTGTTCTTATAAAGTGCTTAATAATTGAATAATAAACATGATAAGGTTATTTAAAAATCATCGTAATTTTGTAAGTCAGATATAATCAACAAAATTAATAGTAGTAACCAAAAAGGTATTTTTAATTTTAAAAAAGAATAAATTATGTAATTATAGTTTTCGTTTAAAATAATTTTGATGTTTGTTAATTTAATTAATAAAAAATAAAGACTGGATCTGTATTAATAGAAAGAA
Organism: uncultured Muribaculaceae bacterium; assembly: GCA_964629735.1. Taxonomy (GTDB): domain Bacteria; phylum Bacillota_I; class Bacilli_A; order RF39; family UBA660; genus CAZVQX01. The sequence goes on from CAZVQX010000001.1 coordinate 142,656, forward strand.
TATGTTTTTGACTTAATCAATGAATACTTTGTCTAATTTAAATATAAAGTTGTTTTATGAATCGATATGCTATATAATTATAGTAGTGGAAGGTGTTGATAATATGAAAGTTTTAATAACAGGTGCGAGTTCTGGAATAGGTGCTGATATGGCAAGAATTTTTAGTAATCGTGGTTATGATTTGATTTTAGTAGCAAGGAATAAAGAAAAATTAGAATTATTAAAAAAAGAATTAAAAACAGATGTTAAAATAATTACAATGGATTTATCAAGTACTTTTAATTGTATGAAATTATATAATCGTGTTAAAAAAGAAAATGTTGATATTCTTATTAATAATGCTGGTTTTGGTGTTTTTGGTGAATTTACAGATACTAATTTAGATCGTGAATTAGATATGATTGACTTAAATATTAAAGCGGTTCACACTTTAACTAAAGTTTTTTTGAAAGATTTTAAAGAAAAAAATAGTGGCTATATTTTAAATGTCGCTTCGTCTGCAGCCTTTACTTCAGGTCCTTTAATGGCCACTTATTATGCAACCAAAGGTTATGTTTTAAAATTAACTGAAGCAATATATGAAGAATTAAGAAAAACAAATAGTAATGTATATATTGGAGCTTTATGTCCAGGACCGGTTAATACAAATTTTAATAATGTTGCAGGAGTTCAATTTGGTGTAAAAGCTTTAGAGAGTTATGATGTTAGTGAATATGCAATAAAACAAATGTTTAAAAGGAAATTAATTATCATACCTGGTTTCTCTAATAAGTTTGCTGCATTTATTATTAGATTATTACCAAGAAAATTAATGCTAAGAATAACTTATCGTATTCAAAAAATGAAAGAAATATAATATTAAAATTACATTTTGGGAAAACAATATAAAAATATTGTTTTTTTTGTCGAATAATTAATGTCTTATTAATTAATGTCACCTAATATTATTTTATAGGTGATTAATATGGAAATTGGTAAAATTGGCTTAACTAATAAACAAGTAACTGAATCAAGATTAAAGTATGGTAGTAATCAAATCAGTGTGAAAAAAACTCATACTTTTTTTCAACTATTTATCGAGAGCCTTGGTGAGCCGATGACTAAAATATTATTAATCGCTTTAGCTGTGAAAACCTTATTTTTACTAAGTAATTTTGATTGGTATGAAACTGTTGGTATTGCAATCGTTATATTCATCGCTTCTTTAATATCGACTGTTTCAGAATATGGGAGCGAAGAATCATTTAAAAAGTTACAAGATGAAGCATCTAAAATTAATTGTCGTGTTTATCGGAATGGTGAACTAAAAGAAATATCAATAGATGAAGTTGTTAAAAATGACATTGTTTCTCTTCAGTTTGGTGATAAAATACCTGCTGATGGAATTGTTATTAAAGGTTCGGTTGAAGTTGATGAATCTTTAATAAATGGCGAATCAAAAGAAGTTACAAAAGATATAAATAATAATAAATTATTTAGAGGTAGTGTTATTTGTGCCAATGCTTGTTTGATGTTAGTTACTTCTGTTGGTGATAAAACAGTATATGGTAGCATAGGTCTTGAACTTCAAGAAGAAAAAAGGGAAGGACCATTAAAATATCGTCTTCGAATGTTAGCAAGATTAATTAGTAAATTAGGATACATAGGGGCTTTTTTAGTTGCCTTTTCTTATTTGTTTGATATGATTATAATAAAAAATAATTTTAATATAGATGCTATTAATCAAACTATATATAATACGCCCTTATTAATTGGTTATATTCTCCATGCAATAACATTAGCAATTACAGTAATTGTAGTAGCTGTCCCTGAGGGATTGCCTATGATGATAACTCTAGTACTTTCTAAAAATATGAAAAAAATGTTAAATGACAATATTCTGGTAAGAAAACTATTAGGTATAGAAACTTTTGGAAGTATGAATATATTGTTTACTGATAAAACAGGCACTCTTACTAAAGGGAAGTTAGAAGTTGTTAATTTTATTGATGCTAATGGGTTTGATTATGGTAACATAGTTCATAAAAATAAATTATTTGATTTATTAAATATATCATTAAAGTATAATAATTTATCAACTTATGATAAAGAAAAAAGACAAGCAATTGGTGGTAATGCAACAGATCGAGCATTATTAGAGTATGCTGTTACTTATCAAAACAATAGTCAAATATTGATGGGACGTCAAACACCTTTTAATAGCCAATCGAAAATCTCATCGACTAAAATTACTGGTGATTATAATTTGACCTTGATTAAAGGAGTTCCCGAAAAAATTATAAAAGCGTGTAATTATTATTATGATAATAATGGCCGCCAGCAGAGGTTTGAAAATAAAAATAATTTAATTACTAAGATGGAAAAATTATCTGAACAAAGCTTTCGTTTTATTGCCGTTGCAACATCATCATTAGATATAAAAAGTAATGATATTTTAAATAATTTAACGTTAGTAGGTTTAGTAGGAATTAGGGATGATATTCGCGATAATGTTAAGGAGTCAGTTATAAAAGTTCAAAATGCGGGTATTAAAGTTGTTATGATGACTGGTGATTCAAAAAAAACAGCAGTAGCTATAGCTAAAGAGGTAGGATTATTAACAAATAATTCTTATATTATAACAAGCGATGAATTAGCTAAAATGTCAGATCAAGAAATATCAGAAAAAATAATGAATATTAGTGTTATTGCCCGTGCACTACCAAGTGATAAAAGTAGATTAGTGAGAATCGCTCAGAAGTTAAACTTAGTAGTAGGTATGACTGGTGATGGGGTTAACGATGCTCCAGCAATAAAAAAAGCAGATGTTGGTATTGCAATGGGAAGTGGTACAGAGGTTGCCAAAGAGGCCGCTGATGTAGTTATTTTAGATGATAATTTTGAATCAATATCTAAAGCAATATTATATGGTCGAACAATTTTCAAAAATATTCGTAAATTTATTATTTTACAATTAACAATAAACATGTGTGCTGTTGGTATTTCCGTTATTGGTCCATTTATTGGTATAGACAACCCAATAACTGTGATACAAATGTTATGGGTTAACATGGTAATGGATACCCTTGCCGCTTTAGCCTTTGCTGGTGAACCAGCTCTAGATGAGTATATGAATGAATTGCCTAAAAAAAGAGATGAAAACATTGTCAATAATTATATGAAATATCAAATAATTTTTACTGGTTTGTATTCATTTCTTTTATGTTTATTGTTTTTAAAATTACCAATTTTCAAAACAATTTACATGGATGGTTCAAATGAAATATATTTAATGACTGCATTTTTTGGTTTGTTTATTTTTATAGGGATATTTAATTGTTTTAATGCCAGAACTCATCGTTTAAATATATTAGCTAATATTTTACAAAATAAAGGTTTTATTATTATAATAATTCTTATTTCAGTTATTCAAGTTTATATTATTTACTTTGGAGGTTCATTATTTAGAGTTTCAAGTCTTAGTTTTTTAGAGCTTACTATAATAATTATTTTGGCTTTATCAGTAGTTCCTGTTGATTGGATCCGTAAGTTATGGTTACGTTATAAAGGTGAAAATACTGGCGTTTAAATTGATTTTTAAATTAATTATGATATAATGAATATATGATAGGAGGTATATATGAAATTATTTAAATGTGAAATCTGTGGTAATATTGTAGAATTACTGAATGATGGTGGTGGTACTCTTGTTTGCTGCGGTCAAGAAATGAATGAAATTTTAATTAATGAAGAAGAAAACAATTATGAAAAGCATCTTCCATATTTAAAAAGAGATGGAAACAAAGTAATTGTTGAGGTTGGTGAGGCTCATCATCCAATGATAGAAGAACATTATATTGAGTGGGTTGCGTTAGTAGAAGGGAATAAAGTTAATAAAATAAACTTAAATCCAGGTGACGAACCAATAGTTGAATTTAATGTTGAAACTGATAACTTTATAGTTTATGCATATTGTAATATTCATGGATTTTATCAGACAAAAAGCACTAAATAGTGCTTTTTTTAATTATTTATTTGTTAATCTATAAAGGTTAATTGAAGGTTTATTAAATAAACGAACATCTAAGTTTGAAGTTCCTAAACCGCTTGATATAAATAAATCGGTATTATTTAATTTGTAAAATTCTTTATAATATTTTTTGGCACCTGGTGGTAAAATGATTGCACCAATACCTGGTATTTTAACTTGACCGTTATGCGAGTGACCGGCTAATATTAAATCAAAATTACTATATTTAAAATTATCAATGTAATCAGGTTCGTGCATTATTAAAATTTTATACTTTGGCATTTCAATATCAAGATTGTTATTTGGTAAGGTTATATCTTTAATGAAATCATTCATAGGTTTTAGTTTTTCATTTAATGTTAAACTCCCATGAAGGTTGCTACTTATACCATTTATTAAAATAGGTTCAATTCCATTATAATATATTAAATCGTAATTATCATCTAAATTAATAAAACCGCTTTTTTTAATTATTTCGTCCCAATCATTATGTGCAAAATCATGATTTCCTCGAATGGCATATTTATTGATAGTTACCTTTATTTTTTTTAAGTTAATAATTATATTTTTTTTATCATCACTAGTTAATTCAATATCTCGATCTAATAAATCACCGGATATAATAACTAAATCAGCTTTAATTGTATTTATTTTATCTACAACCTTCTTCAATTCTTTATTATTGATTGTCCTTCCGTAATGGATATCTGTTAAATGTACTACTTTTAATCCATGTAAATTAGTAGGAATTTTAGAGTTGGTTATTTTATATTCTTTAACAACTAATCCTTTAACCCCAATGTATCTAGCATATAAAAAAATAAAGGTTATTAAAATAACCAAGGTAATTAGTATAATAAATATTTTTCTCTTCATCATAACCACCTAACTAAAAAGTAATAATAATACTTGTAATGACATTAAAATACCATTATGCATAAAATGAAGTCCAATCGGGACTAAAATGTTATCATCCTCAGCTAAAGTAAGCGAAAAAGCAATGCCTGGAATTGAGTAAGGGATAATAAAAAGCAAGTCTGAAAAATTGTCAACAGTTCCCAAAACATGAAATGACCCAAATGTGAAAGCTGAAAAAAGTATAAAACTTATATTGTCGCTGAACATGTATCTAAAACTTTGACGGAATACTAATTCTTCTAAAATAGGTGCTACTAAAACCGCAGATATAAAAATAATAAACGGATTAATTTTAAACATTTCCTTAATTAATTCTTCATTATTTGGAAGCGAACTTTTAGTGAAAAACAAAATAGTGAAATTACTTAATGCCATAAAAATGAGAGATATTAACCAATATTTGAAATATTTTTTAAAATATATTCTGTGATTTTTTTTAATATCTAAATAGTCATTTTTAAGTTTTTTTCGTAGTAAGTACATAATAATAAAGGTTAAAATTATAGAAACAGTCAATGAGTAAATCATTGCAAAATTTTCTGATATATTATTAATATTTAATAATAGTAGAGGTATATGTTTTAAATATGAAACGGCTGTGTAAAGTAAAAAAATTCCAATCCCCAACCATCCATCTTTTGTTTTATTTTTATCCATTTTATCATCTCCATATTAATTATATCAAAAAAAATACATATATTATATATATAATAGTTATTTTTTAATTAAAATAACTTTAAAAAACTTTTTTCCCTTGTAAAAACTATACCAAATTTAAAATAGTTATGATATAATGTAAAAGAGAAAGGAAAGTGGGTAGCCCCACTTTTTCAAATAGGTGATGTTATGGATATTGAAAAAAAAGTAAGAAATATGATTGAGCCAATTATAACTGAAAACAATTATATTTTAGATGATGTACAATATTTAAAAGAAGAGGGTATCCAATTTTTAAGAATAATTATAGATAAAGATGGCGTTATTGATGTTGATGATTGTGTTAATGTTAATAATTTAATTGATCCAATTTTAGATGAGCATGATCCAATTGTTGATTCATACATTTTAGATGTTTGTTCAAAAGAAAAAGGGGGGAATTAAGATGAATCCTAAAAAATTTAAAGAAGCGGTAAATTTGTTAGTTAAAGAAAAGGCGATTTCTGAAGATGTTATTTATGAAGCTTTAGAATTAGCGCTTACATCAGCCTATAAACGAAATTATAAATCATTGTCTAATGTTAGAGTTGATATAAACCGCGATAGTGGTCAAATAAAAGTTTTTTCTTTTAAAACTGTAGTTGATCCAGAAAGTGAAGTTGAAATTGTTGTTGATGAAACATTTGATGGTGAAGAAATATTAGAAACTGTTAAATTTCCATTTGATCCAAGAATTCATTTAACATTGGAAGAAGGACAAAAAATTATTCCAACCATTCAATTAGGTGAAACTATCGAGGAAGAAGTTACACCAAAGGATTTCGGAAGGGTAGCAGCAGCAACAGCAAAACAAGTTGTTATTCAAAAAATTAGAGAAGCTGAACGAAATAATATTATTGAAGAGTTTGGTGATAAAGAAGGGGATATGGTTAGTGGCATTGTTTTAATGGAAGATATTAGAAATTACTATATTGATTTAGGAAAAATTCAAGGTATTTTACCTAAAAGTGAATTAATTCCAGGTGAAACAATTAGGATGGGATCAAATATTAAGGTATATGTGTCTAAAGTAGATATTCAATCTAAGGGTACTGTGATTTTCTTATCAAGAAATCATTATGGGTTTGTTAAAAGATTATTAGAGTTAGAAATACCTGAAATAGAAGATGGGATTGTTTTAGTTTATAGTGTTGCTCGTGAGGCGGGAAACAGAACAAAAGTTTCGGTTTATTCAGAAAACCCTAATGTTGATGCTATTGGTGCTTGTATTGGTGAAGGCGGAAGTAGAATTAATCGTATTATTAATGAGTTAAACCATGAAAAAATAGATGTTGTATTATATGATAAAGATCCAGCTAATTTTATTGCTAACGCATTAAGCCCAGCGCGTGATGTCCGTGTTTTTATAACTGATGAGACAAAGAGAGAAGCAATGGTTATTGTAAATGATGAAAATTTTCCTCTAGCAATCGGTCGTGGTGGTATTAATGTTCGTTTAGCGTCTAAGTTAACCCGTTTTAAAATAGATATTAAAACCCAAAAACAAGCACAAGAAGAGGGTATTAATATTATAGATTAGGAGTGATGATATGAAGGTAAGAAAAACTCCGATGCGTAGCTGTGTAGTTACAAAGGAAAAATGTCCAAAATTTGAACTAATAAGAATTGTTAGGACACCAATTAATGAGGTTATAATTGATTTAAATGGAAAAGCTAATGGTCGGGGTGCTTATTTAAAAAAAGATTTAGAAGTTATTGAAAAAGCTCATAAAAGTAAAATTTTAAATAAACACTTAGAGATTCAGGTGTCTGATGATGTTTTTGAAGAATTAAGAAAATTATTAAAATAAGAAAGAGGTGACAGATATGATGAGTGTAAGAGAATATGCTGATGATATGGGGAGAGCGGTTGATGAAATATTAAGTTATTGTGATGAGATTGGTATTAATGTCTTTGGTGCTGATGATGAATTATCAGAATCTGAAATTATTGAGTTAGATAATCGAATTGCTATGGAAGTGGATGAGGAATTGATTGAAAAGTTAGTTGAAACTCAAGATATTGTTGAAGAAGAAGATAAAAACATTAAGAAAAAAGTCAAAGGTACTTTTAAAGAACGTAAAAAAGCAATATATAAAAATCGTGAAAAGCTAACTGATCATACTAATCAAAGTGATAATATTCTTCTGTATAAAGAGAATATGACAGTAAGAGATTTATCTGATGCCGTTGGTGTACCAGCTGCCGAAATAATTAAATGTTTATTTAATTTAGGGATTATTGCAAATGTTAATAGTAATCTTGATTTTGAAACGGTTGAGATTATTGCCGTTGATTATAACAAAGAATTAAAAAAAGAAGAAACAATGGATATTTGCAATTTTGAAGAATTTGAATTTATTGATAACCCAGAAGATTTAATGTCAAGACCACCAATTGTAACAATTATGGGACATGTTGATCATGGGAAAACAACATTATTAGACACTATTAGGAAAGCTAATATTGCAGCCGGGGAGGCTGGTGGAATTACTCAAACTGTTGGTGCTTATCAAACAAAATGTAATGATAAATTGATTACTTTTATAGATACTCCAGGGCATGCAGCTTTTACACAAATGCGTGCTCGTGGTGCAAGTATTACTGATATTGTTATTATTATTGTTGCGGCAGATGATGGTGTTATGCCACAAACTAAAGAGGCAATTGATCATGCATTAGCTGCAAATGTACCAATTATTGTTGCTATCAATAAAATTGATAAGCCAGGTGCAAATCCTGAAAAAATTATGACAGAATTAACCGAATGTGGTTTAATGCCTGATACATGGGGCGGTGAAACTTTATACAGTAATATATCAGCATTAACTGGTGAGGGTATCAATGATTTGTTGGAAAATATTTTATTAATTTCCTCAATTAAAGACTATAAAGCAAATCCTAATCGTTATGCTAGTGGTACTGTTATTGAATCTGAATTAGATAAAAGGGTTGGTTCAATAGTAACGCTAATCGTTCAAAATGGAACCCTTCGTTTAGGCGATCCTATTGTTGTTGGTAGTTGTTATGGTCGGGTTAGAAGTTTAAAAAATGAGTCTAATGAAGATATAACTGAGGCATATCCATCTCAACCGGTGTTTATAACAGGTTTAAATGAATTGCCTATTGCTGGTGATAAATTTATGGCTTTTGAAACTGAAAAGCAAGCAAAATGTATTGCCAATGAACGCAAGAAAATGCAAACAATAACTCCTGAAAAACGTGAGGTTACAAATTTAGATGATTTATTTTCGAAAATTCAGGATGGTGTTAAAGAAATTAAATTAATTGTTAAAGCAGATTTAAATGGTAGTGCTGAGGCTTTAAAATCAACATTAGAACAGATAGAAGTTGAAGGTGTTAAAGTAGCTGTTATTCGTAGTAGCGTGGGCACTATTACAGAAAATGATGTGTTACTTGCTCAAGCTTCTGATGCTGTTATTATTGGTTTCAATGTTAGGCCAAATAGCGAAGTTAGAGAATATGCAAAAGAAAATGATGTTGAAATAAGATTATATGATGTAATTTATAAAGCGGTTGAAGATGTTGAAAAAGCAATGAAAGGTATGTTAGATCCAACTTATGAAGAACGAATAACTGGTTCGGCTGAAGTTCGCCAATTATTTAAATTTTCAAAAGTAGGTACAATTGCTGGAAGTTATGTTACTGATGGTGTTGTCAAAGCTAAAGGAAAAGCACGTATTATTCGTGATGGGATTGTCATCTATGATGGTGATGTTCAAAGTGTCCAAAGAGAAAAAGATTCAGTACGTGAAGTGAAAAAAGGTTTGGAATGTGGTATTACTATCGAAAAGTTTAATGATATTAAAGTTGGGGATATTATTGAATGTTATGAAATGGTTGAAAAAAAGGTGATATAATGAGTTTGAAAATTAATAGATTAGAAAGCACTCTTGTTAAAGAGATTAGTTATATACTAGCTAATGAAGTTAAAGATAAATCAATTAACTTTGTAACTGTAACAGCAACTAAGATTAATAATGATTTTAGTTTAGCTAAAATATATATAACTGTATTAGAAGAATCCAAAAAAGAAGAAACGATATTAGCGTTGAATAAAGCTAAAGGCTTTATAAGAACTAAACTACATGAGAGAATTGATATTAGACAAGTACCAGAATTAATTTTTGTTTATGATGATTCAATTGCTTATGGTAATAAAATTGAAAATATAATAGATAAATTAAATAAAAAATAAATAAAGTAAAATGTGGATAAGAAAAATTATATTTACAAATATAATTTTTCTTAAAGGCCGCGTTTTTTTATTGGTATCTTATTTAATAAAATGGTTTTCTTTACATTTATTGACTATGCTTTAAATGTTTGATATAATATATTAATCTATAGTACTAGAAGGCTTTATATCAGGTGATGGTGAATGAAAAAAAATAAAAAAGGTTTTACGTTAATAGAGCTATTGGCTACTATAATAATAATAGGCGTTGTATTATTAATTGCTTTTGCTCTAATTAATAATATAGTTGGAACGGTTCGAAAAAGAACTTGTTTTTTAAATACTAAATCAATGGAAAAAGCCGCACTAAATTATGTGGTTTTTGAAAATAAAAAATTGCCTAAATCAAGTTCGATAAATATACCACTTGAAGAATTACGTTCAAAAAAATATATAACTGAAGTATTAGATCCGACAGATTTGAAAACTAATTGTGAAGGTTATGTAACAATAACAGAAGAGAATGGTAATTACAAAACAGAAGGTCATCTAGTCTGCCCAACATATTGTAATTCAGATGATTATATTGATGATAATAGTGACGAACAACGACATGGTAAATATTACGCCGGGGAAAATCCAAACAATTGGGTTTTATTTGGCCGTTATGATCAATCATCTGTATATGGAATACTGTGGAGAATTATAAAAACAGATGATGGTGGTATAAAGTTAGTTTTTGAAGGATTGGAAAATGGTGGGGATATCCCCTTAGAGGATGGTAGAACATTTCACTCAGCCACAACAGGTATTCAATATGATGAAGATGGAAAAAACTTTTTTCAAAGTAGTAGTTTGAATTTAAGATTAAATAATTGGTTAGATAGTTTAGTAGTAACAGATAAGTATAAATATATAAAAAATACAAACTGGAAAATAGGTGGTATACCTAACTATAATCCAACTTCGAAAGATATTTTTATTAATTCTGAAGGAATTGATAGTGAAACCAATTATGGTAAATTTTCTGGTCTAAGTGATTTAAGTGGTATCGCCCTTTTAAATCCTAGTGATTTTATGTCAACCTCATCTAATGAAGCGTGTATAAACAGTTATAAATCAGGAGGATCATACAATCCTTGTGCTTTTTCGAATGGAGAAAAAAACAATTTTTTACATAAAAATAAATATCATTTTTGGACAATGAATGCAAGTAGTGATACAAGTAATAAAGCTTGGTATATAAATAATGTTGGTCAAATAACAACAGGTTTTACTAATTCTTCTGTAATATCAGTAAGACCGGTTATTAATTTGGATAAAAATGTAAATTTTTTATCAGGGAGTGGAACGATAGATGACCCATACATTTTAGAAGAATATATGATAAATATTAAGAACTCTCCTATAATAACGTTAAATGAACAGGAAATTATAGTTGTAAGAGAAGACGAACAGTATATAGAGTATGGTGCAACAGCATATGACCCAGAAGACGGTGATATAACAGATAAAATCGTCATAACTAGTAATATAAATACAACAATACCTGGACATTATGAAGTGAAATATGATGTACAAGATAGTGATGGCAATAACGCTCCTACTGCAATAAGAAAAGTAATAGTATCACCTAAAGAGAGTCCAATAATTACATTGAATGGTTCAAATCCTTTAAGAATAACATTAAAAAGTCAATATGAAGAATTAGGCGCTAAAGCTATTGATCCTTTTTATGGTGATATCAGTAGTGATATTGAGATAACTGGTAATGTTAATACTGATGAGCTAGGTGTATATGAGATTACATATACAGTAATAAATAAAGATAATGTTATAGCAACACCGGTAGTAAGAAAAGTAATAGTAGAACCACCCCGACCAGAATTGATTTTAAATGGGGATAATCCAACAAATGTATATGTTGGTGGAACTTATGAAGAGTTAGGTGCAAATGCTTATGATCAAGTTGATGGCGATATTACAAATAGTATTGAAAAAACAATAATAAGATATGAAACTATAAAAATTAATGATAGATATAAAACGAATGTAAAAGAAGTTAATGAAATAATAGTTGATAAAAAATATCGATATGAAATTTTTTATAAGGTTACAAATAGTTTTGGTGTTACAGTTTCTAAAATAAGAAATGTTTATATATTGCCTGATGATGGCCCTATAATAAATTTTAAACCAATAAGTAATGATGATTCTAAGCAAATTCAATCAACTAAGATAACTGCAACAAAAAATAAATATGATGTTGATCCTGATAGTTTAAAGTATATGTGGATTCATGATAAGTGGCATATGCCAAAAAACAAAACTTTAGAAAGTTTAATTAATAATAAATTTACTAATGGTGATATGATAAATAAGGGTGGCGTAACAGGATTATATAAGTTATATGCAATAGCAAAAGATATTTACGGAAATACAACAATAAAATCAACCGGATATTTCCGTATTGATAATTCAAAATCGTCGCTTTGGTTGAATGGTGGAAATCCGCAAAGAATATTAATTGGCAATCCATATAAAGAATTAGGTGCAACGGCTTATGATAAATTTTATAGTGGGTATATAACTAGTAGAATCCAAATTGATTCTTCATCAGTTAATACTAATGTAGCTGGTATGTATTATGTTAAATATTCTGTAAAAGATGATGCCTTAAATGAGACCGTTCGAAATAGAAAAGTTGATGTTTATTTATCAAAACCTATAATAACATTAAATGGTTCAATTAATGAAAAAGTTATTTTAGGAAGAGAATATATTGAAAAAGGTGCTAGAGCAATCGATGAAAAAGATGGTGATATATCGCACTTAATTGAAATTAGTGGTAATGTTAATACATCTAAAGTCGGAATATATCCTATTACTTATACAGTAACAAATAGTTTAGGTGTAACAACGACTCTTATCAAAAATGTAGAAGTGTATATCCCAGAGCCTGTAATAACAATAAATGGTGATAACCCATTATCTCATAGAATTTTGTTGCCATATAAAGAACTTGGAGCAACAGCTTATGATGAAATTGATGGAGATATAACAGATCAAATTAAAATTGTGAGTAATGTGAATGTTTCAATTAAAGGATTGTATGAAGTTGAATATACAGTAACTAACAGTAATAATAAAACAACCACAGTAACTAGAAAAGTTGATGTGTATATCCCGGTACCAGAGATAACGTTAAATGGTCCGGAGTTTATTAAACTTTATCGAAATGATATATATGAAGAATTAGGTGCAAATGCAATAGATGAGATTGATGGAGATATAACAGATAAAATTAATTTAACAGGTAGTGTTAATCCGTCAAAGGTTGGAACATACAAACTTATTTATGAAGTTGTAAATAGTCTAGGAGAAAAATCATCTAAAATTAGAACCGTTCAAGTTGTAGAACCTAGCGTTGAAATTAATTTATTAGGAAAAAATCCTTATGAGATGTATATAGGTGATAAATATATAGAACCCGGATTTGTTGCTATTCATGAAGTTTTAGGCGATGTAACAGATAAAGTAATAGTTAACAGTAAAGTAAATCCTAATATTGAAGGGCACTATAAAATAGAATATAGTTTTTTTGATAGGTCGGTTGAAAAAATAACGACAGTATCTAGATCTGTGAGAGTATTACCACCTGAAATAAATTTGACATTAAATGGTGATAGTTTAATATTTATACCGGTTGGTAATGCATATAAAGAGTTAGGCGCCACTGCAATTGATGCTAAAGATGGTGATATTTCTCATTTAATAAAAATAACGACGGATTTAAATACAAATATTGTTGGTGAGTATAATGCAGAATATACAGTTACGAGTAATTATGGTGTTAGTAGAAAAATAACAAGAAAAATTTATGTTGTAGCATTAGAAGGACCATATATAAAATTTCAACCAAATGGAGATGCAGTATATAAACAAAACAACTCTGTAACGGTTATAATCGAAAAAAATATAGGTGAAATTGATTTAAGTTCACTTAAGTATTTGTGGAGTAGTAAATTGGATGTTCCTTCTGAAGATGTTTTTGTAAATGTTTTTAATAATTCAGAAATAATAAAAACCCCTACAGATGTTAACGGTCCATATTACTTATGGGTATTAGCTAAGGATGTTTTAGGTAATGTCACAATACAGGCAAGTAATAGATTTTTGTTAGATAATAAACCACCAGTTATTTCATTAAAAGGGTCAAATATTATTGAATTGCCAGTTGATGGTGTTTATAGGGAATTAGGTGCAACAGTAATTGAAGAACATAGTGGTTTAAATGATGACGGATTAGTTATTACAAGTAATCTTGTGCCTGGTATGTTAGGCACTTATACAATAACTTATGATGCAACTGATAAGGCCGGTTTAAAGGCTAAAACAGTGACTCGAACTGTAAATGTCGTTGAAGCTAGTTTAAAAGATGCTCCTGGTGATGGTTATGTTCAAAAGTATTATGCAGAATATTTTGTTGGTGAAAATCCAAATAACTGGGTAGAATTTGGAAATGTTGCTGATTCAGATTATGATTACGTGCCTATTTTATGGCGTATTATTAAGGCTGATGACAATGGTATTAAAATAGTTTATGAGGGTACTAAAAATGAACAAAACAAAAAACCCATTGAAAATGGGAAGGTAGCAACCGGTATTTTTAGTAATACTAATAATAATTATGACACATCAACTATTCGTATGTTTTTAGATAATTGGTATATTAACTTACAAGAACCTAGTAAAGATAAACTAGTGAAAAAAATTAACTGGTGTGTCGGATCGATAAATTCACCATATGAGATTGAAAATTTTAAAAACGATGAATGTACAGTTAGAACAGCTACAGAGAGTGCAATTGGTTTATTGTATAGTGGTGATTATTTATTAACTAGTGAAACGGCTTGTAGTGCTTACAATCAAGCATCTTGTGGTACTAGTAACTTTTTAAGAAAAGATTATGATTATATGACGTTAAACGGTGATAAAACAAATGATAATTATATTTTTGGTGTTGAAACAACTGGTGCTTTAAGAAGAAGTTCTAATGATAAGATTCAAGGGATTAGACCGGTGATTAATCTAAAACCTAATGTATTAATTTTAGGTGGTAATGGTACTTTAGCAAATCCTTATAAATTAAATACAAGAGAAACAATTATTGATAATAAACCACCAATTGTTAAATTCACACCAGAGTCCTCAACTGGATATATTCAAGGTAGGTCTATTGAAGTAATTGTTACAGATGATATAACAGGTGTTGATCCAAATACATTAAAATATGTTTGGACAAAAAGTTCAACCCAACCAAGTATTGAGTTAATAACTAATAATTTTGTTAACGGTCAAAAAATAGAATTGCCAACAGAAGAAAGTACAAATTATTATTTATGGGTTTTGGCTAAAGATAGAAAAGGGAATCAAACAATAACAAGTGGTGGCCCATATTTAGCAGATAATACAGCTCCAATAATAACTATTAATGGTTCGACAGAAATTTTTCATAAATTAGGTAATAAATATATTGATTTAGGTGCCACCGCTGTTGATAATATAGACGGTCCTGTTGCGATAAAAGTGGAAACAAATTTAAATATTAATATTCGTGGAACATACGAAATTATTTATAAAGCAACTGATAAATCAGGTAATACTGCTATTGCTAAAAGAACGGTAATTGTTAATTTAATTGAAATAAGAACACCAGAGGATTTATATAATATTAGAAATAATATATATTCAGATTATATAATTGTAAATGATATAGATATGGGTTCTAGCAATTATGCTGATAGTTTTCCAATAATTGAAGATTTTTATGGCACCATAGATGGTAATAATAAAAAAATTATTGGTTTGAATATTAATGGAGAAGGTTTATTTAAAAACTTGCATTCTGGGGTTGAATTATATGATTTTAAATTGGTAGATTTTTCTAATGCTTCATCAACACTTTCAAATGTTGGTTCTTTAACTGGAATCATAAATAGTGATGGAATAAAAATAAGCGGTATTGAAATTACTGGTAATTCAATTATCCATGGGAATAATTATGTGGGCGGAATATTTGGTAGAAATACTCGACACATTAATATAAAAAATATAAGTGTTAAAGCTGCAATTAAGGGTGTTGATTATGTTGGTGGTTTAGTAGGTTATTCAAGCACGATAGATATAGATAACTCTAGTAATAGTTCAGTAGTGAATGGAAATAATAATGTAGGTGGATTGTTAGGATATTCATCAAATAGTGGAACCAAAATCACCAATAGTTATGCAACAGGCGATGTAAGAGGTAATCGTTATAATGTAGGCGGCTTAGCAGGTTATGTTAGTTCAGTCAATATAAGTATGTGTTATGCTAGTGGAAACGTAAGAGGAATGGATAATGTAGGTGGTTTTATAGGATATAGCAGTGGTGGAACAATAGAAAAAAGTTATGCCAGTGGAAATGTAGAGTCAACAAC
>CAZVQX010000002.1:0-5071 GCA_964629735.1 uncultured Muribaculaceae bacterium
TGGAATCCATACCCACATTGAACCATCTTTGGTTTTGGCATTCGCCCAATATTTACTACTGTAATCATACCAATATGGATCGTTTATATCTGTTTCAACCCAATTAGTGCCATCCCATTTTATTGGTATCATACCAGTTACGATAATAGGTGGATTGGCACCGCTCTTATCAACATATTGAATTTTCGCTTTTTTTTCCGTACATTGATTTAAATCAACAATGTTATATTCTTTATTAGCAGCATTTTCAACTTCAACTTTAACTACTTTACCCGTATCAATTTTATTACCTGTTTTTATATCGGTTAAATTTTCAATTAACTTATCATTTTCAATTAATGTTTTTAGTTGAATACAATAGACATCGTTATCAGCTAATAAATATTCATTTTTATGTTCGTCAATATAACTATCAGTTGCACTAAAAATTAAATCCTCGGTTGCTTTGCTTATTTCCTTTGACGATAGACGAATTTGTTCAATTATTGGTGGAATAGCAATTATAGCAATTAAGCCTAACAAAAAAATAACAGCTAATAATTCAACTAATGTAAATCCTTTTTTTCTATACATTATAACACCTATCCTTCTAAGTTAATTATAACTTGTTTTGTAATAAATGTAAACATGGAATATTCATTTTTTTTTTGATATAATTAAATTGGTGATTACATGAAAAGTGTTGGTATTATTTGCGAATATAACCCATTTCACAATGGACATTTATATCATTTAAAAAAAGTTAAAGAATTATATCCTGATTATACTATTATTTTAGTAATGAGTTCTTCTTTTTTGCAACGGGGTGAAACAAGTATAATTAACAAATGGAATAAAACTAACATTGCTCTATATCATGGGATTGACATTGTAGTTGAATTACCTTTTGTTTTTTCTACTCAAAGCTCTGATATATTTGCTAAAGGGAGTATTGAAATTTTAAAACATTTAAAAGTTGATATTTTATTATTTGGAAGCGAATCAAATAATATTGAACTTTTAAATAATATTGCTGATATTAAACTAAGTAAAAATTATAATCAGTTAGTTAAAAAAAATTTAAAGAATGGTATAAGTTATCCATCCGCTATTTCTAAAACCGTTTATGAATTAACAAACAATAAAATTGATCAGCCTAATGATATTTTAGGAATTAATTATATTATGGAGATAAAAAAACAAAAAGCTAATATCAAACCAATTTGTATTAAACGTACGAATGAATATCACTCTACTGACTTAAATAATGAAATAACAAGTGCTACAAGTATTAGAACTGCTATTAAAAAGAATATTGACATTAAGTCGTATGTACCAATAATTACTTATCAACATTTAAATAATAGGTTACATTTTATTGATAATTATTATCCATATTTAAAATATAAAATATTAACTGAAATTGATCAACTATTTATATACAATGGTGTTGATGAAGGCATTGAAAATAGAATAAAAAAATATATTATAAATTCTAATTCCTTAGATGAATTAATAATGAATATTAAAACTAAAAGATATACCTATAATCGTTTAATGAGAATGTTTACCCATATTCTGTGCAATTTTAAAAAAGATGATGCTAAAAAATGGCAAAATATTGAATATATTCGAATATTAGGTTTTAGTAAAAATGGTCAAAAATATTTAAATAAAGTTAAAAAAAATATTGATATACCTATTGTTACGAATTATTCCCAAATTAAAAATGATATGTTAGATTTTGAATTTAAAATAACTTGTGTATATGCATCTATATTAAATGAAAAAGACAAAATTAAACTTATTAAAAGTGAATATAAAAATTCACCATTGATTAAGTAATTTTATCTTTTTTTATTTTTGGCACTTTGGACAATAATATGTTCCACGGCCACCTACTTTTATTTTTACAATCTCATTTTTACAATCCTTACACTTTTCATGTTCTTTTCCATGTACTAAAAGTTCATGTTGAAATCTTCCATGAATTCCTTCACTTGAAGTATAACTTCTAATTGTTGTACCACCAGCCATAATTGCTTTTTCCAATACAATTCTTGTATTATCAATTATTTTTCGAAGTTCTTTATTAGTTAATTGATTGGTTTTTTTATTAGGGTTTATTTTACTTAAAAACAAAATTTCATCTGCATATATATTACCTATTCCAACAATAATACTTTGATCTAATAAAGTCGTTTTTATAGGGATTGTTTTATTTTTATATTTGTTTTTTAAATAATTAACTGTTAACTCTGTATCATTAGGTTCAAGCCCAAGTTCTTTAAGTGGTAAATTATTAAATACTTCATCTTTATTTATTAAATGCATTTTACCAAATTTTCTAGTATCTTTATATCTTAACTCACGATTATCATCTAATTCAAATATTACATGCTCATGTTTGTTGATTTTTTCACCTTTTAGATGAATATGATATTTACCTTCCATTCTTAAATGACTAAGTAAAAAATAATCATCTAATTCAAACATTAACCATTTTCCTCTTCTTTTAATATCATTTATTTTTTGATTAACAATTTGCTGTTTAAATTCTGATGGACTTGGATTTTCAATTATTTTTTCATAATTAACTTTAATACCAACAATTCTATTATTTAATATTTGTCTTTTTAAAGTTTCTTTTACAGTTTCAACTTCTGGTAATTCTGGCATGAAACACCTCACTTAATTATTTTTATTTTTACTGGATAGTTTCCTATTATATTATTAACATTATTAATTAAACTATCATTAAGCTCACTAAAATATAGTTCTAGCTCAAATGTTGTTTGTTTAGCTAAATTAAGATTTTCAGCAATAATTGTCCCCATATTAATAATATTAATATTATTATTAAAATAGGTACTGATTTTATTTGATAATAATGGATAATGAGTACAACCTAATACTAGTGACTTAATGTTTGATTTTTTCATAGATGATAAATATTCTTCTATTTTTATGTCACATAATTTAGTATCTATTTCATTATTTTCAATAATCGGTACAAAAGAAGGACAATCTTGCAACACTAAGTTCTTAACATTAGTTAAATTGCTTTTGTCAAAGGTTTTACTTTTAATTGTCATAGTAGTAGCAATAATCCCAACATCCCTCATTTTTTTATCATTTAAATATTTTATAGTTGGATTGACAATATCAATAATTGGTATTTGATAATTGTTTTTTAATTCTTCAGCAATATTTGAACTAATTGTTCCACAAGCAATTATAATTAAATCAACTTTTTTCTCGATTAAAAAATTAATAATATTATTAGCTAATATCATTAATTCTTGTTTGCTTTTATTACCATATGGTAAATTCTTGCTATCACCAAAATAAATATAGTGATGCTGGGGATGATATTTTAACATTTCTTTTAAAACGGTTAAACCACCTATCCCCGAGTCAAAAATACCTATTTTCATTTTACCTCTATTTTGTCAATCCCACCCATGTAAGGTCTTAACACTTCAGGAATATTGACACTTCCATCTTTATTTAAGTTGTTTTCAAGAAAAGCAATTAACATACGTGGTGGAGCAACAACTGTATTATTTAAAGTATGGGCATAATATTTTTCTTGTCCTTCTTTAATACGAATGCCTAATCTTCTACTTTGAGCATCAGTTAAATTTGAACAACTTCCTACTTCAAAATATTTTTGTTGACGAGGACTCCATGCTTCCACATCTAAACTTTCATATTTTAGATCAGCTAAATCTCCAGTACAACACTCTAAAGTACGAACTGGTATATCTAAACTTCTAAACAATTCAACTGTATAATTCCACATCTTATGATACCATTCTACACTATCATTAGGATGACATACTACAATCATCTCTTGTTTTTCAAATTGGTGAATACGGTATATACCTCTTTCTTCAATACCGTGAGCACCTTTTTCTTTTCTAAAACAAGGTGAATAACTAGTCATGGTGACGGGTAATTCGCTTGCATCAATAATTGCATCTTTAAACTTCCCAATCATTGAATGCTCACTTGTACCAATTAAGTATAAATCCTCACCTTCAACTTTATACATCATGGCATCACGTTCTTCAAAACTCATAACTCCATCCACAACATCACCTCTAATTAAAAACGGTGGAATAACATATGTGAATCCTTTATTAATCATAAAATCTCTAGCATATGTTAAAATTGCTGAATGAAGGCGGGCGATGTCGCCAGTTAGATAATAAAATCCGCTACCACTAACTCGACGGGCACTGTCTAAATCAATTCCATCTAACTTTTCTAATATATCGATATGATATGGCACCTCGAAATCATATGTTGTTTTTTCGCCAAATATTTTTCTCTCAACATTTTCACTATCATCTTTTCCTAATGGCACTGTATCAGCCATAATATTAGGAATCTTCATCATAATTTCTTTAATTTGATTACTTAATTTAGCTTCTTCTTCTTCTAAATTTTCTAGTTTTTGATTTATATCATTAACTTCTTGTTTGATTTTTTCGACTTCATCATGTTTCTTATCACGAACTAAAGCCCCAATCTCACTTGATTTATTATTACGAATACTTCGTAAGTTATCTCCTTCTTGTTTAATTTCTCGAAATTGTTTGTCTAGCAACAATACTTCATCAACTAAAGATAATTTGTGTTCTTGAAATTTTCGTTTAATATTGTTTTTAACTAATTCCTTATTTTCTCTAATTAAATTAATATCAATCATTTTATCTCTCCTTTTTCTTTATAAAAAAAGACTATCACATAGGAGCATGAAAATGCGGTACCATCCTATAAATAGTCTTAATTGTGATAACGGTTTTACCGGAAATGTTTACATTTCACTCCAGAGTAGATTCATTAAATTTTATTATTAGTTTTCACCGCGCACTAATTCTCTACAAATAAATATTTAACTACTATTCTCCTTCAACATTTTAAATATGGTTAAAATCATATCATTTTTTTTAAAGTTTGTCAAATCTTTTTTTCAACTGGATACATATGAATGGTTACATATTGGATTCGTTTATCAAATAATTTTAAATTATCCTCAATTTTATCTATAATTTGATGAGCATCTTTTAAAGAAATAGTACTA
>CAZVQX010000002.1:5171-69512 GCA_964629735.1 uncultured Muribaculaceae bacterium
TACTACTAGTGAACTATATACATCAGCTGCACTTTCTTTTCCACTAGCAACTAATATATTATTATTATATTCTTGCCCTTTTTTGATTAAGTATTTTGATAATAATAATTTAACAACAATTGTTAAAAAACTTACCATTACTACAATTGTATGGGGTTTTACCGTTTTGGCTCCAATCATTTGATAAATGATAACAAAACCAATTAACATAATAATTAATCCGATAATAAAACTCGTTATATATTCAATCTTACCATGACCAAAAGGATGTTTTTCATCAGCAGGTTTGTAAGAAAAATAACCACCAACAATCGCTACAATATCAGTTATTAAATCACTTAGTGAATGAACCCCATCAATAATTAATGCATGAGATAATCCAATAATACCAATAACGATTTTAATAATAACTAATAGTAAATTTACTAAAAAACTACTGACCATAACCTTTTGGATTTTATTCAATCCTTTTAAACTATTTATCACACAAATTCCTCCTAAATTGCTTGATACCAACTCTTACCTTCCGATATATCAACTTTTAACGGAACATTTAATTTATATATATTTTCCATAACCTTTGTTACAATTTTTTTAACTATTTCATCTTCTTCTTTTAGTGTATCAAAAATCAACTCGTCATGAACTTGTAAAATCATTTTGGATTTTAATCCTTCAAGTTTAAATTGATGATCTATTTCAATCATTGCTTTTTTAAGTATGTCGGCGCTAGTGCCTTGAATTGGCGTATTAAGGGCAATTCTTTCCCCTTGTTGTCTTATCATATAATTTTTATTATTTAACTCATGAATATTTCGTTTACGATCAAATAATGTTTTTACATATCCTTTTTCATATGCTTCTTTAATTGTTTTATCCATATAATCTTTAATACCTGGATATGTTATTAAATAATCATCAATAAATTTTTTAGCTTCCCGGAAATCAACATCTAAATTTTCAGCCAATCCGAAACTACTAATACCATACATTATACCAAAATTAACAGCCTTAGCTATTCTTCTCATATTAGCATTTACTTCATAATCTTCAACTTTAAATATATCCATTGCGGTTTTAGTGTGAATATCCATTCCACTATTAAAAGCATCAATTAACGAACTTACACCCGACATATGGGCTAATATTCTTAATTCAATTTGTGAATAATCAAAAGATAAAATATTAGATTCTTCTGATGCCACAAAAGCTTTTCTAATTAATCGACCATATTCAAATCGGATTGGAATATTTTGAAGATTAGGTTCAATTGATGACAATCTGCCAGTTCGAGTTAAGGTTTGGGTATAGATTGTATGAATTTTATGATCATCCATAATGGCATTTAATAATCCATCAATATATGTTGACTGTAATTTTGTTAAAGTACGATATTCAATGATTTTTTCAACTATTGGATGATAATTTTTTATTTTGTTTAAAACATCTATAGCTGTAGAATAACCGGTTTTACCTTTTTTACCGTGTGGTAATCCAAGTTTTTCAAATAAAATTTCGCCTAATTGTTGCGGTGAAGAAATATTAAATGTTTGACCCGCATCATTATAAATTTCATTTGATAGAACTTCAATTCGAATTTTTATATTTTCTCCCATATCAATTAAAGTTTTTCTATCTACATTAACACCATTAAACTCCATATCACCTAATACTCTAGCTAACGGAAAATCAATTTCATTATATAGCTTTAATAAGTTTTCTTGCACTAATTTTTTAGTAAGCTCCTCTTTAGTATCAAAAACAAATTTTGCTTTCATAACTGTATTATATGCAATATCTTCTATAGATGGCTTTTTTAATTTGGTTTTACCATAAATAGTATCATAAAATTTAATATCAAAGTTCATTTGATTGGCCATGTATGCAATATCATCTTTAATATTATAATCTAATAAATAGCCAGCTATCATCGCATCAAAAACCACATTATCAATAGCAATATCTTGCCATTTTAAAGCAACATATGTTTTCTTAAAATCATAAATATATTTATTGTTATCAATTAAAAATTTTGGGTTTTCTTTTAATATATTATAAGGGATATATAGACAAGTATTTTTATTATATACTCCCATTCCTAAAATTTCTGCATTATGATAATTTTTACCTAATATTTCTAAATAAACAGCACAGTCACCTTCAATTTTTAGTTCGGAAATATCTTTTATTATTGTAACCTGTAACTTTTGTGTTTCTTCTTTTTCAACTTTTTTTAATAATGAATAAAATTCTAACTCTTCATATAATTTATTTAATTTATTGATATCACAATCTTTATATTTGATATCTTCAACATCAATAGTCATTGGAACATCTTTAATGATAGTGGCTAATTCATAACTCAAATAAGCTTTTTCTTTATCATTAATCAAATTTTCTTTCATCTTACCTTTTAAATTATCTATATTATTATAAATGTTATCTAAGGTTTTATATTCCTGAATTAATTTTAAGGCCGTTTTTTCACCGATCCCCTTAACACCGGGTATATTATCTGATTGATCACCTTGTAAAGCTTTTAAGTCAACAACTTGGTTAGGATTAATTCCATATTCTTTAATAAAACCATCTAAATCATATCTTATATAATCTTTTTGTTTTAATAATTTAATATCAACATCTGTTGATATTAGTTGCAATAAATCTTTATCACTACTAATAATGGTACCAATGTATTGACTTTCTTTATCACAGTATTGGGCAAAAGTACCAATTATATCATCAGCTTCATAGTTGTCAATCTCATAATATTTTATTCCCATATAAGTTAGCATTTCTTTAGCAAGCGGAAATTGTTTAATTAATTCATCTGGTGTTTCACTACGTCCTTTTTTATAATCTTCATATTGCTCATGACGAAAAGTTTTACCTTTATCAAAAGCTACAATCATATGAGTAGGTTTTTCTTCTCTTATTATTTTATTAATCATATTGGCAAATCCATATAAAGCATTAGTTGGGAAACCTTTGCTATTTTTCATGAAGTTACCATTATATGCAGTCGCGTAATAACTTCTAAACATTAAGTTATTACCATCTACCATTATTATTTTATCCACAATTATCACCTGTTATAATTATACCACGAATTGAGTAAATTCGGAAATATTGAAAAAAACCAAGCGTTTTGCCGCTTGATTTTAATTTTTTATCCCCATGGTATATCTTTGGGTTTTGTTCGTTTTTTATTAACTATCTCTTCAATAATTTTACCACTATTCATTTTAATAATTCTATCACCAATTAAAGCAATTCCAGGATTATGAGTTACAATAAATAAAGTTGTATTATATTTTTTATTAACATCGATTAACGTTTGTAAAACAACTTTGCCTGTTTTTTCATCTAAAGCTCCTGTTGGCTCATCGCAAAATAAAATTTCAGGATTTTTAGCTAATGCTCGTGCGATTGATACTCTTTGTTGTTCACCACCAGATAATTCATTAACATGTTTTTTTTGATGAACTTTTAAACCAACCACATCAATAATATCATCAATATCAACTTTAGTTTTTGCTAAACTAGCTCCAACCGATACATTTTCATATACATTTAAATTTTCAAGTAAATTATATGTTTGGAAAATAAAACCTAAATTATCTTTTCGAAATTTTGTTAATTTACGATCACTATATTTTGTTATATCTTTTCCATTAAATAAAATAGTTCCACTTGTCACATGATCAAGGCCTGATATAACGTTAAGTAGGGTGGTTTTGCCACCGCCACTTGGCCCTAAAATGACAATAACTTCACCTTTTTCAACGGTCAAAGATACTTTATTTAAAGCGTGCTGGATATCTTCACCCTGACGATAAGTTTTAACAACATCTTCTAATACTAATAATTTTTCCATTTTATCCCTACTCTCTTTTTAATGCCATCGCTAGTGGTGTTTTATTAATTATTCGTTTGGATAAACTAATCGCTATATAATAAGAGATTAATAATCCAAATAGTCCAACTGTAGCCATTAATGGTGAAAGTTCAATTGGAATTGCATAACCAATATCTGAAGTTATACCTTTAACAATATATATTAATAAATTTTTCATTGCTGGTATTGAAAGTAAATATGAAATTATTACAAAAGGTGTATAAATATTAAGAACAATCGCACTTATTTTTTTGTTTGGATATCCTAAAACCTTCATTAATGAAATTGTCTTTTGATTTTCTTCAACAACAATATTGGCAATAACAGCAATTATTACTAAAGCCATAAATGAAGCAAAAGTAATAATAACATAAATCATTCCATTATAGGCTGATGTTTGGTCTTTTATATTTTTTTCTAAATCATCAATACTAAAGATTGATGCGATAGTAGTTACTTCTTCTTCATTTAGTTTTTCTAAGTCACTATATTGAGGATTAATTGTATATTTTCGATTATAAACATCTTCTGGCAACTTAAAAGCATCAGCTAAATTCGCACGATTAACATAAGCAATATTCGCCATATAATTCTCAGCTATACCTGTTATTTTATACGAAATATCTTGACCATTTATATTAACTATTAGTTCATCATTAATAACTACATTTAAAATTTCTTGAATATTTTTATTAATAACAATATTATTGTCTTCATGTAAATTGGCTAACAAATTGTTTTCTGTTTCATCTAATACTGTTACATATCTTAATTCATAATCAATTCCAACTATATTAAGATCAAAATCTTTATCAGGCATTTCTTTTGAATTACCTTTTTCATCTTTTATTCCTGTTAAACGTTGATCAATAGTAAAGACCAAATCATCTTGATCGCTCTCGCCAAATTGGATTGTATTATAATTAACAATATAATCAAATTTAAAACTTTCAAATGTTTTGGAAATTAATGAATTAAATAAGTTAGAACCAATTAATACTAAAACAATTAATAAACCAGTCATAAATGATGTAATTGATACTATTAATAATTTACCTAAAGAACGGAATGCTAATGAATATTTAAATCGATAATCAAATGGTAAAAAACTAACTAATTTATTTAAAGTTCGACTTAAGAAATTGACTTTTAAGTTACTTCCTTCTTTTAATAAATATAAAGGCTTTTTGCGTAACATAATTAAAGCCGTAATATAACTAATTATTGATAAAGTTAAGAGAGGTATTAAGATTATTTTTAATAATAAACTAGCATTAAATTGTAAACCGGATAATGGAATTGTATAGTACTTTAATAATAATAAAGCAAAACTTTTATTTAATAACAGTCCTATAATATAACCTAAAATGCCACCGACAATACTTGCAACAATTGGATATACTAAATAACTACTTGAAATTAAAAATGTATTATACCCTAACGATTTTAAAACACCAATTTGTAACTTTTCAGAATCGATCCTTTTTTTAATAACTACTACAATAATTAAAATCGAAATAATTAATAATAAATATAAAAATGTTTCTGAAAAAACACGATTTGAATTTAAATCGTTTTGAATAACATTAGCACGAACAAAACGCGTGATACTTACTAAGTCAAATTCAATTAATCCTTTTTCTATCATATCTGCAACAGGATCCTTATCTTTGTTACTTTGTTCAGTGTTAGATTGGCCTACTGATATTGATATTTTATTTTTACGATCGTATTTATAATTAAAACGTGCCGCTATTACTTCCTCTTTAACGCCTAAAAATTCTTGATAACTTTTTTCATTCATAAAGATAACATTGTTTTTTTCATCATTAAAAACTGGACTACTTAATGAGATTAATGGATATACGTGATCAGATGCATAACTAAAACCAACAATTTTATAATCAACATTGTTAATTTTATACCAATCACCAATTTTTAAATTATTCACTTTGGCAAATTTAGGCAGTATAGTTATCTCATTATCATTTAGAGGATAATCTCCTTCGATTAAATACATCTTATTAATTTCCTTATCAGATTTGTAAGGAATTGCTTTTATAATAATGTCACCTTTAGTATATACTTTAGCACTTTCAATTTCATAATTAAAATTATATTTTTTAGCTAAATCTTCTACTTTATTAATATTAATTAATAGATGGTGACCATATTTTTCAAAAACTGATTTAACTCCTAAATATATTTGGTCATCACATAGTTTATGTTTAAGACATAATTGATAATTATTTAATAATTTCTTCTCTTGTTCCAATAAATCTAACAATAATAATTTTTCAATATCTTCACTACTAACATCTTTAGAATAATCTATTTTAGGAACAAAACTAAAATTTTCGACATTTTGTTCTTCTAAATAATTATAATATCTATTTTCGGCGCGATCCAGGGCAGTGTTAATTGCTGTATATATTCCAGTTGATAACATAATTAAAATAATAATAGCAAACATTTGAATTTTTTTATTTCGAAGACCTTTGAATGCATTTGTTAACAATAATTTCATTAAGCCCACCTCAAATCTTTTGCTTTTTTTATTTCTTTATTAATTTTTATTTCAGCGATTTCACCACTATTCATTTTAATAACAACATTAGCCATTTCAGCAATACTTGGATTGTGTGTTACGATAACAATAGTTGTATAATACTGTTCATTTATATCTTGTAATGCTTTTAAAATTCTTTTACCCGACTTTTCATCTAATGCTCCTGTAGGTTCATCGCAGAATATAACCTTAGGATTTTTTATAATTGCACGCGCAATTGAAATTCTTTGCATTTGACCACCTGATAATTGGTATGGATATTTGTTTATATGATCATTTAAATCAATAATGTCAATAACTTGTTTCATACTTAAATTATTATCACCAGTTAGTCCCAATTCAATATTTTCACGAGCTGTTAAATTAGATATTAAATTATAGCTTTGAAAAATAAAGCCCATATTATCAGACCGATATTGTGTTAATTGTTCTTCATTATATTTATCAATTCGCGAATTATTAAAATATATTTTACCATTAGTTGGGTTATCAATCCCTGATAATAAATTTAATATCGTGGATTTACCACTACCACTTGGTCCTAAAATAACAACAATATCACCTTCATTTATTTCTAAATCAATATTTTTTAAAGCTTGTTGTTTACCAGATATATTATTATAAATTTTATTTACTTTTTCTAAACGATATATTTTTTTCATTTTATCATCCATCCCACTTTAATTATATAATTTATCAATTGATATTATACACTATTTAACTTTTTTTTACCACCAAAAAGAGAATGCAAAAGCATTCTCTAATCTACCGGGACAATATCAATAATATTAAATTCTTCATCTGGCTTTTCTTCATCGCCCGGTGTTGGATTTTCAACTATTGGTTCATTTTGTTTTTTTTCCATATATTTAATTTCTAATTTATTTTCAATTAAATCATATAAACTACTTCCTGCCGGTACATTTTGATAAATAATTAAACCGCTTTTTGTTTCATCATAAGCTACATCATCTACACTTATTTCAACAAATTCCTCTAGAATACTTAAGTTATATTTCTTCTTCCATTGTTCATAAAATGAAATGTCTTTTCCAACAAAATCTGGTAATTTACACAATTCTGACTCTTTATTTTCCTCTAATGAACAATTTGGTATAACGGGTTCCGCGGGTTGGGCTATTTTTTCGACAACATCGATAGTAAGGGTTTTAACATAATCCATATCCATTTTTGCATATGGACTTTGTTTAATAATTTCACCAACCCGATGATATGGGGCATCTGAGGTTACATAATTAATCGTCAGTTTTAATCCATTACTATTAGCAAAACTGACTGCCGATTCCTCTGATTTTCCTACAAAATTTGGTAATAAAGGTATACCTGCTTCGTTATAATAATTATCACCAATTATTTTTTCTTGATATGGTTCATTAATATTAAATTTAAAAGTTTTATGAATTTCTTTTTCTTTTAAACCTAAATTTACTTTCATTGCATTTGAAACATCACGAATACTACCTTTATATGGAATTTGATTTGACAATTCAAGTCTCATTCCTTGGCCGTGAATTTCACTATAATCCATTATATACATACCATAAGTTTTTAATGTTAATTTTTGGAATTTAATAATTTCATCAATTTTAGCATCTTTTGTCTTACTTATGACATCTTTTCCAACATTATAAAAGGATAAAATTTCATTAACACTCATATTAGTTTCCATACTTTTACTTAAGGTATCTAATAAATCATAAACGGTCTCTATTTTACGAATATTTTTTGCTTTATTTAATATTCCTTTTACAACCAATTGTTGATTTTGACCTCGAACAATATCACTAGTTCCACTATAACCCCACGCACTTCCACAACGGTTAGCATTATTATGACGATTACGACTTAGTGCCAATGCTTGCTCCCCATTTAAAGTTTGTAATCCTTTTTTTACGTATACTGTATGTTTACCCCAACGACGGCTACTATCTTGTTCACAAAATTGATATGGCACATCAACTTCAACACCACCTAAAGCATCAACTAATTTAACAACCCCTTTAAAATTAATTTTAAAGAAATAATCAATTTTAACATCTAAAAGATTTTCGATTGTTTTCATCATACAATCTTGACCATACCAAGCAGCATGGGTAATTTTATTTTTTCTTTGTCCTGGAAAACAAGCAATAGGAACATAACTATCTCTCGGAATGCTTACAATAGTTGTATTTAAAGTTTTAGGATTAAATGTAACTACCATTAAGGCATCCCCGTTAAAAGAACTGTTGGCAATATTTTCTTCTTCAGAATCAACCCCCATTAATAACATTGTAAATGGTTTATCAATAACATTACCACGTGATACTTGTTTTTTCGCAATTGTTTTTTCTTCTGTATAAATAATTTTTGTTGTTGATAAATATTCCCCAAAACTCTCAACCGAACTAAATAATATTTTATAATTAGTTGGCAAAAATATATACTTTACTTCATTACCTTTTAAAGCCTCTATCAATTGAATATAACTATCAAAATAAACTAGTTTATTTTTGATTTTTTTATTTTTAATTATATCTTTTGAAATTTGATAACCGTCAATACTATTCTCATCATTTAAAAGACCAATGACTCCGTTATCTAATTCATCAAGAGAATTTACTTTGTTGTCTTGATTAGTAACTAAACTAGTTGAATAAACACTAGAGTGTTTACTTACTTTATGTAATTTATTATATATATTACTAATATTTAACGATATTATAAGTGATACTACCGTATATATAATTGTAGTAATTAAAAAAATAATAAAGCTGGTACTTTTATTTTTTGTTAGCACTCTTTTAGCAAATAATAAAAAAAGTGACCATATTATTATTAAAATAAAACTAACGCTTAATCTAATAAAATTTTCTATTCCTGTTAATAACGACAGTGAATATATAAAATAAATTGTAACAATTGTTAATATTATTAAAAATGTGGTTACCACATTAAATCTTCCTTTATGTTTCATTAAACTTTTTAACTTTGTTTTCATAATTACCTCCAAGTCAAATATAATTATAACCTCTTTTATTAATTTAAACAACAATTAACATAATTATTTATAAAAATTGACACTTTTTTATTAACTTTTAAATTGACAATGAATAATAATATAATATAACAATTTTTTAAAAAATATTTGCTTTTCTTAAAATTGTTTGATATAATTTATTCATGGGTCTATAGCCAAGTGGTAAGGCATGGGACTGCAACTCCCTGATCGTTGGTTCAAATCCGACTAGGCCCTCCATTTTTATGCAGATGTGGTTCAATGGTAGAATTCCGCCTTGCCAAGGCGAAGACGCGGGTTCGATTCCCGTCATCTGCTCCAAAAGAAAATTCGTTTGAACTTTATGTTTAAACTTAAAATAAAAAGCAATCCTAATATGGATTGTTTTTTTATCTAATTAAAATTCTGATTATTAACCTTCTCATTGCTATCAAATAATTTATTTACTTTAATATATCGCTTTTTAAATTCTTCTTTATTAGATAACAGTTTTACAACATCCTCTAAAAATTGATAATAATCATTATCTGGAAAGTACATTTTATCTACGGCATATCCACCTTTACCAAATTTGTCTTTAATATGATTCATTGATTCTTCAATCATTTCATCTAAACTTAAATTAGGATGATGGTTTTTTATATAATTATATGTCCGGGTTAAAATAACATCTATTAAAGTGTTGCGATCAGCTGATGAAACAATTTTACCATATATACTTCTTGGTTCTCTATTAGATGACGCTCGATGATCTTCTATTGCCTCTTTCATAATTAACATCTCTTCCTCACTAAAAAAAGAAGATAAATTTTTATCATTGTATAATATTCTAGCAGACACTAACTCATGTGTTTTAGCATCTATATGATGACCACAATCATGATACGCAGCAATGGTATATACCATATTAAAATTAATATTTTGCACGGTTGATGCAAAACCAATACTTCTTTTTATAACATAATCAATATGGTCAATACTATGAGCCTCATCATTTTTCATATACAGAGGTAAAACTTTTTTTTCAATATATTCTTTTATTTTACTATCTATCATTTAATCACATTCCTATATATCTAATATTAGTTTACAATAATTCATTTATTAATTCAACAATATTTTCTTTTGAACAACCATTCATTTTCATTTTATTAGCACTATCAACTGATTTATTACTTAAATCATTAAAACCTAAAACTTTTATATTATTATTATATTTATATAATAATTGTTTTAAGGCTGAAGGATAACCATGAAAAACATATATAATGTTTTTACACTCATCAAATAAATTATGTTTTTCTTTTAAAATGGATATATCATAAATATATATTAGCTTTATTTTATAATTACTTTCTTTACAAACTGATAAACACTCTTTTAATTGATATATGCCTGTTGCTACTAATATAATATCCGGATTAACATAATTTTGAAAAATTAAATATTTATTCGTGATTAACTTGCTTGCTTTTTTTTTGCTTAATTCAATTAATTCGTGTTTTGTTATAACTATTACATTAATAAAATTATATATTTTATTAACATTTTTTAAAGTCAATATTAGTGAATAATAATCGATTGGGAAAAATACATTACAGTATTTATTTTCATCAATTAATAGATTATTCAAAATTTCAGGATTTTGATGAGAATAACAATTTTCTTCCCAAAGACTAGTTAATAATAAATTTAACGAATGGTAACCTTTTTTAGTTTCATATATAAATTTTTTATATTGGCTAATTATACTTAAAACAATCGAAGCAAATCCTTCATATGATATAAAAATTCCATTATTACCACCTCTAATATGACCAATTAAGGCAGTTAAACAAACATTTTCATTTAATAATTCAAAAATATTTTCTCTATATTTAAGTAATTCTCCTAATTTATTTGAACCTAACTCATCAGGTGAAAAAATTACAAAGTTTTTATCTAATTTAATTATTGTTTCAAAATAATCAACGCAACAACTTAAGTTATTTGAATATTCATTTTTAAAAGAATAATCCGGATATTTTTTAAATTTTATTTGATTATAAAAAAATTTATTAATTTTATTTTTCTTAGGAACATATAACTTATTGTTAACGTTTTGTTGACATATATTATACTTTTTTAACCAATCAATTACTATTTCTTTTTTTATATTATTAGCTTTTATTTTTAATAATGGATTTTTATGTGAACATAAATTATTTTCAATATTTATATAATTATTACATAAGCCGGTCATGCCTTTTGGTGTTTTTAAAATAATAATTGAATTTTTATCATAATTCGTTTTACTCAATAATTTATTTAATATTTTTGTGAATTGTAAATGATTATTATTAACAATAAAAACTTTATAACCTAAACTATTAAAATGTTTTTTTAAATCTTTATTACTCATTTTAGATAATAAAGATTGACTCCCCATTTTATAGCCATTTAGATTAATAATTGGCAATATTTTTCCTTTTGACTTTATTATTTGATTTAGCTGCCACGAAGATGAAATAGAACCGGTCTCAGCTTCACCATCGCCGATTATAGGAATAACCAAAACATCATTTTTAAGGGCAATTCCATACGCTATTGGTAATGAATAACCTAATTCACCACCATCATAAAAAGTATATGGATAACTTGCATTAATTTCACTACGATAACCTGTAGATGAACCAAATTGTTCTATTAATTTATTTATCTCTTTGTAATTTAATGGATATGTTTCTGTAAATTGTGACAAATAATTATTAGCTAAATAAGCATTACCGGCATGACCAGCACCTATTATTGTTACTATATTTAAATTGTTTTTAAAAGCAACATAATTTAAACTTGAATAAATAAAATTAATATTAGGTACAGCACCCCAATGACCAACTGAATATTTTTTTAATTTAATATTATTTAAGTTTTTGCCTATACTACCGCCTTCAACATACATTGTTGCCAGTGATATAAAATTGGCTAAATTATAATATTTTTTTATTATTCTAATATCTCGTCGGATCATAACATTATTGAATTATCAAAATGAGTATACCATAGCGGTCGATAGCACTCCCATGATTGTGGACGACATTTTTTATCTGAGTATATTTTTTCTATATATTTTCTTAAAATTAGATAATACTCTAGGTCAACAGCTTTTTCATTTAAGATTTTCATATCTTTTTTACTATGTATTTGATATATATTAAAAGTTGGGAAATGTTTGGTTATATCTTTAAAATCAATGATAAAATTAATAATATCATCAATCGGATCTAAACCTAATACAAATAAATAATTAGTAGTAATTCCAATACTATTACAGTATTTAATTGCTTCTTTATAATCAATAATTGTCACTTTTCTTTTTATTTTGTGCAAAATCTGTTCACGATTATTTATACATTCTACTGTAAAACTAATCATTAAATTATCAATTTTTGTTTTTACTTTTTTGAGATCCTCTTTATCAATTAATTGAGAGCCTATATAGTGAATTACACCATTAAATCCTAATTTTTCACTAACTGCTTTTATTAATAATAAATGATTTATTAGTGATACAGAATTTTCAAAACAACCCGTACAAATTGTAATATATTCTAAATCATCCATACTTTCGTTATTTATTATTTTTTTGAAATAATTTGTTAACGATTCTTCGTCTTCTAGTATAATTTCTTCATTATTTACAATAAGATTATTCGGACAAAATAAGCAACCAAAACAATTACTTCTTTGATTAGAATTAATTGTTAAAGATTTATTATTATTTCTAAAATAACTAGATGAACAATCATCATTTTCTAATTCGTTGAGCTCACCAATTTCTAATTTATCAAAATAAATTCTATTGCCTTCTTCTATAAAGACAGAATTAGGATTATTATACAAACCTAATTTAAACAATTTAGGATAATCATTAAATTTTAATTCAAACCTAACTCTTGTTGTATTTACACTACTAGTATTAATACCAATCATATTTAAGTAAATTAAGATTATATCATAAAGATGAACATCATATTTTTTACTAATTTTTAGTAACTCATCATAACTATATATAATATTTTGAAAATCATATAATTGAATTGCTTTTTCCATTATCTTATTTATAAAATCTCTTTTTTTATTAGTATAAGCTTTTCTATCTAATTCATTAGATTGTACGATTTTAACTTTTATTTCTTCATATTCTTTTGCCATGCTAAAATGCGTATTTAAATAATCGCGAAAATAAATTGATTCTTTATAACGAAGACTGTTTTTTTCAACAATATGAATGTAATGAGTTCGATTATTCTCTGGCCCTTTTCTAAGTAAATACTCCCCCTTTACACCATTATCATCGCGAAAATCATAATCTTCTAATTTTTCAAAAATGGGAATAAACTGGCGGGCATCATCTAATTTATCAACCGTAATTAACATATCAATAATGGGTTTGGCTTTTATACCAATTATTGATGTACTACCAATATGTTCAATCTCAACATCATGATCGTTTAAATATGTTTTTAGTAATTTTTTTTCTTTTAAAAATTCTTTTTCCCATATTGGATTATAATCGTCTAACCTTACTTCATTTTTAGATAAACCTATTATTTTTTTCATTTGTTCCTCCTCATAATTAATTTTTTTATTTCTTCTTCAGGAATATTAACTCCAAAAAAATTGTTGCTTTCATAATTGTGAAAATCACTACCACCAGTCATTATTAATTTGTGACGAATACATATTTCTCTTAACGCTTGTAACTCTTTTTTGGTGTGATATCGATAATAAACCTCTACTCCACCTGCACCTTGATTTTTTATTTTGATAATTTCATTTTCTATATTATTATCTTTAGCTAAACCAGAAAAAAACGGATGGGCAATCACTGCTACTCCACCGGCGGCTTTTATTATATTAATAGCTTCAGTTATACTATATTTGTTAATTGGTATATAATAATGGGCTTTTTTACCTATGTATTTATCGTAAGCCTCTACTACTTGTGATACATAACCGTTAGCTATCATGGTTTTAACAATACTTTTTTTATCAACAATTCCATCATGACTATTATTTTTTACTTCGTCTAAACTAATAAAAATACCATTATTATTTAATAATTCAATAACTTTATTACATATATCTATATTACTCTCACGTAATTTTAACATTTTACCCTCAATTTTATCAATGTCTTTTATATTATAACCTAAAATATGTAATTTCCGATAATCGGTCGTTATTTCAATTGCTGGTATAATGTTTAATTTTAATTCTTCGGCCAATTTTTGATATTGATTATAGCCAATAATAGTATCATGATCAGTTATTGCTAGATTAATTATACCTAATTGCTGACAAGTTGTTATAATTGTTTCTGGCTCTAAATCGCCATCCGAATAGGTACTGTGAATGTGAAAGTCTACTTTCATATAATCACCTCCTAAAAGTACGTATAATAGCCTAGAAAATTATATTACTAGTTTTAAATAAATATTACCTTATTAATTATTTTATTAATTTTTTTGATTATACTATTTAATAGGTGATGGTATGAATCTTGATAAATTAAAAAAAGAATTAGAACAATGTCGCTTATGCGAAGAAAAATTTGGGTTTCGACCTAATCCAGTTTATTTTGGTAATCAAAATGTAAAAATTATGCATATATCTCAAGCCCCTTCTAAAAATGTTCACTTAACTAAAAAATCATTTAATGATATTAGTGGTCAAAAATTAAAATATGAATGGTATCAAATAACAGATGAAGATTTTTATAATCCTAATAATTTTTATATTACTTCAGTCGGGCACTGTTATCCAGGTAAAAATAGAAAAGGCCGTGATAATAAACCTCCTAAAATATGTAGAGATATATGGTTAAAAAAAGAAATTGAATTAGTTAACTGCCAATTATATGTAATAGTTGGTAAAGAAGCAGCTGATTTTTTATTCCCTAAAAGCAACTTTAAAGAACTAGTTTTTAATAATAATAT
Source organism: uncultured Muribaculaceae bacterium (assembly GCA_964629735.1). Taxonomy (GTDB): domain Bacteria; phylum Bacillota_I; class Bacilli_A; order RF39; family UBA660; genus CAZVQX01. Next base: position 20,639 of record CAZVQX010000002.1, read on the forward strand.
ATTTAATAATAAAATAGCATTAGTTCTTCCCCATCCTTCACCTGTTAATATTAAATGGTTTTTGGATAATCCTGAATTTGAAAAAACAAGAATAATTGAGATAAGAGCAATAATAAAAGAAGTATTACAACTATAATACTTCTTTATTTAAACGTTCTCTAACTTCATTCCAAATCTCCGGCTTAATATCTTCTAATCGTTCTGATAGTCCTAATTCATTCGCACGTTTTTTTACACCACGAATATATATACCTGTATAATCACTACCTGTAAGTAATGCTTTAGTTAAAACTTCACCCCATTTAATTGTTATATTATTTAATTCACTATTTTTAATTGAATTTATTGGTAAATTAATATCATATTGCAGATGAATAAAATTTGGTTGCCAGTGATTATCTATAAATTCAATAATCATTAGACTAGTACCTTTTATTCCGTCAGCAGGTAAACCGGTGGAACCTGGATTAAAAAATCTAATATTGTTTTTTGAAAATAATAACTGATTATGTTGATGACCAAAAATAACATATTTATACTTAAAGTCTTTTTGCAAGTATGGAACTTCTTTAAATTTATGAGTAACGTATATTTCAGGGCAACCATCAATATTAACAACTGTTGAACTAGGCATTCTTTTTATATAATCTAAATCACTTTGAGTTAACTGTTTATAAGCTAATAATAATGGAGCATTATTATTGTCCAGTGACCATTCACCTTGATTATTAAAATGATAATTAATGAAATAATCTTCTCGATTACCTTTTACTAACCAATGTTTATATTCATTATTTTTTAATTGAATAAAATCTAAGACCTCTCTTGAGTGAGGTACATCACTAATAAAATCACCACACCAAACAATACCATCAAAATTATTATGATCAATATATTCAAAACATTTTTTCAAAGCAAAAATATTCCCGTGAATATCACTTAATACTGCTAACTTCATTTTGACCTCCTCATTTAAAATCTTCTATGAATATTCATAGAAGATATTTTTTATTTCATTTCAGCTATTTCTAATCTTTCACCATTATGAATTATTACTAAGATTGATTCTGTTTGATAACCTAAATCTTTTTCATAATTAATTAAAGTTTTTATTAAATAAGCATCCTTATCTATTTTATCATTATACTCAAATTTAGTAGATTCAACTGAAACAATATTAATACCACTCACCACTGGTAATTCTTGTTTACGGTCACCATAAACATTATTTTCAACATGACTATATAATGTATCTTTAGCAAGTTTTATTAAATCATCTTGATAAGGTTTATAAACAAATTGAACACCGCCAACATCATTTTGATTAATTTTATTTTTCAGCGTAAATAAATCACTCAAAAATAATTGACTAATTAATTTGGCATAATTTTCTTCATTTACTTCTTTTTTTGATAATTCTACTTTTAATTCATTAAATAAATTTTTATAGTAAGTTGTTGCCGTTTCTTTTAATTCATACCCTTTAATATCGTCTACTATTTTTACAGTTTTAACGACTGATTGTTTTTTGGTTTTTTTTAAAAAAACAAATGTAAAAGCAAAGACTATAAGTACAAATAATAAAATTATTATTATTTTAGATTGTTTTGATTTAAAATTCATTTTTATCACCCATAATTTTCTATTAATTTAATTGTTTCTGATGATTTTTTTATTAAATCATATACAATTATTGAATTCGATACTGATATAACTTCCTCTGCGTGTTTATTATTTTGTTCAATCTCATTAATACTAATTGGTATTTCTGGATTTAATAATTTACCTTCCTTTTTTTGATTATTGTAATACATTTTATTACTAATCCAATTACCATCAGGGAAAACAACAACATTATTTTCAACACCAAAAATATCATTACCTAAAGCATATTTATTTTTGAAGCCAAACATATTACCTAAGGTTGGTGCTATATCATACATACCCATTACCTCTTTAACTTCACCTTTTACTTTTTGGTCTTTTGTCCAGATTATAAATGGAACCTTTTTTAAAACAGCCATATCATAAAAATCTAACTCAATATAATTTGGATCATCTTTATCTAAAATAGCATCTGTATATGGATCATAATTATATAATCTTTCATATTCGCTTCGTTTTAACTTAGCATCATGGTCACCATATATAACTATAACTGTATTCTCTAATAAACCTTCTTGATCTAATTCTTCAATAAATTGTCCTATTGCTTCATCAGCGTAATGTACTGATTTAAAATAATTTCCAAGTTTAGTTCCTTCTAAAAATGGTGCTGAAACTTCTTCCATTTTTTTTGTTTCTTCATTATATCTTTCATATTTATAATCAACTTTATAATCAACAAGCCCTTTTTTTATAATATCTGAAAACGGTGTATGGTTAGTAAGCATAATCATTGTCCCATAAAAATTAGTATGTTGTTCGTTTATTTCTTTTATTTTAGGAATAGCTTGTTTAAAGAATGATTTATCACTAAGTCCTAATCCAATCTTTTCATTAATGTTAAAATCCTTTGAATGATAGAAACGATCATAACCAAATTCTTTATGAACTACATTCCGATTCCAATATGTTCCGTTGTTACCATGCATACTAAATGAATAATATCCTAATTCTTTTAATAATTTAGGAATTGTTACATATTCACGATTCCAATAGTTAACAAAAACGGTTCCGTTACTAGTTGGCATTAATGATGTATTTAGTGTAAACTCACTATCACTACTTGTCCCTACACCTTCTTGGGCATAAAAGTTAGAGAAAAATAATCCTTCTCTAGCAAGTTTGTTTAAGTTAGGTGTAAGATCAAGGCCATTAAATTTTTGTTCCATCGTAATTGTTTGAATACTTTCGGCATGAATTGTAATAATATTTTTTCCTTTAAAAATATCAGTATATTTATTAGTTGTGCTCAAATCTGTTTTGTTTTCATAATATTCCCTAAACACCTTAGCATTTTCATCATAACCAAATAATGGATTTATTTGTGGTTTTAAACTACTTACTAAATCATTTACATGGTAAGTGTAAACCCCAAATTTCATAACTATATATTCTCTATTCCATTGTTTTCCAAAGCGTCCTATATCAAGACCAGTTAAGGTTGATATGAAAAAGCCAATAACAATTAAACCGGCAACTAATGTATTTAGTGCTCGTACTTTTCCAACTTCTATTTTTTCAACCATTGTAAAATAATCTTTCTTTTTCAATTTATAATTAATATATATCAAAAATATAGGTTGCCATATAAATATAAAATCTTTTATTTCTAATATATTTTCAACAACTGCATCAGCAACGTCGAATAATTGTACTGTTGTAGCTAATAATGACGCTGATGCAAATGATATATAATTGGTATAATAAATAGAATTAATTACACATAATGCAGTTAAGAAAATTGAAAAGCCAAAAAAATAACGAAATTGTTTTTTAGGTTTGAAAAAATATCCAAACGCTCCAATAATTAAGACTACTGCTAGGTCAGCCAATATTGGTTTTAATTCTAAATAGTTTTTAACAGTAAAAACTCTTAATAACCAACCATTTAAAACTAAAGTAATAACAAATGTAAAAAACAATATGTTAGTACTTAAATAAACTTTTGTATTATTTTTAAATCTATTAAGAAATTCTTGCATTAATTTCACCTCATATAAATCTAAATAAGTATAACACTTTTTAAATTTTTTTTCAAATTAAAAAAGTCCATTACAGACTAATTGACATGGCAGCAATGGACTATTGAAAATTATCAATATTTATCATTTAAATCTAAGTTATAAGTATTAATAGCAATACCTAAAACAAAAACATAAGATAAAATATACGCCCAGATCATAAGGACCATAATCGATGATAAACTACCATAAAAAATATCATAATTAGCTATATTACTGGCATAATATGAATAGATTGAAGTTGCTACTAACCAAGAAAAAGTAGTGAAAACAGCACCTTTTCTAGTATTTTTACTTGTAACACTAATATCAGGAGCGATTGCGTATATAAAATTAATTGTAAAGAAAATAATAACAAAGCTAATTGGCCATTTTAATAATACAAATATTGAATACAATAGTTTTACTGTTTCTTTATTACTAATAAAGCTTAATAATAATTTTATTAAAACATTACCAAATGCTAAGACAATTAATATAAACAAAAATAAAAATACTAATACAAATGATAAAATAAAAGCTTTTATTCTTCGTTTAATTTTAGATGATTCATCAATTTGATATAGTGTATTTGAAGCAATAATAACTGAATATAAGCCATTAGAAGCAATTACAAATCCTATTATTATAAATAGGCCAACATTAAAGTTAAAACCTTTACCCGATATAATAGGTACTAATATCTTACTTACTTCTCTAGGAAATGTTCGATTCATAAAATTAATAAATGAAGCAATTGATATATTAAAAAAAGATGCAAAAAACACAAACAATGTAATTATGGGAACAATTGATAATACAAGTGAAAAGGCCAGATTACCTGGTAATATTTCCATTTCTGGTTTTTGAAATACGGTCGATAATTTTTGGCCTTCTTTAGTAGTAAAAATTTTTTTATTAGTCAATTTTTTGATCTTCACTTTCTTTATTATCGCGCATATCTAATGTTGCTTCAATAATAGCATCATCTACTGTTTTTATAGCGTCTACTATCATACTATAACCAATTGCAGCACCAAACCCGTGCGCTAATGACTTAAACTCTTTATTTAATTTACGAATATAAGAAACAACTTCTTTTTCTTCATGACCAACTAAATAAACAAGAAATTCATTACCATCAGTTCTTATAATATCACTGTTTTCAGTTTGATTTTTTATTAATATATTAGCAGCATCTTTAATAACCATATCGCCTTCGCTATGACCATAGTTATCATTAATATATGCAATATTATTTAAGTCAATAATAACAATAGTTTGCGGATATACTTCACTCTCATCCCATATTTCTATATTATCATTTAAATAATTTCGATTTTTCAAAGATGTTAACAGATCAATATATTTTAATTTTTCTTCTTTTGATAAAACGTTTTTGACTTTTTTCTTATCTTTACGAACAGATGTAAATAAAGCTGTAGTTGCACCAATAATTATAATTAATGATGTAAGAACAACTAAACTTTTAATTATAATTGGTTTTTTATCAATGTTAAATAGATTATAATACGCATCGTTTTCAATGCTTTTATTATTAACAAATGATAAATAAAAGTTAAAGAAATCATTAAAGACTTTATTATCTTTTATATCCCTTGCTACAAAATTATAATTAGTTTTTAATTGTTCTTCATAATTAACTTGATAGTTTTTTAATTGATTATTTAAAAAATATTTATATACATTAGAATCAATAACAATAATTGAATCTTTGTTTATATTTTTTATTAATTCTAAAACATTATTAAATGATTTAACCTTTAATTTTTGTTCCAACAAATAATTATTAATAACATCACCTTTTAATGTTAAAACTTCTACATTTTGTAATGAATTAAGTGAATTAATAATTAAATTGTTTTTAATATGACTAACAACTACAAATGAGTTTGAATAAACTGGAATAGTGTTATAAATATCCATATCATATTCATTGATGCTAAGATTATTCATCATTAAATCTAGCTTATTACTATTAAAATCTTGTAACATCATTTTAATTGATTTATAACTCTTATAATTTATTTCAATATTAGCCATTTTAGAAAATGCTTTTAAAAATTCACTGTTATAACCCTTTAATTTATTATTAATTAAAGTATCATATGGTGCATTTTCAACAAATCCATATGTATAACGTTTACTTCTAAAATCAACGCGTGATTTTTCCATAGTTTTGTTATAAGTAAAATAACTATTAGCTAAATGATTATTGTATTTACTTTCAAACTTTTCTTGTGACCATTTATCATAATATTTTTTCAAAATATTATTTAATTTATCTGTCTTTCCTAATGTTAAAACAATATACTTGTTCATTTCTGTTATGTTATAAGCAATATTTAATTTTGTTTCAATAATTTTTTCTAAATACATTGTTTTGGGTACAATTATAGCATTAATTGGATTAACTGTTTGATTAGTATTATCTTCACTTTCTATTTGAGCAGGCATCATATCATTAAACATCTTATCTATATCATCATAAGTTTTAAAAACGTTATTAAATGAACCTTTTAAATAAGTATTAACAGTATCTACTTCTTTACTTAAAACCCCAATGGTTAATCCTTTTATTTCTTTTAAATCTTGAAATTTTTGTTTATTCCTAGTAACAATAACATATTCATCTTTATATAATAAAATATCGTTTTTAGTCAATTGATCAACAACATTAAAAGAATATTCTGGAATATCTTTTTCATTATATTGAAAGGATACTTTATTGAGAACCAAACCTGTTGTATTTTCTAAACTTTTTAAAAAATCAAAGAAAACACCATTACCACCATAATTAAATATTGGAACATCGTTAATTAACCCAATATCAATTACACTATTTTTATTTTTATCAATCCATTGTTTTTCTATTAAGTTAAGCGTTGTTTTTTTGTCTTCTTTATTATATATAATATATATACTTCCGGCTAATAAAACTAATATTATAGCACTGATAATAATCATTATTTTTTTATTTTTCATGAAACCACCTTACTACTTACTCCACTTAAATGCTGCTGACGTTTTATGTTTATATCCAAAAATTGGATATATTTCACTTTCTTTAGAATCACTATCAATAAATAGTTGAATATCAAAAAAATTAAGATCTGATTCTTGAAAATTTTCCAATATTTTTTGACCAATAGCTTGTGAACTAATTAAATCTATTGTTTCATCAACTTTAACTGTAAAATTAACTACTCTTCCTTTTATATTTGATTTGACATCAACAACACCTTTAATATCTTTAATCTTTAAATTCGCCTTATTTAATCTATTATTATCAATATTATGTTTTTCGATTCCATCTAACCGACTACCATAATAACTTTTTCTACTATCTGGATATAATAATTCTTTAAGACCAAATAAGGTTAAAATAAGTAATATTAAAGCTACAAAAACTATTATGAATTTTACTTTATGTTTTTTTATATAATCCATTTTGGTTCCTCCAATCGCCAAACATTATACTATAATTTTTATTAATGTGCAAATTAACGGTTAAGAGTTTCAACTAATAATTTATTTGCTAATTCTGGATTAACTTGCCCTTTGCTCTCTTTCATAATCTGACCCATTAAATATTTTAAAGCTCGATCTTGGCCGCTCTTATAATCATCAACTGATTTTGAATTATTGTTAATAACATTATTAATTATTTTTAAGATTTCTTCTTCATTATTAATTTGTTTTAAACCAAGTTTATCTATTATATTTTGAATATTTTCTCCTGTTTCTAATAATAATGGAATAATAGTTTTTAATTGTTTTGAAGATATTTCATTTTTTTCATATCTATTAACTAAATCTTGAAAGTTATCTACAGTTAACTTTATGTTATTAAACTCAAGTTTATTTTTATTTAAATAACTACTAATTTCACCTGTTAAAATATTAGCACCAATCACAGGATTGATATTATTTATTATTTTTTCCAAAAACATACACATATCATAATTACCAACAATTGTATTTATGTTGTTTTGATTAATACCTAAATCACTATACTTTTTTCTTAAATCCTTAGGCATATTTTGGATACTTCGTTGAACTTCTTTTATTATATCATCAGTTAAATATATGTATGGGAGATTAGGCTCTGGATGATATCGATAATCAGTGTTTTCATCCTTAACTCTCATTAATAACGTCTTATTGGTACTATCATCAAATCGCCTTGTTTCAGCTATAACTTTTTTACCACTGCCTAATATTTCTTTTTGTCGATTTATTTCATATAAGATGCTTGTTCCTACATTGCTAACTGAACCAATATTTTTAATTTCAACTTTTGTCCCTAATTGATCACTTTCTTTTTCTTTTAAAGAAATATTAACATCACATCGCATACTACCTTCTTCAATCTTAACATCGCTAACCCCTAAATATAACAATGTTTCGCGAATAGTATCAACATATTTAACGGCTTCAATATCACTTGTTATAACTGGTTTAGTTACTATTTCAATTAAAGGGACGCCCGCCCTATTAAAATCTAACAGGGTTCCTTTCTCACTATGAATACTCTTACAAGTATCCTCTTCAATATGGATTCTTTCTATCGCAATTTTTTTAAAATTACCATCAACTTCTATCTCAACATAACCATCATAACCTATTGGCGTCATATCTTGCGTTATTTGATAACCTTTAGATAAATCAGGATAAAAATAATTTTTGCGATCAAAATGCATTTTTTTATTTATTTTACAATTAAATGCGAGTGCGGCTTTTAATGCCATGTTGACAACCTCTTTATTTAAAGTTGGTAGCGTTCCCGGATAAGCTAAATCACCTAATGCAATATTTTCATTTGGAATTTCATTAAAACTATTTAATGAATTAGTAAACACTTTGCTTTGACTTTTTAATAAAACATGAATTTCAATTCCAATTGTTGGCTCAAGCATTAAATTCGCCCCCTAACTCTAAATTTTCAAGTACAAGACCAAATTTATATAATGATTCTTCACTTAAATTTTTTCCTAAAATACTTATATGTTTATTAAATAATGGCATTGATAAAACTGGTGTCCCTAGTATATTTGGTAATTTTAATAATAATTCATCAGGATTAATAATTAAAATAAAATCATAATTTTGGAAAAATAATTTATATTCGTCAATTATTTTGGTCCTTAAAGCTAAAGCTTTGTAATAATATTTCAAATTATCTTTACTTAAAACATATGCACCATTAATTATCAATTGTTTTATATTACGACCGAAACCATTAGTTCTTGTCTTTACATATATATCATTATGACTATTGCCAGTCTCGCTATATCCATATCTAATTCCATCAAAGCGGGACATGTTTGAGCTTATTTCACCACTGGCGATAATATTATATACACTACTTATATAATCTACATAAGGAATATTTACATATTCAACTGTAAAACCTTGTTTTTTTATTTCTTGAATTATATTTTTAAATAAATTATTTTCTCCTTCTGCTAAATTATCATTTAAATAATAATTAGGTATTGCTACTCTTTTATTTTTTAATTTCGTCTTTAAATTATTTATATTAAATTTATAATCCTTAACAGTCATATAATCTTTCTCATCAAAACCAATAATTGCATCAAACAAAATAGCATTATCTATTATGTTTTTACTAATAGGGGCAATTTGTTCAAAACTAGAGGTTGGTGATATTAAACCATATCTTGATACTAATCCATAAGTTGGTTTTAAACTAACAACTTGGCTAAGTGATGAAGCCAAACTTAAATTTTCATTAATAGATGTAGCCAAAGATATAGGAGTGTAACCCACACTAACGGAAACTACACTTCCCCCACTTCCACCTATATGTTCATCGTTTATTTTATTTTTAACTAAACCATAATATCCTTCATCTAAACTAATATCAAACTCACTCATATTGGCTTTCCCAACAATAATCATATTTTTCTCTTTTACTCTTTCAACAACGCTAGCATCATAAATTGGATAAAAATTATCTAGCATAAGTGACCCACAACTCGTTTTAATACCTTTAGTTACTATGTTGTCGTTTATAACCAAAGGTATTGCAAATAAAAGATTGTCAACTTCTTTATTTTCTAATTCGTGTGCTTGTTTAATTGCACCTTCAATATCTAAGGTTATAAATGTATTAAATTGATCATTACTAACCTTTTCAACAAATTCATTTACTAAATCAATTGGTAAAATCTTTTTGTTTTTTAATAACTCATTAATTTCTTTAATTGGTAAACTTAGATAATCACTCATTTTATCACCCTTGGCACTAAAATATAATCCCCTTCTCTATTAGGGGTATTTACTAAAATTTCTTCTTTTTTTATTGTGTTTTTTACTTTATCTTCATCAAAACAGTTAATTTGTTTTGATGGTGTAAAGGTAATCTCATCTTCACTTACTAATTGCTTTATTTTTTTAATATCTTCATACAGCTCATTTAAACTTTGTTCATAATAGATTAATTCATCTTCTCTTACATTAATCATAACATTGTCTGCTACCTTTTTTATCATTTCTTTATTAATAATCATTTTATCCTCCTATTATTGTCACAACACTCTTAGATGTATTACTATCTTTTGTAATTAGTGCAATTGTATCATTACTATTTTTAAAAGTTAATTTTACATAAATATTGTCATTAAAATTTGAACTTAGTTCTTCACCTACAAGCTTTGTTAAATATAATAACTCATCTTTATAATAAGTGTTATTATAAATGGTTATATCAATTTTTTGTAATTTATTATTATAATATAAACCTCGGCCAGTTAAATTAAGCGAATCAATTGCTTTTTTTAATTTTTGCTCAAAATTCGTAAAAGAATTATAAGTATTAATATCACTATTACTTACATGTTCCGATTTTAAATAATGATATTCATAACTTATTTTATTTAAATTTAAATTATCATTAGTAGTTAGTCCTATATATTTAATAGCGCCCGGGAGCATAGAATGTGGGCTGCTTAAAAAATAAACAGCAATTAATTTTTTAACATCTTTAAGTTCAGGAATATTATTAACATATTTAATAAGTTTGTTTGATTTATCAATAACTACATTATGCAAAATATCATCATTGATTTTTCGATGATTATAACTACCATACAAGCCTTTGTAAGCTTGATATGGATTAATTACTAAACCTAAAGTAATTCCTTTTAAGTTGCCATTACTAGCCAAATAATTTTGTTCAATTATTGTAGTAACATAATTAGGCTTAACTTTAATATCATCTATAATTATTTCTTTATCATTATTTAAAACTTTATTAGATAATAATTCTTTTAATTGTTTTTCGCTAATATACTGTCCAGATTGGTATAGTGAATTAATTGGCTTAAAATAATTTTTTGACAAATTTAATAAAGCATCTTCGGTTTCTGCATAATTATAATTATTTAAAAGGTTATTACTTATATAATTATTAGATACTGCTGACTTAAATGGAGTAAATACTTGATATTGCGAATCATCAAATAACACATCATAATTTTTAATTTCCTCTTTTTTAGGACGAACACAACCAGATATAAATAATAAAAAAATCATAATAAAGCCCAATTTTTTCATAGTACCACCACATTTTAATTATAACATTAATATCTTTTTTTTTCTATATTTTATAATTAATTTTAATTAAACGATAGTACTAAATTTAGCTTATAAATCTTTAATTTATATATTAAAAAGTTTTTAGTCTTTTATCACATTATCTATTTTTTTACATATTTTAAAGTATGAGGAGTAAGAATATGGAAATATCATTATCTAAATTACCTTTTGGTAAATCAGCAATTGTTAAAAAAATTAAAAATGATGATTTTACTAAAAGACGATTATTAGATTTGGGACTTATTGAAGGTACTGAAATTAAAAGTGTACAAATAAGTCCATTTGGTGAACCTGTTGCCTATCTTATTAGAGGAGCCGTTATTGCTATAAGAAAGGAAATAACTGATTTAATATTAGTTTGTCCTATTAGTGAGGTGAATATATAAATGAATAATAATATTGTTGTAGCTTTAGCTGGAAACCCTAATGTTGGTAAAAGTACGATTTTTAACAAACTTACTGGTTTAAAACAACACACTGGTAATTGGCCTGGTAAAACTGTATCCCAATCAATTGGCCATTTTGTTTTTAACAATAACCAATTTATGGTTGTTGATCTACCTGGCACTTATTCACTTATGTCAAACTCACCAGAAGAAGAAATCGCTCGAGATTTTATTTGTTTTGAAAAACCTGATGTTACGGTTGTTGTGGTTGATGCAACTTGTTTGGAAAGAAATTTAAATTTAGTACTCCAAACTATGGAAATTACATCTAGAATAATAATATGTGTTAATTTAATGGATGAAGCTAAACGGAAAGGAATTAAGATTGATTTAAAAGAGCTTGAAAAACAATTAGGAGTTAAAGTAATAGGAACGAGTGCGAATAAAGGATTTGGTATTAAAGATTTGAAGGGTGCTATTAATAATATAGTTAATAATAAAAATAAATTATTAAATTCTTTTGAGCATTACGATAATAATATAAGAGAAGAAATTCAGAAATTAAAAAAGACATTAAACATTAATAATGAATGGATTATCCTTAAGTTAATTGAAGGAAATGAAGATTTAAATATAAAAATTAATAATAAATTTAATTTAAAGTTAAATTACGAAAATATAAATGATTTAATAATGGATTCTAGAAATAGAATAATCAAAAATAATAACAACTTTAATATTCAAGAAATTCTTGTTGAACAAATTGTTAAGAAAAGTGAATTCATTTTTAATAAAGTAGTTACCTCTAATAAAGATTATAATAAATTCGATAATACTATTGATAAATATTTAACGTCCAAATTATTTGGTATACCTATTATGATTTTGTTGTTTGGAATTATTTTTTTCATAACAATAAGCGGGGCGAATGTCCCTTCAGATATTCTGGCTAAATACTTATTTAAACTTGGTAATTATTTTTCTGATTTTTTAAAATGGATTTCTCTTCCTATCTGGCTAAACGATATGATGATATATGGAATATATCGTACTTTAGCATGGGTAGTATCCGTTATGTTGCCACCTATGGCTATATTTTTTCCGCTTTTTACTTTGTTAGAAGATTTAGGATATTTACCACGGATTGCTTTTAATTTAGATAAACTCTTTAAAAAAGCCGGCACTTGTGGTAAGCAAGCATTAACAATGTGTATGGGGTTTGGTTGTAATGCGGCCGGGGTTGTCGGTTGTCGCATTATAAATTCACCAAAAGAAAGATTAATTGCAATTATTACTAATAACTTTGTTCCTTGCAATGGACGATTCCCTATTTTAATTGCCGTTATTACTATGTTTTTTACAAATGTTTTTTATAAACCTATCCAACCTTTTATGTTAACAATAATTTTAACACTTGTTATTATTTTTAGTATATTTATCACTTTAACAATCTCTAAATTGTTATCAACAACTTTTTTAAAAGGTATTCCTTCAAACTTTACACTAGAACTTCCGCCCTATCGAAAACCACAAGTAAAAGATATTATTATTAGATCATTTATAGATCGAACATTGAAAGTTTTAGGTAGAGCCATTATAGTAGCAATACCGGCTGGCATTGTCATTTGGTTGATGGCTAATATTAATATTTATAATGCAAGTATTTTAACTTATTGTGCGGATTTTTTAAATCCTTTGGCCCAACTAATTGGAATGGACGGATATATACTAATGGCATTTATTTTAGGATTTCCAGCCAATGAAATTGTTATACCTATCATCATTATGAGTTACATGGCTACTGGTAATATAACTGAATTAAATTCATTAAAAGAATTAAAAATATTATTTGTTGATAATGGTTGGACTTGGTTAACTGCAATTTCAGTAATGCTTTTTACTTTAATGCACTGGCCTTGTGGAACAACATGCTTAACAATTAAGAAAGAAACCCAAAGTTTAAAATGGACCATTATTTCAATTTTAGTCCCTACGATAACAGGTATAATTATTTGTTTTGTTGGAATTAATTGTTTAAGATTAATACTTGCTTTTTTTGCATAAAAAAAACAAGTATTAACTTGTTTATGCTCTCGAATCATATTTACCATCTTTAGTTGACACAATAATCATTTGATCATTTTCCACAAATAATGGAACTTTAACAACTAAACCTGTTTCGATTGTTGCATCTTTCATTGCATTAGTTACAGTATTGCCTCTCACTGCTGGTTCTGTACTAATTACTTTGTATTCAACTTTTTCTGGTAAAGTTAAACCTAACATTTCGTTTTCATAAAAAGTAATGGCAACATTTAAACCTTCTTTTAAAAATAGTACTTCATCTTCTATTTGTTGCTTATTTAATTCTATTTGTTCATATGTTTCCATATTCATAAAATTATAAACATCACCACTTGCATATAAAAATTGCATAGTAACTTTTTCAATTGTTGCTTTTTCTACTTTTATGCCAGCTGTAAAAGTGTGATCAATAATAGCACCTGTTCTTAAATTTTTTAATTTACTTCGAACAAAAGCTGGCCCTTTGCCGGGTTTAACGTGTAAAAATTCAATAATTTGATAAATATTACCGTCAAAACCAATTGTCATTCCAGTTTTAAAATCATTTACGTTAATCATTATTAATCACCCTTTTATTTTTTTTCTTTGTGTAATGTCACTTTTTTCTCTTTTAAACAAAACTTATTAAGTTCTAAACGATTTGGTGTGTTTTTTTTGTTTTTTTCTGTGCGATAATTTTCACTACCACATTCTGTGCATTGTAGTGTTATTCTTTCGCGTGCTTCTCCTTTTTTTGCCATGTTTTTACCTCCTTTTGACACACATGCATATATTATAACAAATTATTTGTAGATTTCAAAGAATTTTTGTGAAACCTTATAAGATAATCTTCGATTAACTGCTGTTCGATAGTTATTTTTACTATTTGGGTAGCCAACATCTGGTGAAATAATTGTAAAAGTAGCAACAGGATTATCAAATGGTGCATACCCAATAAAAGTATGAGTATAAGTTTCTTGATCAACTATACCATCATTATCAGTATCAATAAAACTCTCACTAGTCCCTGTTTTTCCGGCTGGGTTAATATTAAGCGGCATATAACCAACACCAGTTCCACCAGATCTTAAAACTTCATAAAAACCTTGTTGAACTCTTTTAAAATATTCATCCTTAGTATGAACTTGATTTAAATTAATAGTATTACTACTATATAACAAAGTTGACAATTTATCATCAGTTGGTTGATAGACACTTTTTAAAAGTTTTGGTGCTATACGGTAACCACCATTAGCTATTGTTGAAATGTACTGCGATAGTTGGATTGGAGTATAAGTATCATATTGACCAATTGCAAAATCCAACAAATGACCCGATACTTTACTATTTCCTTTATAACCTAAACTCTCATTTGGTAAATCGATACCAGTTTTAACGCCTAAACCAAATTCGGCAAAAGTATTTCGATACACCGCAAACGCTTCCTGATTGATTGATAATGGTTTGTTATATTCATATTTGCCTTTACCTATTTTAATAGCTGTCTGATATTGATATGAGTTTGATGATAATTTTAATGCTGTAATATCGTCTAACTTTCCTAAATATCGCCACGAACATTTTTTAGGCGTTGCGGCAATTTTTATACAATAATCATCGCGAATTTCACCTTTTTTAAGTGCTCCATTATTAAATCCTACAATATTAGATGCTCCTTTTACAACCGAGCCCATAACGGCTGAAGTACTTATTATTCCTGGTGTATAATCGTAAACTTCATATTCATTACCTTTTTGAATAATTTGCTTAGAAGTCATTGCTAAAACATCACCATTATTTGGGTCTGTTATAATTATATAAGAACGATTATAAAAATCGGTATTAGGTTCTTTTTTAGTTGCCTTTAATTCTTCAATTAAAATATTTTCTATTTCTTTTTGCAACTCAATATCTATAGTTAATACTATATCATTTCCCCTTTTGCCAGCTTTTAATAATTTATAACTACCATCACTTAATAATTCATAAACATCTTTCTCGCCTTTTAAAAAGTTTTCATATTGATATTCGAGATAACTGGTCCCAACCCGATCATTTAAGTTATATCCTTTTGATATATAATAATCTTTTAACTCATATGGTAAACCTGCTTCACTAGAAGATACGGTTCCTAAAATGGTGCGAAAAACATTACCGTAAGGATATACTCTTTCCCAATCTAATCGAGTATTAAACCCTTTTAACTTATGTATATTTTCAGAAATTTTAGCATATTCTAAATCAGTAATCTTTTCTTTTTTTATTGTTTTTTCAGCAAAATAATAACCATTATTCATTAAGTAATAAATGTATGCTGCTTTTTTATCTATATCTTTATAATTGGACAAATCCTCGTCTGTAATTCTTTCAATTTTTAATTCTTCAATATCATCTAATGTAAGCTTGCGCTCATTCAACGATTTCCATTCTTCATCTGTTATTTTTTTGTTGCCTAATTTATAATTGTTTTTTAACCAAAACTCTTTTAAATTTCTATTTCTTAATTGACTATAATCAATTTCAATTATGTTAGCAACTTCATAAGCCATTTCTATTTCTTCTTTTGTACTAATACCTTGTTGCTTTTTATAATAAATAACTTTTACCGGTTTATTATCGACTATTAATCGATGATGACGATCATATATTCTACCTCTTGGTGCACTAGGACCATAGACAATATTTTGATTTAATAATCGGACCTTATTGGCATAATATTCTTGTTTCACTATTTGGATAAAAAACAAATTAATTACCATAACCATAATTGCTATAACAATTATCCCCATTAATATGCTATATCTTTTTTCGATGATTTCTCTAATGTTTCTATATTTTTTATAATAAATATTATTAATATAAGTTTTATTTTTTTTATGATTGGATATTTTTTTCATATAACTCATTTATTTTAGAAAAATCAACAATATTAAAAAAATTATTAATATAATCACCACGCCGATTATGATACTTTAAATAATAAGCATGTTCCCATAAATCGAGAGTCATGATTGGGGTTAACATATAACTGTATGGTGTTTCCTGATTAGGAGTATTTATTATTTCTAATTCATTATCTCGGTTTAGTACCAAAAAAGTATAACCCGATCCTTGTAAAAAATTAGCTGTTTTAATAAATTCTTCTTTAAATTGTTCATATGTTCCATACTGTTTTAAAATTGCATCTTTTAGCTTTCCAACTAAATTATTTTTTTTATTAGGACTTATGCTATTCCAATATAAATTATGGTTTAAGACACCACCAGCATTAAATAATATATCTCCTCTAACCTCTAATGGAAAATCATCAATGTGCTCAATTAATCCCACTAAATTATATTTATAATTATAATGAATATTATTTAATAAATTATTTAATTTATTTAAATAGCCCCGGTGATGTAATTCATAATGAATTTTTACGGTCTCAGCATCAATATAAGGCTCTAATGCATCATATTTGTATTCCAATTTAGGTATATCATACATTGTATCATTCCTTTCACTAAATTATATTTATTTAAATATTCATTATTCTGATGTTTTTATCATATATTTTTTTGAGGTGATCTAATGAACGATTTTTTAATTAAACAGTATGTTAATAATGTTACTAAAAAAGATATTCAAAGTTTTGCTAATTCCTACGGAATTGTTTTAAATGATAACGAAATTAATATTATTTATAAACATATTAAAAATAATTGGCGCACTATTTTATATGGCAATCCTAGAGGAATCCTAGATGATATTAAAAACAATGTAGAACCATTAACTTATAGTAAAATAGAAGAATTGTATACTTATTTTAATGAAAAAATTAAAAATTATTTATAATAATTTCTTATATCTTCTAATAAATTATGATTAAATTTATTATTTTTAATCATTGCTATTTCAAATTTATATGGTGGATATAATCTTTCTTTAGACACATCATTTTCAGTAACATAAGGAGTTTCTAATATTTTGGGAATATCTTTTAATAAAGGATGATAAATAACTTTTATTAAATTATCAAAACCAATTGTACCTAACCCAAAATTGTCATGGCGATCTTTTCCAGCACCTAATTCATTTTTACTATCATTAATATGAAGACACGCTAATTTATCTAAACCTATTACTTCATCAAACTCTTCTAATACTTGATCAAAATTTTCAACTTTATAACCAGCATCGTTAATATGGCAGGTATCTAAACATACTTTTATTCTATTTGAATGTTTTACACCATCAATTATTTTTTTTATTTCTTCAAAACTAATTCCTATCTCCGTTCCTTTACCGGCCATTGTCTCTAAACAAATATCAACTTTAGTATTATCATCGACAACAATATTAAGAGCATCAATAATATTATTAATTCCCTCTTCTCTTGTTAATTTTACATGACTACCAGGATGAAGTACTAATTTATTAAGTCCTAATTGTTCTACGCGTTTTACTTCTTCCTGTAAAAATCGAATAGCAAAATCTTGTTTTTCACCTGAACTTGCTAAATTAACAATATATGGAGCATGAACTACAACATTATTTAAATTAATGTTGTTTTCTTTCATTAATTCTACCGCTTTTTTAGTTAATTCATCATTAATCGGTGATCGATTAGTATTTTGTGGGGCCCCTGTATAAATCATAAAAGCATTGCCGCCATATAATAAAATTTCTTTTACACTTCCTAATAATTGTTCATCTTTTTTAAAAGATACATGTGATCCTATAATTAACTTCATAATGTACACCTCATTCTATTTTTTCTATTTTATTAGCTACTATATTAAATTTATCAAAGCGTTTTTCAACACGACCTTTTATTTTTAAAATATCATATAATTTAACATCTTTAACCCTTTCATAAACTTTTGGAAAAACAACAATATCAATTATGTTTGATTCATCTGCCCCAGTTATAAAGCACATTAATTGATTATTTTTAGTCGTTATTTCTTTTATTCTTTCTGTATATATAATAATTTCAATATTTTGATTAAAATATCGTGCTATATCACTAATGTTAATTTTATTACTATATTTTCTTTTATATTCAGAAACTGGATGTTCACTTAGATAAAAGCCAAAAACTTCTAACTCAAATGCAAGCATTTCTTTAGTCGAATACTCTGCATATTCTTTAATAGCGGGCTCCAATGCGTAATCCCCTGTTATTCCTTTAACTAATTCTCCATAATTAATAATTAAATCGAGATTCTCATGTAATGTTCTTTTGGTATAACCAAATTCATTGAAACAGCCTGCATTAATTAAGACTTCGATAATATTTTGATTAACTACTTTACCATATACTCGTTTAACAAAATCAAATATATCAATATATTGACCGTTTTTTCGCTCTTCAATAATTAAATTTATAGCATTTATACTAATATTTTTAATTGCTGATAATGGATATATAATTCCATCTTCATATATTAAATAATTATTTGCACTTTTATTAATAGATGGCGAATAAATTAAAACATTATTACTTTTACAATCATATATATATTCTTTTGTTTTAACAGTACTACCAATAACCATTGATAATAAGTTTTTCATAAAATATTTAGAATAATTTGCTTTTAAATAAGCAATTTTATATGCAACAATAGCATAGGCTGTTGAATGGGCGCGAGGAAAACCATATTGAGCAAATTTTAATATTAAATCAAAAACTTCATTAACAATATCAATTTGATATCCCCTCCCAATACTTTGGGTAGAAAAATGTTCTCTTTCTTTTAATAACACATTTTCATCTTTTTTTACAATTGCACGTCTTAAAATATCAGCTTCACCTAAAGTAAAACCAGCCATTACACTTGCAATTTGCATAATTTGTTCTTGATAAATGATTATACCATAAGTTGGTTTTAAGATGTGTTCTAAAGTAGAATGAAAATAATTAATTTCTTCACGGCCTTGTTTTCTACTAATATAAGTATCAATATTTGCCATTGGACCTGGACGATATAAAGCATTAGCAGCAATCAAATCTTCTATATTATTTGGTTTTAATTTTCGCAAAAATTGTTTCATTCCTTCTGACTCAAATTGAAAAATTCCAACTGTATTTGAATATGCAAAAACATCAAAAGTTTTTGAATTGTCTAGTGGTATATTATCAAAGGTTAAACTAATTTTTAAGTCATTATTTATATCTTTAATAATATTATTAATAATTGTAAAATTTTTAAGTCCTAAAATATCCATCTTTAAAAGTCCTAAGTCTTCAAGATAATCCATAGCATATCCAGTTGTATAAAATTCAGTTTGCTTTTTATCAAGTGGAATAACATTATCTAAATCTGTATTGGCAATAATAAGGCCCGCAGCATGAACAGAACTATGACGTTTTAATCCTTCAAATTTACTACTTATCTTATACATTAACATTAAATTATTATTTTTATTTAAAAATTTTTTTAGTTTATTATTTTTATTATAGTTATCTTTTAATGATAATTGTGGGTCAAGCATTTTTGCAATTGAATCAATTATTTTTAAATCAATTCTCATAATCCGTCCAACATCTCTTATTACTTGTTTAGCACCTAAAGTACCAAATGTAATGATAGGGGCAACTTTTTTAGGACCATATTTATCAATACAATATTTTATAATTTCATCACGACGATCAAATTCAAAATCAACATCTATATCAGGCATTGTTACCCGGTTGGGATTTAAAAATCTTTCAAATAATAAATTATATTTTATTGGATCTACATTAGTTATATTTAAACAATAAGCAACTAATGAACCCGCACTACTCCCCCGAGCATAAGCCATTATATTATTCTTTTTTGCATATGATACATAATCCCATACTATTAAAAAATAATTACTAAACCCCATTTTACTAATAATACTTAATTCATAATTTAAACGATCAATGTAGATACGATAAACTTCATTACCAAATTTTTGACGTAGTCCATTAATGCATAATTTTTTTAAATATTGATTACTATCAATATTATTTGGCGTTTCATAAATTGGCAATAATTTTTGATGAAAAACTAATTCTAAATTACATAAGTCAAAAATTTTATTATTGTTTTCTAAGTCTTGTTTTGGTATTTCTAGTTGTAAATAATTTATTTGATTATTACTAACTTCATGAATAGTTACACCATCACGAATCGCATGTAAATAATCAATATAATTAGCATCATCTTTGTATAAATATAACGTTTCATTCATATATAGTAAATTATTATCACTCATCAAATCTCTTTCGGTTTGATTTTTATAACTCTTAAATATATATTTATATATTTTGGACAAATCATCATATAATTTTAACGATTCATATGGTACAATACATATTATATTTTCATTATATTTTTGTAATTTTTTTATATTTAATTGTTCTTCTAATAAAATAGTATTTAATTTTAATAAATTCTTATATCCTTGGTAGTTTTGGCAATATAAAACTATTTTATTATTATCAATCGTTATTTCTAATCCTATGATTGGTTTAATATTATTATCAACACATAACTTATAAAATTCTAAAACACCATACATATTATTATCAGTTATTGTTAAGGCTTTTAATGAATTAGTTTTGGCAAAATTTACTAACTCATCAATTTTAATCATGCTTGTTAATAGAGAATAGTGAGTTTTTATATATAAAGGAACATAATTCATTAAACACCTCCGATACTAATATAATTATAACATTAAACGTTTTCTTTTTATAGATATTATTGACTTGTTACCGTAATTGTGTTAAAGTTATAAAGCAAAGAGAAATATAAGGAGGGATAATATGGCGAAGAAAATAACAAGCAAAAAACCTTTATTTGGAAATAATAGATCTCACGCTTTAAACGCGACAAGAAAAATGCAAAAGCCTAATCTACAAAAAGTTACTTTAGATAACGGTGAATCTGTAATGATGAGTGCTAGAGAATTAAAAACATTAAAGAAAACAGATAAGAAAGCTGAATAATATTTTAAAACCGAATTTTCATTCGGTTTTTTCATTTTCTATATATTTTATTACTTGTAAAACAGTTTCGTTAAAATTATCATAATTAACATCAAACCATTTTATTTCCATTTGATTATTAAACCATGTATATTGACGTTTAGCGTAATTCCTACTTCTTTTTTTAATTAATTTTATACAATTTTCTAACTCTTCACTCTTATCAAAATATGGAAATAATTCTTTATAACCAATAGGTGTTGTAACTGCTTTTGTTAAAATTTTTGAATTATAAACTTTTTTAGCTTCAACCATTAAACCATCCTTAAGCATTTTATCAACACGATTATTTATTTTTTCATATAAAACAGCCCTATCAGTAGTCAGACCAATCACTATAGCGTCATATAACATTTTTTGTGTTTTTTCCTTTTCTGATAAAGGTTTTTTATTTTGATTATAATAGTTTAAAGAACGAATTATTCTTTTTCTGTTATTTTGGTGAATATTGGTATTGGGATCTACCTCTATTAATCTATTATATAAGTCTGATGTAGTAATATTATTATAACTTAAATAATAACTTTCCTGATTAAACTGATAATCATATAAACAAGCCTTAATATATAAACCAGTACCACCAACAATAATTGGGGTTTTATTTTTTTGAAAAATTTCATTTATTTTAATTCGACAATCTTGTTGATAATGATAAACTGTATAATCTTCTTCGATTGTTTTGATATCAAATAAATGATGAGGAATGTTTTCTTTTTCGGTTTCTGTTACTTTAGCAGTTGCAATATCTAATCCTTTATAAACTTGGGTACTATCACCATTTATAATTTCACCATCAAAATATTTAGCAAGCTCGATTGATAGTTTAGTTTTTCCTACCCCGGTTGGTCCAACAATAACAATTACTTTATTCATAATTTACCTACTTTATTATCATACTATCGCCAAATGAGAAAAAGCGATATTGCATTTTTATAGCTTCGTGATAGGCATTCATAATATTATCTCGACCTGCTAAAGCACTAACTAACATGACTAAGGTTGATTTGGGTAAATGAAAATTTGTTATTAACATATCAATCGCTTGAAATTTAAAGCCTGGTTTAATGAAAATATCAGTAAAACCACTACACTCAATAAATTTGCCATAATCACGCATTATTGTCTCTAAGGTCCTAGTTGTAGTTGTACCAACACCAATAATTTTATGATTATTTAATCGAGTCTCATTTAATATTTTAGCAACTTCATTACTTATTGAAAAAAACTCCGAATGCATCACATGGTTATCAATATTAGTAACTGATACCGGACGAAATGTACCTAACCCCACATGTAAAGTAATTGACACGATTTTTACACCTTTATCTTTTAGCTTCTGTAATAATTCTGGTGTAAAGTGCAATCCTGCAGTTGGAGCTGCAGCACTACCAATATTTTTTGCATAGACAGTCTGATAACGATTTTTATCTTTTAATTTTTCGTGAATATATGGTGGTAATGGCATTTCCCCTAACTCGTCTAATATTTCATATAAAACGCCTTTATAGTCAAGTCTAAAAGTTGCTATTCCCATTTCCTTTTTATCAGTACATATTACTTTTAATTTATTACCAAAAATTAATTCAGTTCCTATCTTAATTTTTTTAGCAGGTTTTACTAAACATTCCCACTCATTTTTAGATATTTCTTTTAAAAGTAATAATTCAATAACAGCACCAGTATCAATCTTAGTACCAATTAATCGAGCTGGCATAACTTTTGAATCGTTTATAACTAACACATCATTTTTATCTATATAATCAATTATATTATAAAATTTTTTATGTTCAATCTCGCCAGTTTTTTTATCTAGTACTAATAATCGTGATTCATCCCTTTTATCAAGTGGTGTTTGTGCTATTAATTCATCTGGTAATTCAAAATCAAAATAATCTATCTTCATATGTCACCTGTTTTTCTATGCTTAAATGTTTGTATGCTTTTTCAGTAACAACTCTTCCCCGAGGGGTTCTTTTTAAAAAACCATTTTGTAATAAATAAGGCTCATAAACATCTTCGATTGTTGTTACTTCTTCACCAATACTAGCAGCGATACTTTCAATTCCAACTGGTCCTCCGTTAAACTTTTCAATAATTGACTTTAATAAATTATAATCAGTTTCATCTAATCCCATTTTATCAACTTTTAACTTTTCTAAAGCCAACATAGTTATATCAATATCAATATAACCATCTCCCATAACTAATGCGTAATCTCTAACTCTTTTAAACAAACGATTAGCAATCCTTGGGGTTCCTCGGCTTCTAGTAGCTAATTCTAAAGCTGCTTCATCATCAATTGGACAATCTAAAACCCGACTTGTTCTTTTAATTATGTTTTTTAATTCTGGTACTGTATAATAATTTAAACGAGATACAATTCCAAAACGATCCCTTAATGGTCCTGTTAAATCACCGGCTCTTGTTGTTGCACCAACTAAAGTAAACGGTGGTAAATCAATTCTAATATTACGACTAGTTGACTCACTACCAACAATTATATCTAGGGCAAAGTCTTCCATTGCCGGATATAATATTTCTTCTATATAACGGGGTATACGATGAATTTCATCAATAAATAAAACATCACCGGGCTCTAAAGTTGATAAGATTGCTGCTAAATCACCAGCTTTTTCAATTGAAGGGCCACTCGCTGTTTTTATATTTGTCCCCATCTCATTAGCAATTATATACGCTAGTGTGGTTTTACCAAGGCCTGGGGGACCATACAATAATACATGATCTAAAGCTTCTTCTCTCATTCGGGCGGCCTTTATGAAAATGTTTAAATTTTCTTTTATTTCTGACTGACCAATATATTCATCAATTCGATTCGGCCTTATATTTATATCAAAATCTTCTTTTAATTCATCACTTGTGATTATTCTTTCGTCCATAATTATCCTCCTTATAAAAGATTATACATGGTAAAATAAAAAAAGTAAAACATTTGTTCGTTATTTGAGTAATAACTTCAATGAATCTTTTACTTGCTCTTCTAAAGATTTATTAGTATCTACTTTGGGTAATATTTTTTTAATAACATTATTTTTATATCCTAGTGCTTGCAACGTCTCAATTAATTCATCATTATAAACAATATTTTCTTCCTTTGCGACTAGTTTTCCTTTTAAATCTAAAATAATCTGGCGAGCGATTTTGTCTCCAATTTTAGGGAATTTTTTCAAATATAAAATATTTTCTCTTTCTATTGCATCAATAATACCACTAGGAGTACCGGTTGCCAACATCGGCAAAGCAGTTCTAGCCCCTATACCTTTTACACTTATTAATTTTAAAAATAATTGTTTTTCTTCAATAGTTTTAAAACCAAATAAACTTAGTTCATCTTCTTTTACTTGTTGATATAAATAAATTTTTGTTTTTACTCCGATATTATATGAGTATGGGTTCGCACAATTTATTAAATAACCAATACCATTATTTTCAATAACAATATAACTACTATCTATTTCAGTAATCTCGCCTGTAATATATGAATACACACTTATCACCACCTATTTAATTATAACATAAATGTTAAAAAAAGCACCTTTTTAATTGATGCTTTCTATTTTTTATTTAACAAAGTTCTTACTATATATATTTCAAAAATTATAAAATTAACAACGAATGCCCACATTATGATTTCATTAAAAACTCCACTTGTATATTTATTTATGACACTTGGTAAAGATGTCGGCATATAAACATTAATGAATTTTTGTATTTCTGGCGACGCTATATTATTTTTTAAAAAATTAACAATTCTTAAAAATATATCTAATATTGCTATAAAATAGACAAAACTATCAAATCTTTTAAATACAAACAATACTAATACTAGTAATACAAATATAATAATTAACTCCATTTTTTACTCCTTTTCATAACTAACAACTAAGGACTGAATTTTTTTAAAAGTTGCTGGGTTTGTATCAATATCTTCAAAATTAATTGAAATTTTATTAATAAATTCTTCTTTTTCAATTGTTTTAACAACAACAATTACCGGTTCGTCTTCATCAGTAGTGTTAGAATAATATGTTTTTTCAACCGAATAACTTCCATACAATTCTGTTTTTGATGTTAATTCAGAAACTTTAATTAATTGATAAATATTTTCAGGATTATATGAAATAATCATTTCAATAATAGGATCATCAATTTTTTCGAGTTTTTCTTCATGTACTATAAATAAATTATCACCAAATAATTTATATTTAACATTATTTAAGTCAAATTCAAATATACCATTATTGAAAGCCCCGTTTAGCTCATATAGCTTTAATCCTTCATCTAAATAATTTACTTGATAATGAAAACGATATTGTTTCATTAATTTATATTTTTCTAAAGCTTCTTGTTTTTCAATTGGTTTTGGATTAGGTTTGAGCTGATTAGTTGCGGGTTTAATTGATAATAAAATTGTTGCAAAAAATATAAAATATAACCCTAAAATAATTAAAGCACGATATTGTTTGTTTTGAATTATTTCTTTCAATGATTTTTTTGGTTTCATATAACTTCTAATCTAATATCTTCCCAATAATTGAATCTTTATTACCAAAACCATTAAGAAAATCAGTCGCACTCATTTTTCTTTTACCTTCCGGCTGAACAGTTGTGAAAACTATTTCGCCATTACTTACTTTTACACCAAAACCATCTTCATATATGCGAGTTATCTCACCATCAAATAAACCTGAGTAAAACCTATCTGTAGGATAAGATTCCCATACTTTTAATATTTTTCCATTAAAATAGCAGTATGCACCCGGCCAAGAATTAAGTCCTCGAATTTGATTATATATTTGTTTTTTTGTTTTTGAAAAATTGATTTTTTCATCTTGTCTTTTTATAACAAAACCATAAGTTGCTTCTTCATCATTTTGTTTTACTCTATGTGAAGTTCCGTCAATTATACTCGGTAAGGTTTTAAGTAATAAATCTCTACCTAAAATACTTAATTTATCATGTAAACTAGACGCAGTATCATTATTTTCAATTTTTATTTCTTCTTGTGATATTATATCACCAGTATCCATACCTGTATCCATATGCATAATAGTAACACCGGTTTTAGTATGTCCGGCAATAATAGCCCGATGAATTGGAGCGCCACCTCTTAATTTAGGCAATAGTGAGGCATGAACATTAATACAACCAAGTCGTGGGTAATCTATTATTTCTTTAGGTAATATTTGACCATATGCTGAAGTTATAATTAAATCAGGTTCAAGTGCTAAAACTTCATCTATTGCTTCTTTAATATTTTCTGGTTGAATTACTAAAATGGTATTATTAATACCTACTTGCTTAATTGGCGTTGGTACAAACTCACTATTTTTCTTTAAACGATCTGGCTGAGTAACAATTGCCCGGATTTTATAATTTTCAATTAATCCCTCTAAAATTGGAACACTAAATTCTGGCGTTCCCATAAATATTATTTTTAAATTTTTTTCTACAACTATTTTACTATAATCCATATCATCACCTCTATTATTTTACCATATATATTTATAAATAACTATAGCCTTATTGGGTTAATATCAATCTCAACGTCTATTTTATTATTGTTTTTATAATGATTATTTATATTTTGTAATAAGGGCATTAATTTTTTAGTTGTTTTATATTTAATAATAATTTGATAATAATAAATATTATTTACTTTAGGAATACTAGCTGGGCTGGGACCAAGTAAAGTAACGTCAGTTGATACTTTATTTTTTAAATAATAAAATATTTTATTAACTTCTTCCTCCACTAATTTAGAGTTTTTACTATAAACTTTTACTAATGTAAGATTATAAAATGGGGGATATCCTAAAAATTGTCTGATATTCATCTCTTCATTATAAAAACCAATATAATCATTATTCAATGCATAGTTAATACTATAATGGTCTAAGTTAAAAGCTTGTATAATCACTTCTCCTAAACGATCACTTCGCCCCGCTCGGCCTGAGACTTGATTTAATAATTGGAATGTTCGTTCAGCGCTTCTAAAATCGGGAATATTTAAAGTAGCATCACCGTTTAGCACACCAACTAAAGTAACCATATCAAAATCTAATCCTTTGGAAATCATTTGAGTCCCAATTAAAACATTATATTCTTGTTTTTGAAATGCCCTTAATATTTTTTCGTGACTACCTTTCCTAACCGTTGTATCAATATCCATTCTTATTGTTTTAGCATTAGGTATTATTTTTTTAACCTCTTCTTCTAATTTTTGAGTTCCTAATCCATATTGGTTAATATTTTTACTACCACAATTCCAACAATTGTCTTTTTCAGATGAAATAAATCCACAATAATGACATTGAAGATTATTTGTTGTTTTATGATAAATTAAAGGAATATCACAATTTGGACACTTAGCTGTATGCCCGCAATCATGACAAGTTATTATTGTTGAATAACCTCTTCTATTCAATAATAACATTACTTGTTCACCACGAGTTAAAGTTTGATTAATTTTATCAATTAATATTTTTGATAAAATACGATATCCTTTTTTATTTTCAACACGCATATCAACTAAATGAATTTGTGGCATATTATTATTTATTCTATTTTTAAGTTCTAACAATTCATAAATTCCCATTTTAGCACGTGTATAACTCTCGATTGAAGGAGTTGCACTGCCTAAAATAACAGGACAATTATGGTATTTACCACGATATATTGCAATATCTGAAGTATTATATTTGGGAATGTTTTCTTGTTTATATGTAGTTGAATGTTCTTCATCAATAATAATTACACCTATATTATTGAAGGGGACAAAAACTGCACTTCTTGCCCCAATGACAATTGAAACTTCCCTTTTTACAATTTTTCGCCATTCGTCATATCGTTCACCGTTACTTAATCGACTATGAATGATTGCTATATTATTACCAAAACGAGTTTTAAAATTATTAACCATTTGTGGGGTTAAACTAATTTCAGGTACTAAAACAATTGCTTCTTTACCTTGTTTTAAAACTTCTTCAATAACATGCATATATACTTCTGTTTTACCACTACCTGTTACCCCATGAAGCAGGAATGGTTTAAAATCTTTACTATTTAACACAGTTTTAACAACTGAAGATTGATTTTTTGTTAAAACAATATTTTTAGGTTTTATCTCCGCATCTATATTAAGACGATATACTTCTTCTTTAACTTCATAAATTACACCTAACTCTAACAATTTGTTTACACCATAAACTGATATCTTATTACATTCACTTTTTAATGATTTTTCTTCTTTCATAATTTTATTTATTATTTCCAATTGTTTTTCATTAGTAATGGTGATATTTATATCTTTTATTTTTAAATATTTTGTATATTTTTTATTAATAATAACATTTTGTTTAGCTTTTAGCCCTGTTGGTAACATTGTTTGATAACAACTAATTAGTGGCGACAATGTTTTTTTGCTAATATAATTGCCTAATTTTAATAATTCATCATTTAATATAGGTTCTTTATCTATTATTTCAATTATATCTTTTAGTTCATAATCATATTCTTTTTGTTTCTTTTCAATTTTTAAAATAAAACCTTCTAAATGGCGATGACCAAATGATACTAAAACACGTTTACCTATAGCAGCATCATTGGTTAAATGTTTAGGTACATTGTAAGTAAATGTTTTAGCAACCCGTTTGGCTTTTAATTCAACTAATACTTCCACAACCATAAACATCACTCCTTAATTTATTATAGCATGTTATTGATAATTTAGGAAAAATAAAAAAAGAACTTTTGAAATTGTTTGAGTTTAACAAACTAGCTTTTTTAAGTTCTTTTAATTACTTATTTTATGATTTTAACACTTCAATCGCACCACGCATTTGAAGATCATATTTAATCATTTCAATTCCGCCAAATAATTTTAAAAATTCTTCTTTTTCCATTTGATACTTTTCTGCTAATTTAATTGCTTCTTCTTCAGCCTTCTCATCAGTAATAGAAATATTTTCAACTTTGGCAATTTCTTCTAACATTAAACGATATTTAACCCGGTTAGTTGCTTCTGGTTTCATTTGTTCTTTTAAATTTTCTTCTTTTAATTGAGTTAATTGATAATAACTTTCTAAATTAAGACCTTGCATTTTTAAAGTTTCATCAAATTGACTAATCATACGTTGAGTTTCTTCATCAATCATAACTTCAGGAATGTCAATTTCAACCGTTTTAGCACATTCTTCTAATAATTTATCAATGTACTTATTTTCAGCTTCCATTTCTTTTTTAGCTACTAAATTTTCTTCAAGTTGTTTTCTTAAACTTTCTTCAGTAGTAATACCTTCCATTCCAAAGTCTTCAAAAAATTCTTCATTTAATTCCGGTACTATTGTTTCTTTTACTTCTTTTATGGTTACTTTAAAAACAACTGGTGCACCCTTTAACTCATCGCTATGATATTCCTCAGGGAATGTTACATTAATATCTTTTGTTTCTCCCGTTTTCATACCAATAAGTTGTTCTTCAAATCCTGGAATAAAAGTATTACTTCCAATTTTTAATGGATAATTTTCACCTTTACCACCTTCAAAAGGAACTTCATCTTTAAATCCTTCAAAATCTATTATAGCAGTGTCACCTGCAACAATTTTATCGGCCTTAACTCTTTCTTCAGAAAAATTAACTAGGGTTTGTTCTAAAGCATTATCAACTTCTTCTTTAGTAACCTCTACTTTATCTTTAGCAACTTTTAAGTCTTTATATTTACCAAGTTTAACCTCTGGTTTTAAAGTTAATGTAAAAACATATTCTACACCATCTTTATCTAAGTTACCAATAGCAACATCTGGTTGTGCTACTATTTCTAAATCTTTATTTTCCTGAAAAACTTGCATATAAGCATCTTGTAATAAAGATTCAGCCGCTTCTATATATAAAGAGTGTTCACCATACTTCTTTATATAAACTTCTTTAGGTGCCTTACCAGGACGAAATCCATCTATCTTAGCTTTGGCATTAGCTTTTTCAAAAGATTCCTCAATTGCTTTTTTCCATTTATCACCTTTAATTTCAATATTTACATGTTTAATATTTTTATTTTCCATGATATCCTCCTTTTCACTTATAATAGTATATAATATTTATAATGCTTTTACAAGTAGATGTTTAAGTTTGACATTATATCTTATTAAAAACATAGAGTAAAGATTACTCTATGTCTTTTTTATATTTTAAAACTAATTTTTTTTCAGTTTCTAATGGTTTTATTTCTTCACCATATCCTAATATTGACATTAATTGATTTATTTCTTCTTCATTATATTGACTTAAATCAATGTCTAAAACTTCTGAAATCTTTTTTAAAGTATTTTGATATTTTTTACCAACATAATTTATTTTACGTTTTAAGAGATTTAGTTTTTTCTTCAATTGTTCTCTTTGAACACTCTCATCACTTAAATCTAAGGCTTCAGTCATAGTATTCATTACATTTACATTTTCATTTCGGTCAATACTTTTTATTCTTTTTTTCCTATCTTCTTCAGTTAATGTTATATTATGTTTACCAATATATCCTTTTTCTTTATCAATTAAATATACACTGTGACCTTGTCTTTGACCTAAATATAAATTTGAATAATGCCAGTTTTCAATACCGGTTAATGATGCGGTTCTAATAACAGTTACTTTATCAAATTTGTTTTCAGAGTCTTGATGAATGTGACCAGCAAATACGTAAACACGATCAGCACGATTATATTCAGCTGGGAATTGATATTTAATTGATTCAGCTAAGTTTTTATCATTTAAATTTTTCCCTTCTGGACTTTTACCATGTGAAAAAACAATTAAATTTCTTCCGAATTCATAACAAGTTGTATATCTTAAATCTTTATAAGAAAATTGAACATCTACTTTTTCATCTTTTGTCATGTTATATATATCATATATATTCGTAAATAAACTGAAACTTGATTTTTCATCATGATTGCCCGGGTTACCTTTAATAACTACTTTTTCAAATTGCATTTTTAAAGTTTCTATCATTTGTAAGTATCCTATTTTCCCCCATAAATAAACTTCTTTAAAACGGGTGTCATTATGTTGTTGGGTTCCAGCGGTAGTTTTATCATCTACGGTATCACTATTAAAATAATCATTACCAACTCCTAAAATTAAAGATGTTGCTTTATGTTTTTTCTGATATTCAACAATCTCCATTACGGTCTGTTTTAATCGCCACATTGCTTGCTTTGTTGAAAAATCTTCAAAATCTACAACTGATCCTAATTTACCTATATGGAGTTCGAGACCTGGACATACCATAACCAAATTATCATTATAATTTGGTTGTTTCTTTTTAGTTTTTGCGTGCTTATTTTCAAAAAAATCAAATGGCGTTATTTTCCTAGTTGATAAATATTCATCTAACCAAGCATCACATTCTTCTTTGGTATAAAAAAGAATAGGATTTTTTCTCTTAGTAATTGATACACTAAATTTTTCATTTAATACCATTTCAACAGTTTTTTCACCATGTTCATTTTCAACTTTTACTGGCGTTGTCCAAGCACCACTTATTATTTTTTGAACTTCAAAACGTCCTGGATTAAAACCTAAATAAGTTAATAAAAATAAATCATCACTTATTTTATTAATTATTTTTTGGCGAATAATTTCCTTTGAATCGGTCTCTATATCAATATCAAAAATTGGTTTATAATCTTCTTTAGGAATTGATAAACTTCTAATAATACTATCAGTATTTAATTTATCATTCATTTTTTCAACCGGTTGCCCTTGTTTGTTTTCTGGTTTTGTATATTGTTCAGTTTTTTCGCAATAATCAAACAATAATTGTGGATTAACCGAACTCATTAAAATTTTATTAGCTTGTGTACTTAGGGCATTTGGCGATATTTCATTTTGTTCAATATCAAAATAAATTTTTGCGCCTTCTTTCCAAGTTTTAATAAGTTTTTGACTCTTTAGTAATTTAATGTAATAAATTAGTGTTAAATTATAATCAACCTTCATCATACCTCTCCCTTCAAGAAAAAAAGAAGAATACACCCTAAAATCGGGCGAATTCTTCTTTTTTAATTTTATACATATTTGTGTTTTCCATACTACCACAACCAGTCATAATTAAATTATAACAAATTTATGATGATATGGCAACATTAAAAAATTTCAACTATTTTTACTTTATATTGACCATTTTGACTATCGACAGTGGCGATATCTCCTACTGTTAATCCATTGATAGCTTTAGCAATTGGTGATTCATTTGATATTTTATTTTTAAATGGATCAGCTTCTTTATTACCAACAATTGAATATTGTTCAATTTCACCATCATCTAAATATTCTAACTTCACACTATTTCCAACTGCTACTTTATCAGTATCAACATTTTTAATAATAATAGCTTTTTCAAGAGTATGCTCTAGTTCTTGAATCTTAGCTTCTAACATACCTTGTTCTGTTCTAGCTGAATCATATTCAGCATTTTCACTTAAGTCACCTAATGATCTTGCCTCTTTTAAGGCCTCTATAATTTCTGGTCTTTTTTCGAATTTTAAAAAATCTAACTCCTTTTTTAATTCCTCATAACCAGCCTCTGTTAAATATACTTCTTTTGTATTTGTCATTTATATCACCTCTTTAATGTTTTTTTGACCTATCAAATATACTATATTATTATTTTTTTGTCAATATTTTCTTTAAACTATAATACTCATATTTTTTTTAATTATTCTAATTAATTTTTTTTCTCATTAAATAATTAGTTTTTACTTCTTCTTCAACTTTAATTTTAACAATTTGTTGGGGATGGCGAACAATATCAATTATATTATTATCCTCATCTATTATTTCATCTATTATTAACTCAATTGCATCTTTATCTGGTCCAAATATTTCAACTATATCACCTTTAGCAAAATAATTTCTTTGTTCAATAGTTGCTAACTGAGTATTTTTATCATAATCTAAAATATATCCTACAAAATCTTGATTTGTTGTTTCTTCACGACCAATGTAATATTGATAATTAGGATTACATGTAGTATTGAAGAATTGCGGAATTGATTCTCTATTAGCACACCTACTTAAAATCTTTTCATACTGTTTATTATATTGATAATTTTTAGAATTGTTCCAGTAATTATCTATTACACGTCGATATATTCCAACAACTGTTGCAATATAATAAATCGAACGCATTCTTCCTTCAATTTTAAAAGATGTTATTCCTAAATCAATTAATTGTGGTATATGCTCTAACATAATTAAATCTTTAGTACAGAAAGTAAAATCTTTTTCCGCTGTTATATTGTTTAAGTCTTTATCTAGTAAATCAAATTCCCAACGGCAGATTTGACTACATCCACCACGATTAGCATCACGTGCTGTTAAAAAATTTGACAGAACACAGCGACCACTCATTGATGCACACATAGCACCGTGAATAAACGTTTCTAATTCCATATCAACATTATCCTTAATAGCCTTTAAATCTTTATAACTAGTTTCTCTAGCCATTACAATTCGGGTAACACCTTGTTTTTTCCAAAATGAGGCCGCTTCTATATTTAATGTTGATTGTTGAGTTGATAAATGAACTTCCAAATTAGTATGTTTAAGTGCTGTTTTTATAACTGTTGGATCACTTACAATAATTGCATCAACACCTATTTCATCTAATTTTTGTAAATATGTCAATAATTGTTCAACTTCTTTATTATGTAAAATAATATTTACTGTTACATAAACTTTTTTATTTAATCCGTGGGCGAACGCTACCGCTTCTCTTATCTCTTCCATAGTAAAGTTAGCAGCATTGGCACGTAGACCAAACATCTCACCACCAATATATACAGCATCGGCACCATACAATAGTGCGATTTTTAGTCTTTCTAAATCACCTGCTGGCGCTAATAATTCTGGTTTTACTTTATTCATACTTCTTCACCTTATAAATTGTTTCTTTATATAAAAATCCTTTATCGGTATTTTTAATAAGTTGATTAATTTTTTGATCATATTGACTAACGTTTTTATCATTTATCGTTTTAAACATTTTTACTATTTCTAAAAATATTTGGTTATCAATATTATAAGAGTCTAGTAATAAATAATCTATGTTTTGCCCTTTTAGTTGAATACTTTCTTCTAAACCATTTAAGACATTAGCAGAATAAACAAAAGTACCATCGCTATTATCTATAATTGGATATAAACGTCCTTCTTTTTTCATATAGTATTGATTATTTGTTTTATTAATATCAAAGAAATCTAAATAATTATTAACTAAATGCCTAATTGATGCAAACATTGGTAAATGACCAAATACTGGAACTATTAATTTCATTTTGGTGTTATTCCTTATTTCTATTATTTCATCATAAGTAATCTCACCTGACACTAAGGCATATTTTACCCCAAAATTATACCAATAATTAGTTGTGTCATAATTTGTTACAAAATGTTCTTGAGCCCATACTAGTTCAAGATTTAAATTTAATTTTTCTTTTAAATTAATAATAGCCATATCATAAAATAAGACACCTGTTATATCTAATTCATTTAATTTTAGTAATGTTTGTTCTAAAGAATTTAAATCTTTATTTAACATATTTTTATTTAAAGAAATAAAAACCTCTTTGTTATTATTATTTAAATATTGAATTATTTCAACCATTTCATCTAATGTGTTATAAAATGGCAAATTAATACTTAAACCTTCAACACCAATTATAAAAGCATCGCTATCATTTAATAAAGATTTAATCATTTCTTTATTTTTAGGAATTGTAATAATCTTTGACAATTTAAAACCTCCTTTTAAGTATTAAAAAAGTAGCAAATACTACTTCTTTTTGCTTATACTTATTCCATCACCAACATCAATAAATGTAGTTGTAAATTCTCGATTAGTTTTTAAAAAATCAACATACTTATTAATTTTTTTAACTAATGATTTTAAATTTCTACTCTTTATTTTTTCTACATCTTTTGTTAAGCCATGAAAATTTATATTATCGGTGATAATTATACCACCTGGCATTAGATTATATTTGAATTTTTCAAAAAAGTCAAGATATTTACTTTTGGCGGCATCAATAAATATTAAATCAAATTTTTGATTAAGATTAACATTTAAAGCATCGTCTAAAATAATATTTATTTGATTATTTAAATCAAATTCATTAATATTTTTAATGGCTTCTAAATACCTTACCTCATCTCTTTCAATCGTTGTTATTTTTATATCATCAGAAATGAGTGCCATTTTGATTGCTGAATAACCAATTGCCGAACCTATTTCTAAAATGTTTTTTATATTATTTAACTTTATATAATTAATTAAATAATCAATTCCTTCTTTTTGCATAATTGGAATATTATTTTTTTTAGCGTATTCTTCAATGTGTGTTAACGACATGGAAATAATTTACTAGCCCTAGTTTCATGCTCAGAGTAAGTTTTAAAAAACTCTGTTTTTTGATTATTAGGATCACATACATTTGCTAAAAAATAATAATATTCTGTGTTAGCCGGTTTCAAAGTTGCTACTATGCTTTTCTCACCTGGAGAATTACCCGGACCAATAGGGAGCCCTGGATATAAATAGGTATTATATGGAGAGTCAGTTTGATTATCTTTATCGGTGTACCTCAATTTATGTTGATTAATAGCATACCCTGTTGTAGCGCAGCTTTGTAATAAACCATTTGTCTGAGTGTTAGCAGGGCTTAATCGATTATAAAAAACACTTGCAATTAATGGACGATCCTCATCTAAAATCGCCTCATATTCAACAACACTTGCTAAAGTTAATATTTCATGAAAAGTATATTTACTATTTTTTATATCATTTTTATATTTATTATAAATCACATCTAACTGATCTAACATTTTATATGCGATATATTCTGGTGTCACATTTTTATTCGCTAGTTCATATGTTGATGGAAAAAAATAACCTTCTAATGGATAACGGATTCCATCTTTTTTTATTTCATCATTTATAAATTCATATTTATCAATTACTTTTCGAACAAATTCTTCACTATTCCAAATTTTCATTAAATCTTCTTTTTTATTATTCGTTACGTTAGATGCAATTTCAGCAATTTGTTCTAAATGACGGCCCTCAGGTATAGTAATTGTTAAAGTTTTACAACTTTGGCTTAATTCTTTTACAACCCCTCTTATCCCCATTTTTGTGCTCAATATATAATCACATTGAGTTAACGGTTTAGGATTGGTTAGTTTAACATGAATTTTATAAAACAGTTTTGATTTGATTAATTTTTTTTCTTTCAATAAATCAGTAATTGATAAATAAGACATTCCTTCATGGATAACAATTTCTGTTTTTATATCTTTTCTACTAACAGGACCGGTCATATAAATATATATTAGTATTGGTAATAAAATTACTACTATTAAAACTAAAATCTTTTTACTGCTCATTGTTCACCTCAATATAAAGAGATGAGCTATTGCTCATCTTCATCTTCTTCTTCAAAATCGTCTTGAATTTCATTTAAGATTGTTTCAACAATAGCCCATTCTTTATCTGATTCAATTGGTTTTAAAATACCTTCTTCACCATCTTCTGGATTATAAATTGCAGCATATACTTTAACATTACCATCTTCATCGATTGAATTATCAGTATATACCATATAAGAGTTTCCTGTTTCTTCTGAGTCAAATGTAAATAAAGCCTCACACTCTATTTCATTACCATCTTCACCAATAATTGTAAAAGTTAATTTTTCTTCCATATTATCTTCCTTTCAATTTATTTAAATATGTCTGTAATATTATTACAGCTGAAAGAGTATCTATTTTTTCTTTTCGCTTTTTTCTAGACAAATTAGCCTCTAACATATAATTATTAGCTTCGACAGTAGTTCGTCTTTCATCCTGCAAAATTACCTCTATATTTAAATTTTGTTTTAACTTTTCTTGAAACTTAATCGTTTCTTGGGCCCTCTCACCCAATGTGTTATTCATATTTTTTGGGAGACCTAAAATAATTTTATCAATTTTTTCCCGAATGACTATTTCTTCTATTTCTGGGATTATAGAGTCATAATCACTTTCTTGAAATCTTATTGTTTTTAATGGGCTAGCAATAGTATTTGTTAAATCACTTATAGCAATACCTAATGTTTTAGTACCTAAATCGAACCCTAAAAAACGCATTATTTTTGATAATTTCTAATTAAGCATTCTAATATTTTAGTACGATCAAACTTTGTGATTTTATTTCTAGCTTCTTTATGACTAGAAATATAACCAGGATCACCGCTCATTAAATAACCAACTATTTGATTTACCGGATTATAACCTCTATCTTCTAGTATTTCAATAACTTCTTTAATTGTTTCTTCAATTAAAGCATCTTGAATAATTTCACTATCATATACTTTTGTTTTATCCATATAATCACTCCCTATAAATACAAATATATTTTATCATTTATTAATATTTTTGACAATATCTTTTACTGAATCTAAATGTTGGTTGACACTATCAATTAAAGTTCCACCACCTTGGGCATAAGTACCACTTCCGCCACCACTTCCATTTGATTTAATTGCAATATCTTTAATTATTTCACCACAATTTATTTTTTCTTTTAAACTATTAGTTGAGCGCGCAATATAATTAACATTATTATTAACAATATTTGCAATAAATATTAAGCTGTGTTTATATCTATTTGATAAAGTATTAACTATTTCTTTTAAAACATCAAGCGAATAATCATTAACGCTCATAATAATAGTATCGATATTGTTTATTTTTTCTAACTTTTCTTCAAAAACACTTAAATTAGATAAAGCTTTTTTTATCTTAGCATTAACATAATTTTTTTCTAATAATTGAACATTTTCTTTAATTTGACTAAGTTCTTTACGATTAAATACAACATCTTTATAAGTTTGAGGTGCATCATGATTAATATCAAAATTAAATTCTAATCTTATTCCTTCTTGATGAGCTTGTTCAACAATTTTTCTAGCTTTTAGAAGCAGTTTAATCATACTATCATTATATGGTTTTATTGCTGCAAATAATTCATCAGTAATATTACTAGCTGTCGCACCTTCAATACGATAAATATTATTTCCTTTTGATTCAATATTTTTAACTGCGAAACGACCAATATCTTTCACATTCTCAACATGGGTACCACCACATAATTCAACTGAATCAGCTATTGTTAAAACTCTAACTTGATCACCATATTTTTCTTCAAATAAAGCTATTGCCCCTTTTGCTACTGCTTCATCTAGAGACATTATTTCGATTTTGGTTGGTGTTGATTTTTGAATTTTTGAATTAACAATTTCTTCTATTTTTATTACTTCATTATCATTGATTCTTTTATCATAAACAAAGTCAAAACGAAGTGTGTTTTCATCAACCCGTGAACCAGCTTGAATTATTTTATCGCCAAATAATTCTCTTAAAGCTTTCTGCAAAAGATGAGTTGCACTGTGGTTTTTCATTATTTTTTGTCTTTTTGTTTCGTCAACTTGAGCAATTACTTCATCGTTTACATTTAATTGTCCTGTAAATTTAACATGATGAAAGTGTTGGTTATTGGGACCTTTAAATAAATCAATTACTTCAATTGTTTTTCCTTTTATTTCCAATATCCCACTATCTGATACTTGACCACCTGATTCAGCATAAAATGGAGTTTCTTCTAAAACTATATAGCCCTCATTCGACAAAGTATTGACAATGTTTTTACCATCAAATAACCCAACAATTTTAGTGCTTACAATTAATTTTTCATACCCTACAAAAGTACTTTCTGTTTGAAAATTAATTAAATCTTCATTTTGAATATTCATACTATAAACTTCTAAACGTGAAGTTCTTGCTTGTTCTTGTTGTTTTCTCATACTTTCAGCAAACTCATTTTCGTTAACAGTAAAACCATTTTCGTGTGCGAATTCAATTGTTAGCTCTAATGGAAAACCATAAGTATCATATAATTTAAAAGCATCAGCACCACTTATTTTTTTATCAAGATTATTTTTTATTAATTCACTTAATCTTTTTTCACCCTCTATTAAAGTTTTATGAAATAATTCTTCTTCATTTTTTATTTTTTCCATAATACTCATTTCATGTTCTTTTAAATATGGGTATGCTTCATTCATTACATCGACGATTGTTGGAACCACTCTATATATAAAAGGTTCCTCCATTGATAACTTTTTCCCATATCGAATTGCCCGTCTTAATAAACGTCTTAAAACATAATCACGACCACTATTACCAAAATTAGCACCATCAGCTAAAGCAAAGGTAACAGTTCTCGTATGCTCAGCAATTACTTTAAATGGCATTGCTTGATTATAAGATTGATTAGTTATTTCTTCAATTTTGTTGATAATCGGTATAAATAAATCGGTATCAAAAATAGTATCAACATTTTGAGAAATAACAAGCATTCGCTCTAATCCCATCCCGGTATCAATATTTTTACTTGGTAATTCTTTATAATCTTTTCGCTCTAAATGTTCTTCCGCATTATACATACTAAATACATTATTCCAAATTTCAATATAACGATCATTTTCAAGGTCTTCTTTTAAAAGGCGAAGACCTAAACCTTCTTTATCATACTCTTCGCCGCGATCATAAAAAATTTCGCTACATGGCCCGCTTGGTCCTGGCCCAATTTCCCAAAAATTACCTTCTAATCGAATAATATGCCCTTCCGGAACTCCTAAACTACGCCATGTTTCATATGCTTCTTCATCAGTTGGATAAATAGTTACATATAGTTTGTTTGGATTAATATTTAACCAGTTTTCACTCGTTAAATATTCCCATGACCATGTAATAGCGTCTTTTTTAAAATAATCACCGATTGAAAAATTTCCTAACATTTCAAAAAATGTTGCATGACGCGCTGTCTTACCAACATTTTCAATATCATTAGTTCTAATACATTTTTGACAATTAGCCATGCGATCATTATTAGGTATTAATGTACCATCAAAATATTTTTTTAATGGAGTAACACCCGCATTAATCCATAATAAAGTAGGATCATTAACGGGAACTAATGAAGCACTTGGTATTATTTCGTGGTTCTTACTTTTCCAGAAAGAAAACCAAATTTTTCTCATTTCATTATGACTTAACTTTTTCATTATATCAAATCCTTCTTTATAATTTTATAAACTTCTTTTTCTAAATCATTCAATGTACCATCATTAACAATAGTATAATCATATCCCATATAATCATCTAAATCAATTTCTGATTTATGTTGTTGTTCGGATAAACTTAATTCATTATTAAGTTGTGGTCGTACAACTTGAATTGATTTGACATTTTCAAACTTAGATTTCGGTATATCTATTTCTAATTTAAATCTTGTATCACTTATTGTAATTACATCAAAGAAATATGAATAAACCATAATATCCTCAACTATCCTATTTACAAAAAATAACTGATCGATTTTATTGCGAATAAGATCAGTCCCTAAAAATTGTAAAAGTTCACGAGGTTTAGTCTCATCATTTCC
This sequence comes from uncultured Muribaculaceae bacterium, assembly GCA_964629735.1. GTDB lineage: Bacteria > Bacillota_I > Bacilli_A > RF39 > UBA660 > CAZVQX01. The sequence continues at coordinate 61,958 of CAZVQX010000002.1, forward strand.
ATCCCAATCACTTATTTTTTTTGCGTACTCTTTAATATACAAACTAAATTGCAAATTAATATGCTTTAAGTTATTTTTTTTACAAATTTTATTAATTGTAGTTGCAACTGTGTCTTTACCACTTCTTGCCTTGCCAGCAATTATATATATTTTAGGCTTTGTTGTTTTTATTTCCATAAATACCTCCATTATTAAAGTTATAGTTGTGCGAATTTCTCTTTAAAAAATGAAAAAACAAGTTTAGTAGTAGCAATAATTGGTGTTGATAAAATCATACCTATTATTCCCCAAAAATAACCAAATATTAAAAGTCCAAGAATGACAGTTACTGGATGTAATTTCATCATTTTGCTCATTAATAATGGTTGAATAAAATTACCTTCAATAAACTGTACAATAACAATTATTAACAATACAAATATACCAATTTGTGTGCTTTGACTAAAAGCAACAATTACAGCTGGTATACCACCAATATAAGGACCAATAAAAGGAATTATATTAGTTATTCCACAAAACAAACTAAATAATAAAGCTCCTTTTAGGCCGGCTAGTGAAAAACCAATCGCACTTATTAAAAATATTATAGTTGCTCCCAATAACATTCCCTGAACGAATTTGCGCATTGATAAATTCAATTCATTAGTAAATTCTCGAGCATCATTTTGATATTTTATTGGAAACATCGTAATAATTAATTCATTTACATTTTCAAAACTATTTAATAGATAAAAACCAATGACTAAACTAACTAAAAAAACACCGATACCTGAGAAAAAGGCTTTTATAAAATCAATTGTTAATTTTGGTAAATTAGTTGGTAATTCATTACCAATTGTTTCTAAAAAAGCAAATATTTCATTTTTAATTATTTGAACATCTAAATCACTATTAATGGAAATTTTATCAAATAAATTATTAATCCAACCATTAAAAGTTTCTAATATTGATGGTATAGTTTTGGCAAAATCGTTTATTTGATCATTTAATATTGGAATAATTGCACTTATTAAAATAACTATTAAACCAATAAAGATAATATAAACAATGATTGCACCATAGCTTCTTTTAATTCCTTTTTGTTGTAAATATTTAACAAAAGGATCAAATAGCCAAGCAATAAATATTCCAATAAAAAGTGGGGATAAGATTTTTAAAACTGTTAAAACAAAATTGAAAAGATGTAACTCTTTTACAATTCCTAAGATTAAATATAAACTTAGAAAAATAATAAATATATAAACAATTTTCAAGATTTTTTTTGTTAAAACCATTATTTCTTCAACATCTTTAGTTTTGCTTTTTTTAAACATATAATCACCTTTTAATATTTTCTGTATCTACTTGTAAACCAAATGCCTAATGGCGGAAAGTTAATTAAAGTTGCAGGGTCTATAGTATGTGGTGTTGTAAAACTATAAAAGTCTTGAGCATAAACACCTTGTGCTATTTGGAAGTGAACATGCGACCCAGTTGAACAACGATCATATGATTCACCACCACCAACGGTGCCTATTTGAGTATCTCTTGTAACTTTTTGATTAACACTAACATATACTCGATTCATATGCATATATCTTGAAGCATAATATTTTCCGTTAACAACGTGTTGAATTGTTACATAATTACCACCACAGGTACTAAATCCAATGTGAACAACAGTCCCATTTGCAGTAGGAAATAAAGGAGTACCTGTACTATTAGCGATGTCTAAGGCCAAATGTTGATGATAAACACCAGTAATTGGATGATAACGATAAGAATAAGGACTGGTAATAACACCTGCCGTTAGTGGACGGGCGAATGCTACGTCTGAATTAACTCTTGTACACTCAACTAATAAGTCATTAGGCTTACATCCTAATTTTTCATAATTACGAATTGTTTTTCTAGCATCAGCTATTTCTTCAGTTTTAGATAATGAATTTTCGGCTAAGATACTAATTTTATCACCTAATTTAAATTGTTCGGCAATTAAAGTTTCACGTTTAACTTTAATATCAACTTTATGTTGTGCTAAATCTTTTGATTTTTGTTTTTGTGATTCAATCATTTCATTCATATCATTAATTAATTTATCATTGTGTTTTGTTAATTGTTCAACGATTGATAGTCTATAAATAAAATCCGTTAATGTGGCTGCCCCAAACGCATATTCTAAATAAGCATTTTCGCCGGCTGATAATTGTAAAAAATTAACTAACTTTTTTATATCTTCTTCTTTTTCAATTATATCTTGATTTAATTGTTCAATCTCATTAGATATTTCAACTATCTTTTTCTCAATACTAACAACTTCATTGTTAATACGTTCAACATTGCCAATAATTTGATTAATTCGACTCTCTGTTAAATTTTTATCATTATTAATTTTTTTTAATTCTTGTTCTAGTCTATCTAAATTTTCTAATAAATCCCTCAATCTTTTTCCGTTCGCACTTACATTTAATGGTTGAATAAACATAGGAATTAAAAAAATAGACATTAAAATAATATAATTAAGTTTTTTTAGCATCCTACCACCTCATATACATTATAACAAAATAATTTTAAAAATACTATTAAATGATAATATAAAGAGTAAAATTATTACATTGTTTTAGCACTCTTGCTTGACAAGTGCTAATAGTGGTGATATAATTATATTATTATGTATCATAATAATTAAAGGAGGGATAATATGAATAATGTTCCATATCAAGAAAATTTGGAAAATGTACTAGAAAAATATGGACGGGACATTGTCCAAGATGTTAAGGATGGTAAAATTGATCCAGTTATTGGACGCGATGAAGAAATTCGTAGTATTACGAGAATTTTATCACGAAAAACCAAAAATAATCCTGTGCTAATTGGTGAACCTGGAGTTGGTAAAACTGCAATTATTGAAGGATTAGCTGCACGAATAGTAAAAGGCGATGTTCCTGACACATTAAAAAATAAAAAAATATGGGAGCTAGACATGGGGGCACTAGTAGCGGGTGCTAAATATCGTGGCGAATTCGAAGAACGTTTAAAGACTATACTCGATGAAGTGAAAAAATCAAATGGAGAAATTATTATGTTCATCGATGAACTACATTTAATTGTAGGAGCAGGAGCCACCGAAGGGGCAATGGATGCTGGAAATCTATTAAAACCATTGCTTGCTAGAGGTGAAATTCACTGTATTGGTGCTACTACCTTAAATGAATACCGTAAATATATTGAAAAAGATGGTGCTTTAGAAAGACGTTTTCAAAAAGTTATTATTAAAGAACCAACTGTCTTGGATACAATTACAATTTTAAGGGGTTTAAAAGAGCGCTTTGAAGTTTATCACGGTGTTAACATTTCTGACAAAGCTTTAGTATCTGCTGCGGTTTTATCAAATCGATATATAACTGATCGTTTTTTGCCTGATAAAGCTATCGATTTAGTTGATGAAGCGTGTGCGACAATTAAAGTACAAATGAATTCAGTCCCAGTTGAATTAGATGATTTAACAAGAAAAATTATGCAATTAGAAATTGAACATGAAGCTTTAAAAAATGAAACCGATGAAAATAGTAAAAAAAGAGTAACCGAATTAAAAACTAAAATTAAAGAATTTAAGAAGGAAGAAAACGAATTAAGAAGCGCTTGGGAAAAAGAAAAAGAAATCAATGAGAAAATTAATAAGAAAAAAGAAGAGATTGAAAAAGCAAAATTTTCTTTAGATCAAGCCGAAAACAAATACGATTTAGAAACTGCAGCAAGATTACGACATGGGACCATTCCAAGATTAGAACTAGAATTAAAAGAATTCTATAAACAAGATGAATCACATATATTAAGTGATACTGTCGATGAAAACGCAATTGCGGAAGTAGTTGCAAAATGGACTAATATTCCAGTTCATAAATTAGTTGATGGCGAACGCGAGCGATTACTAAATTTAAATAGTAATATGAAAAAAAGAGTAATTGGGCAAGATAACGCGATTGAATTAGTAACCGATGCTATTTTAAGGGCTAGGACCGGCATTAAAGACCCCAATCGACCTATTGGTTCCTTTATTTTTTTAGGACCAACCGGCGTTGGTAAAACTGAAGTAGCTAGAACTCTTGCTTATGAATTGTTTGACAATGAAAAACATATGATTAGAATTGATATGAGTGAATATATGGAAAGTTTTTCGGTATCTAGATTAATTGGATCACCTCCTGGTTATGTTGGTTATGATGAAGGCGGACAATTAACGGAAGCGGTTAGAAGGAATCCCTACAGTATTGTTCTATTTGATGAAATCGAAAAAGCCCATCGCGATGTCTTTAATATTTTATTACAAATATTAGATGATGGACGAATCACTGATTCTCACGGAAGAACTGTTGACTTTAAAAACACAATCATTATAATGACTTCTAATTTAGGTAGTGAATATATTTTGGATAATAAAGATAATAAGGAAGAATTAATTAATTTAGAATTAAGAAAAACATTCCGACCAGAATTTATAAATAGAGTTGATGAAATCATTATTTTTAATTCATTATCAAAAGATAATATTTCTATCATTTTAAATAAAGTAATAAAAGATATTGAAAAAAGACTGATTGATTTAAACATAACAATTAGTCTAACAGATAGTGCCAAAAAACACATTATTAATAACTCATATGATGTTTTCTTTGGGGCTAGACCTTTGAAAAAATATGTAAGCCGAAACATTGAAACTTTAATTGCCAACGCTTTGTTAAATGAACAAATTAAACCAAACACAACAATTAATATAGATTATAGTGACAAATTTATAATATTAAATAATTAAACATATTATAATTTAAAAGGCCAAGATTTTATTCTTGACCTTTTTAATATTTAAAATTTATTTTGACGGAATTATTGACATATCAAAATTTCGCATTTCACTAATGTTTACACCATCGTGTTCAGTACTAACATTCCTCAAAGCATTAAATTTAATGCCGGTAAGTTTAGATTTCTTAGGCTTTAAATTAATATATGTTAATGGATAACTAGCAATACCAGTACTACCGTTTTCATTTATTATATCAAAAACAGTTGGCATCAATCCTGATGGTCTTCCTTCATTTGTTATTGATGATATTGTGACTAAAGGTTCTATATATCCATTGTTAACCGAATCTTTAATATTTCCAATATAACTATCTTCAAAAATCAATTTTAAATTTGATATTTCCATATCTCCACCACTATAACCAAAATAAAATAATAATCGATGCCAGTTTTTAAAATTATCCGGTTGTTTAATTATATTAATTGTATTTTCCCCAATAGTAACTGGCACTGATCCACCTGCGTTCTCTGGTGAGCTTAACAATTTAAAATCATCATCATTATATGGTCTTAAACAATTACCATAATAATAGTTACTGGTATTACCTGTTGTATAAATATTATAAGAGGTGCACCAATTATTTAAATCAATTTCAGGATTGTTAGTTGTATATAAATTTAAGTATTTAGATTCTATTTTAATACCATAATCAGGAGTTATTTCTTTTAGTTTATCGATTAAAACAACCGGTTCTTGAAACCCTTTAATTAAATTTAAACTTTTATCATATTTAACAAGTATTGCATCACTATGACCTTTATTAAAGTTTTTTAATTCAACATCACTTGAAAAAGTTGTACCAGCTACAACATAATTATTATCCTTTGTTTTTATCATTTTATAAAAAGCATCACTATTACTACCACCAAATATATGTTTATCTACAATCATTCCATTAGTAGCATTATACTTTATTAAAACTGCTTTTTTATATCCAGTATCTGCAATATTGAGGCTTTGTAAATCATAATCAACTGACTTTGAATAGCCAACGCTAATAAAATAATCATCTGACAATTTTAATATATCATATAACAAATCCTCATTACTACCACCAAAACTCTTTTTAAATAATACATTTGTTAATGTTTTATCATACTTTACTATAATTCCATCACTAATTATATTAGTTGTTTTTTTTATACCTTCCATCTCCATTTGTGAAGAATGACTATACCCAACGGCTATGTACCCATCATTAACTTCAATAACTGTTAAAAATCTTTCATTTGACTCGCCCCTAAATGTTTTTTTATATTGGAGTTTACCAGTAGAATCATATTTTACAATTAAAGCTTCACTATTTAATTTTCCAGGATTATAGCCTAACCCTTCCATATCACCATCATTCGAGTTGGAATAGCCTACAGTTATATAGCCGCCATCTGATGTTTTTTTTACATCACTAAACATATCGTCATAAGTCCCACCAAATAAAGTTCTCCAAACCACTTTTAATTGCTCATCTAGTTTTAAAATAATAGCCTCATCCCTACGTGCTATTAAATCATAATTTAAAAAATCACCATTTTTAGGAGAAGGATCAACCAAACCAACTAGAACAAAACCATCATTTACTTTAATTATCCTTCTAAACTGTTCTGAGCCAGTACCACTTGTTCCATAACTTTTTTTAAATAATAATTCTCCCGTTTTACTATATTTTACAATTATAGCATCCGCTGTCCCACCATTATATATATTTTGTAAATCACCATCAATACTATATGCTTGCCCTACCGCTATATATCCATCTTGGGTTTCAACAACACTATGAAAAGTATCATTATTACTACCGCCAAAATTTTTACTCCATTCTACTAGCCCATTGGATGAAAATTTCACAATTATAGCATCATATTTTCCATTGTTTGTCGTTCCATATTTTGTTATTATTTCTGAATTACTGCGACCAACAGCTACGTATCCACCATCACTTGTCTCTATAACATCATTAAACTCATCTAAATATTTTCCACCATAACTTACATAATGACTAGCAAAAGTAGTTGCTTCTTGCAAACAATCCACAAATGCATTATAGTTATAATTATTGCTACTTGTTTTTTCAATTTCAACATATCCAACACATCTGTTATTTAAGTCCATTGGTAATCTTAATTCATCAACTATACCATTATTCATTAATATATTTAAATCAATTGTTTTTTTATCACCTACATTAATAGGAAAATTATTTTTATCTTTTTTAATTCCATTTATCATTTGTTCTTGATACCATGCAAAAAATGAATCATTATAAAGTTGTAATGAGTATCCCACAGCTTTACCGTTTTTATAGAGTAATATTTTTGTATCATCACTTATTTTCATATTGTTTAATACATTTATTAAATCTTTTTTCAAATAATTCTCTTGTTTTAATTTACCTACTTCAATATAGCTGACATTATCTTTCCATGTAAAATCAATTGAATTAGAAGCATAATATAACTCAGCAGCTCGTTCAATACCTTTTTTACTTGCATTAAAAGCACCATATTTTGCACGATTTATTACAATGTTAATAATTGGTACCGATATGACTAAAATTATTCCTAATATTACTATTACCGCTAATAATTCAATTAATGTAAAACCTCTCTCAATATTTTTATTCATAAGACACACCCTTTCCATTTATTATAACCAATTTAATCATCTTTATTTAACGGATAATATAATGAATATATTGTTATTAATTAATTTAAT
>CAZVQX010000002.1:69612-104572 GCA_964629735.1 uncultured Muribaculaceae bacterium
TAATAAAGAAAAGGTGATTTTATGTTTGAAAGGATAAGAAATTTAAGAGAGGATAATGATAAAACTCAAGAAGAAATTGCTAATTATTTAGGTATTTCCCAAAGAGGTTATAGTCACTATGAAGTTGGAAATAATTTTATCCCATTAGATTATTTAATTAAGCTTGCTATTTTATATAATACTAGTACTGATTATATTTTAGGAATTACAGACATAAAAAAACCATATCCTCGGAATAAAAAATACTATAGATAAATTTATTACAATTAAAAAAAACACCTTTTGGTGTTTTTATATTGTCATTAATTCTTCTTCTTTTAATTTTAATTTTTCATCAATTTGTTTATTAAAAGAATTAATTAATTGTTGAATTTCATCAATTCCACGTTTTATCTCATCTTCAGAAATTTCTAATTTTTTAATTTTGTTATTAGCATCTTGTCGAACATTTCTCAAAACAATACGTCCTTCTTCTGCCATTGTTTTTACTTGCTTAACATATTCTTTCCTAGTTTGTTCTGTTAAAACGGGTATATTTAAGATAATTACCTCACCGTTGTTATTAGGCGTCAAACCAATATTTGATTCATAAATAGCCTTTTCAATCGATCCTAAAGAACTTTTATCATATGGTTTAATATTTAATTGTCTAGCCTCAGGAATTGAGATATTAGCTAATTGTTTTAATGGTGTGTCTACACCATAATATGATACAGTTATACCATCTAAAATAGCCGGATTGGCTCTACCAGCACGAACATTAACAAAACGATGTTCAAGCTGTATAATAGCATCTCTCATTTTCTGTTCGGTTTCTAAAATAATATCTTCCATAACTACATCCTTTCACTATTATTATTTTAATATATATTTAAAATATTATCAAGTTACTTTAAAAATTTTTTTATTATTCTAAAACGTTCTCTATCTTCTAAATTAGTTTTATCTAACTGTTCAAATAATTTTTTTTGTTCTTTTGTTAGTTTTTTAGGAACCACAATTTTTAAAACAACATACATGTCACCTTTTATAATTGAATTAATACCTTGAATACCTTTACCTCTTAAACGATGTTTATCGCCACTTTCACTCCCAGCCGGAATTGTTAATTTTACACTTCCACTTAAGGTCGGAACATCTTTTTTAGTTCCTAAAACCGCTTCCGTTATCGTGATTGGTAATTCTAAATAAATATCATTATCTCTTCTGTTAAATAACGGATGGTCTTGAACGGTAAACTCTATATAAACATCACCATTAGGGCCCCCATTACGACCAACTTCTCCTTTACCAGATATTCGTAATTGATTACCAGTATCAATTCCAGCAGGAATTTGAACTTCTATCTTTTTATTTATTTTTATTTTTCCACTACCATGGCATTTATTACATTTATGAGAATATGTTATTCCTTTGCCCCCACATGTTGAACATGTTGTTTTTGTCATAAAAGTCCCAAACATAGTTCTTTGCTCGGTTGTTACATTGCCACTACCATGACAAGTACTACACGTCTTTTCGTCATGACCACCTTTACCATTACATTCATTACACTTTTCGTGAACATCTAAATCAATTGTCTTAGTTGTACCGAAAGCTGCTTCTTCAAAAGTTATATCCATATGCATTAGGGTGTCTCGACCTTTTTGTGGGCGATTTGTTGAGCCCATTCCACTACCAAAGAAGTCACCAAAACCGCCACCAAAAATGTCACCAAAAATATCTGAAAAATCAAAACCAGAAAAATCAAATCCTTGACCGTCCCCTGAGAAAGCTGAGTGTCCAAATTGGTCATATTGTCTTCTTTTTTCGGAATCACTTAAAACAGCATATGCTTCTTGAGCTTCTTTAAATTTTTCTTCAGCATTTGGTTCTTTTGATACGTCTGGATGATACTGTTTGGCAAGCCGGCGGAAAGCACTCTTGATTTCAGCATCACTTGCATTTTTATCAACACCTAAAACTTCATAATAATCTCTTTTATTCATACTTCACCCACTCCCTATTTAGATAATTGAACAAATTCATCTATTAACTCATTAAACCATTTTATTGAACTATTTATAACATCAGGATTATTCATATCAATTCCTGCATTTTTTAATAATTGAATTGGATTATCCCTACCACCAGTTTTTAAAAATTCCAAATATTTCTCTTTAACACCATCTACCCCATCAATTATACTTTTAGCAAAATAGGTAGCTGCTGCTAAACCTGTAGCATATTGATATACATAAAAACTTGTATAAAAGTGTGGTATTCTTGCCCATTCATATTTTATTTCATTATTTACAAAAACGTCTTCACCAAAATATTTTTTATTTAATTCATAATATATTTTAGATAATAAGTCACATGTTATTATTTCGTTATTATTTGCTTTTTCATGTATTATTTGTTCAAATTCTGCAAACATAGTTTGACGATAAAGTGTACTTTTAAACAAATCTAAAATATAATTTAATATTTTTTGTTTTTCTAATTGATCATTAGATTTTTTTAATAAATAATCATAAAACAACAATTCGTTTGTAATTGAGGCAACCTCAGCTACAAATATTTTATATTGTGAATCTTGATATTCATTATGTTTTCTTGAATAATAGCTATGCATTGAATGGCCAAGTTCATGGAATAATGTCGATATATCACTTAATCTATTTTGATAATTTAATAATATATATGATGGTGTATCATAAGTTCCCCATGAATATGCTCCACTCCTTTTAAATGCATTAGGGTAAATATCAATCCAATTTTCATTAAATGCTTTTTCTATATTTTCAATATAATCATCACCTAATATTTTCAAAGCATCTATAACTATTTTTCTCGCTTCATCAAACGAGTATTCTTTTTGTTGCGTTGCAATTAACGGAACATGAACATCGTAAAGTGTTAATTTTTCTAACCCTAAATATTTTTTTCTCAAATTATAATATTTATGCAAAACACTTAAATTATCATTTACTACTTTTACTAAATTATCATAAATATTTTCATCAATTTGATTTTGAAATAAACTCATGTGTCTTGCACTTTTATATCCTCTTAATCTTGCAATAGTATTATTAGCTTCTATTTGACCTGCTAGAGTTGAGGCTATAGTGTTTTTGACACCTTTATAACCTTTATACAACGATTCAAAAGCCGCTTTACGTACTTGACGATTATTTGATTCAATATATTTGTTATAATTACTATTTGATAATTCAACCAAATTACCATCTTCATCAACTATACTATCGAATTTTAAATCAGAATTGCGAATTAAGCTAGCCGTTTTGCTAGGATTATCCAATATGTTAGACATACTAGATAATAATTTTTCATCTTTATCACTTAAAGTATATGGTTTTAAACGATAAATTTCTTCTAACATTCTTTGATAAACTTTAAGTTTGGGTTGTTGATTAATAAAATTAATTACAAAGCTATAATCTTTTGCTAATAATTCAGGTATTAAAAAAGAAGTTGATTCTGATATTTTTTTGTTTAAATTATCTACTTTTCCTTTTAATTCCTGATAATAAGTATTGCTTGTATCTTCATCACTTTTCATATATGAATAAACATATAGTTTTGATAGAGATTTAGAAATATTAATATACTCATTTAAAACTTGTAACAAAGTATCAGGATCATTTAAAACGGTTCCTTTAAATTTATTAAAGTTTTTCGCTTTTAATTCAACTTCTTGATATTCTTTATACCATAAATCATTATTTATATATATTTTTGTTAAATCCCACTGACTACTACTAGATATTTCATTTCTTGTTTTTTCTCTTATTGGCATGTTTTCTCCTTATATAGATAAGATTAGTAGAAGTTCCTAAGAACTTCTACCCTTGATTATTTTTCTTCGTATTCAGCGTCTACAACATTGTCATCTTCTTTTTTAGAATCACTTGATTCATTTTGGTTTGCTTCAGTCGCTTCAGCATTTTTAGCAGCTTCTTCATATACTTTTGTTGCTAAAGCCATTGATGTTTGGCTTAATTGCTCTAATTTTGATTTTATATCTTCAATATTATCTTTCTCTAAAGCTTCTTTTAATTCTTTAATTTCTGCCGCTGCTTTTTCTTTATCAGTTTTATCAACTTTATCTCCTAAATCTTTAATAGCTTTTTCAGTTGCAAAAATCATTTGTTCACTTTCATTTCTTAAATCAGCTTCCTCTTTACGCTTCAAATCAGCTTCTTTATTAGCTTCAGCTTCTTTAATCATTTTTTCAATTTCTTCTTCATTTAAAGCACCAGATGCTGTAATTGTAATTGATTGTTCTTTGTTTGTCCCTAAATCTTTTGCTTTAACATTAACAATACCATTTGCATCAATATCAAAAGTTACTTCGATTTGTGGAATACCACGTGGTGCTGGTGGGATATTTGTTAATTGAAATCTTCCTAAAGTTTTATTATCATTAGCCATTGGTCTTTCACCTTGTAATACATGAATATCAACAGCTGGTTGATTATCAGCAGCAGTTGAGAAAACTTGGCTTTTACTTGTTGGGATAGTTGTATTCCTTGGTATTAACGTTGTCATTACCCCACCTAATGTTTCAATACCTAAAGATAAAGGTGTAACGTCTAATAATACAATATCATCAACATCACCAGCTAAAACACCTGCTTGAATTGCAGCACCCATAGCTACTACTTCATCTGGGTTTACTCCTTTACTTGGCTCTTTTCCTAATTCTTTCGAAATAACTTCTTGAACTTTTGGAATACGTGTTGAACCACCCACTAAAATTACTTTATCAATTTCATCTGCTTTTAAATTAGCATCTTTTAAGGCATTACGAACTGGGGTTAAAGTTGATTCAATTAAATCATGAGTTATTTCTTCAAATTTAGCTCGCGTTAAATTCATTTCTAGATGTAACGGACCTTCTTCACCTTGCGATAAGAATGGTAATGAAATTTGAGTTGAAGTTATACCACTTAATTCTTTTTTTGCTTTTTCAGAAGCATCTTTTAATCTTTGCATTGCCATTTTATCTCTGGATAAATCAATGCCATTGTCCTTTTTGAACTCTTTAATTAAATGGTCCATGATACGATTATCAAAATCGTCACCACCTAAACTATTATTACCACTAGTTGATAGAACTTCAAATACACCATCACCTAATTCAAGAATAGAAACATCAAATGTCCCGCCACCTAAGTCATAAACTAAAATACGTTCAGATTTATCACCTTTATCTAAACCATATGAAAGAGCAGCAGCGGTTGGTTCGTTGATAATTCTTTCAACTTCCAGTCCAGCAATTTTACCAGCATTTTTGGTTGCTTGTCTTTGAGCATCATTAAAATATGCTGGAACAGTAATAACCGCTTTTTTTATTGTTGTACCTAAATAAGCTTCTGCCGTTTTTTTCAAATCACTTAAAATCATCGCACTTAATTCTTCAGCAGTATATTCTTTTCCATTTACTTTTGTTTTTTTGGTAGTACCCATTAACCTCTTAATTGAAGATACTGTATCTGGGTTAGTTACAATTTGTCTTTTAGCAGCCTCCCCAACTATTATTTCTTCATTTTTGAATGCAATTACTGATGGCGTTGTTCTACCACCTTCTGGATTAGCAATTATTTTCGCTTCTCCACCTTCATAAATACTTACACAACTATTAGTTGTTCCTAAGTCAATACCTATTATTTTATTCATCATATCACCTTTCCTTTATTCACTTACTTTGACCATCGCTGGCCTTATCACTTTATCTTTTAATAAATAACCTTTTTGTAAAACATCAACCACCATCCCCGGCTCCATTCCTTCAACCTTATCAGTCATAACTGCCTGGTGGTATTTTGGATCGAACGGTTTATTTCGACCATCAATTGCAATTATCTCGAATTTTTCTAATGTGTTTTTAAAGTTTACATATATCATTTTAAAACCTGCTAAAAATTTAGAAACTTCATCGTCTAAATTATCATCGTCCATGTCTATGGCACGCTCAAAATTATCTAATAATGGTAAAATCTCCATAACTAAATCTTCATTAGCATACTTTAACATGCGAGTTAACTCATCATCTTTACGTTTTCGATAATTAACTAATTCAGCTTGACTACGAAGTGATTTTTCCTCTAAATCTTTTATTTTATCTAAAAGTTCTTTTTTGTCATCTTTTTTAGATTTCTTTTTAACTTCTTTATTGTCTATTTTTTCTGTTTTTTTTAATTTAGAATCTTTTGTTTGTTTTTCTTCTTTTAATTCCTGTTCTTTTACTTTTTCCACTTTAACCTCCTATATTTTCCTTTATATATTCTAATAGTGATGATACCCGGTCATATTCCATACGTTTCGGTCCAATTATAGCAATAGTCCCTGTTTCGCCATTTATATCATATCTAGTTTTTATTACACCAACATCATTATCAAATTCACTCTCACTACCAATATAAATATTAATACCACTATCTTCTTCTCTTATTCTTGAAATTATGTTTTCATCATTTAATTTTTTCAAGATTTCACGAACTTTATTAGTATTATCAAATTCCGGTTGCTTTAATATATTACTAGCACCAGCGACCCTAATGTTAGTCTCATTAGAAAACTCGCTAAAAGCATTGTAAAAAGCGTTATAGATGGCTTCGTGCTGAGCGACATATTTTGATATTACTGGTTTTACTTCATATTCTAATTTACTACTGACCTCATCGATTGGTGTACCAATAATTAATTTGTTAATTATTTCAATTGTCTGCCTTATTTCTTCACTGCTGACTTGCACTTCAATATAAACATTGCGATGTTCAACATGACCTTTATCAGTAATAATAACCGCTACGACTCTATTTTCATCGATTGGCACGGCTTCTACCTTACTAACACGATTATCTTTCGAGGAAGTTCCTAAAACAATTGTCGTATAACTAGTAAGTTCGGTTATAATATCCATACTCTTCGTAATAGCATCACTTAATACAAGAGATTTATTATGGAATATTGTTTGTAATTTTAAAACATCCTCACCCGTTATTTTTTTAGGTTCCATTATATTATCAACATAATAACGATAACCTGACTCACTTGGAATTCGGCCAGATGAGACATGGGTTTTTTCTAATAACCCTAAATCCTCTAAAGTTGACATCTCATTTCTTATTGTTGCACTCGAACAATCTAAATGATCACATAAAGATTTTGAACTAATGGCGTGGGCTGTTTTAATATACTCTTCCACTATTAATTTTAATAATGAAGTTTGTCTTTCACTTAACACTGTATCACCTCATATCATTTAATAAATAATTTAAACGATTAAATTAGCAGTCTGTTTTGATGAGTGCTATTACATTATACTATTATATTCTGGCAATGTCAATATATGAGTGCTAAAATTATTTTTTTTATTATTTTATAGATTTTAGTTTAATTATTTGATTTAATATAGATAAAATAGTATAATTTTCATACGATTAACTTTGGAGGTTAAAGTATGAGTAAAATACATGTTGAAAAATTTTTAAAAGAAAAAAATTATAAAATAAATTTTTTAAAATTAATTGATAGCTCGACTGTTAATAAAGCAGCCAATGAAATTGGTGTCACAACAAACGAAATTGCAAAAACTCTTAGTTTTTTCGTAAAAGGCGAACCAATTGTGGTTGTTATGTCTGGTGATGCTAAAATAAATAATAAAAAATATAAAGATTTTTTTAAAACTAAAGCTAAAATGATTCCATACGATAAAGTAAAACTTATAACAAATCATCCTGTTGGCGGTGTTTGTCCATTTGGATTAAGAGAAAATGTTATTGTTTACCTAGATGAATCATTAAAAGCATTAGAATACATTTACCCTGCTGCTGGCGAAAATAATCTTGCTCTAAAAATATCAATTGAAGATTTAGAAAAAATAACAAATGGAATATGGGTTAATGTTACTACTTTTGAAAAAGGAGAAACATAAAATGAGTATAAAAAGATTTAAGATGATTGACGAAGATTTTATCTGCGAAAACTGCAACAAAATAGTTTCTAAATTAAATTATACCGCACGGGATCATTGCCCATTTTGTTTATATTCTAAACATATTGATAATTTTCCAGGGGACAGATTAAATGATTGTCATGGTTTATTAGAACCTGTAAAAATCGAAAAATTTAAAAACACTTATAAAATTATATATAAATGTTTAAAATGTAAAAAAATACACAAAAATATTATGGCTAATGACGATAATATGGATTTGATTATTGAATTATCAAGAAACCTATAAATTATAGTATGAAAAAAGTAAGTTTAATTAAACTTACTTTTTTATTTATTTACCAAAAATTTTCGACAAATAAGGAAGTAAAATTATAACAATTATTAAGATAGTAAATAAAAATCCTATAAAAATAACACTTCTTTTGCTCTCAACTTCTTCAATTTCTGGTTTTTTTTCTGATTCTAAAACTTCTGCTTTTTCTTCTAAAGGCTCAACTAAATTAGAAACTATATCATTATTAATGTTAGTCACATCTTTAGCAATTACCACTTTTTCTAAATCTTCAGTAATTTCTTGTTCATAATTAATTGGTGTTTCAACAACAGATATTAAATCTTCCTGCATGTTTAAAGGTTTGTATACATCAGTTGATAAATCTGCCTGTGGTTCTGGTTGTTCTTCAACATCAACATTTAATTCCTCTAAATTATCCACACCTTGAGTAAAATCTGATAACCATGATTCGGTTCCTAAAATTTGTGGTTCTTCTTTTGGTAGTTCTTCATCAAAATCATCAATGATTTCTATATCATCAAAAACATTATTATCCATATAATCACTCCCTATAATATATTGATTATATCAAAAAACATATAAAAAAGATATACCCTATTTATCAAATTGACTTTTATACAAATTATAGTAAAAACCTTCCGATTTTATTAACTCATCGTGTTTACCTTGTTCAACAATTTCACCATTATTAATAACAATTATTTTATCGGCATTAACTATTGTTGACAAACGATGAGCAATAATAAAACTAGTTTTACCTTTCATTAATTGTTCCATCCCCCTTTGGATATCTACTTCTGTTCTTGTATCAACATTACTTGTCGCTTCATCTAATATTAATATTGAAGGATTAGCTAAAATTGCACGAGCAATTGCAATTAATTGGCGCTGCCCCTGAGAGAAATTACTACCTTCTTCTAATACTTCCGAATTATATCCATCCGGTAATCTCCTTATAAAAGCATGTGCTTGAGATTTTTTGCAAGCCTCAATTACTTCTTCCACGGTTGCATCCCTTTTACCATATTTTATGTTATCTAATACAGTTCCCTTAAATAAATAAGTATCTTGTAATACAATTCCAATATTTTTTCTCAATTCATGCTTTCTTACTTGACTAATATCTTTATCATCAATTTTTATAACACCCAAATTAACGTCGTAAAACCTTGTTAACAAATTAATGATAGTTGTTTTACCTGCACCTGTTGGTCCAACAAAAGCTATATTTTCACCTTTTTTTACATCTAAGTTAATATTTTTCAGGACTAATTTATTTGGTTCATATCCAAAACTAACATCAATAAATTCAACATTTCCTTTAACATTACCTAGCTCTATTGGATAATCGACATCCTTTATTTCAATCTCTTGATCTATTATAGCAAAAATCCGTTCTGCACCAGCTAATGCCGATTGGATTGATGTATATATAACTGCCAATTGATTAATGGGTCTTCGAAACATTCGCGAATATGATAAAAAAGCTAAAATGCTACCAACTGTTGCATAACCTTTAATTGTCAATATTGAACCAACACTAATTAGCAAGATATTACTAAGATTTGTAATGGCTATATTAGCTGGCATCATCATACTACTATATAATACAGCTTTTCTTGATGTTTCTTTAAAGTCTTCATTAAAAAGTTTAAATTCTTCTAATGTTTCTTTTTCTTTACCATAACTTTTAACAACTTGAATTCCGCCAATTCTTTCTTCAGCATAAGCTGTCAATTCGCCTAATACTTTTTGCCTATCGCTATGAAGTTTTCCAATTTTGGAACCAAGTTTAAAAACAATTGTAAAAAATAATGGAACCGTCAAAATCGTTGTTATAGCCAATATGGGATTAATTATAAACATCATAATTGTTGTTCCAATTAACATAATCGAGCTACTTAATGCTTCAATTAAAACATCACTTAACGTTTCGCTAATAGCAGTAAAATCATTAGTAAAACGACTCATTAAATCACCTTTTTTATTGCTATCAAAAAAACTTAATGAGAGATGTTCCAAATGCTCAAATAATTCTTTTCTAATTCGATATAGAGTTGTTTCAGATACTTTGACCATAATACTTTTACTGAAATATTCAAAAAAAGTAGTAATAATTGATAAAATAACAAGTATCCAAACAATCCAAAGAAGACCTTCTAAGTTACCTTTAGCTATAAAATTATCAATTGCAACCAACATTAAAGCTGGATTGCTAACACTAGCTAAAGTTGATAAAATAACTAAAATCATTACAATAATAATTCTTTTTTTCTCATATTTAAAATAATTCCATAACCTCTTAATTGTCTCATTAGATTTATTTTTTTTGGCATTTAAATTTGGTTTCATTTTATCACTCCCCTTTGTTTTTGAGAAGCAAATATATCTTTATAAACCTTATTATTTTTTAATAGTTCTTCGTGGGTACCAATTCCTGATATTTCGCCCTCATCTAAAACTATAATATAATCAGCATCCTTGGCCGTTGAAATTCTTTGGGTTATTAAAAATATAGTTTTATCATTTAACTCTTTTTTTAATGATTCCCGAACTGCGGCTTCTGTGTTAGCATCAAGAGCACTAGTGGTATCATCTAATATTAATATTGAGGGATTAGATGCAATTGCACGAGCTAAAGAAATTCGTTGCTTCTGACCACCACTTAAGTTGGTACCTTTTTGTTCAACAAACTCATCATAAGCATTCTTTTTTTTCATTATAAACTGATGAGCATGTGCTGTTTTAGAGGCCCTAACGACTTCTTTATAACTAATGTTTTTATCACTATACCTAATATTATTTTTAATTGTATCTGAAAACAATAATGCTTGTTGAAAAACAACACTTATATTTTTCCTTAAATCTTCAATTGCATAATTTTTTATATTTATATCATCAATTAAAACTAAGCCTATAGTCGGATCATAAAAACGGGCGATCATTGAAGCAATAGTCGATTTACCACTACCTGTCGCACCTAAAATAGCAACACATTCGCCACTTTCTACAGTAAAATTAATATTTTTCAAGACTAAGTCACCTGTTCCAAATTGGTATGAAAATGAGACATCTTTAAATTCTACTTTACCATTTATTCCATCAATATTAACCGGCGATGTTGGCTCAATAATATCTTCTTGTAATGAAAAAATTTCATTAATTCTCTTAGCACTGGCTATGCTTCTTGTAAAAAAAGCTAAGGCCATTGAAGCCATAAGTAATGATGTTAAGATATTTGTAAAATATTGGCTAAAAGCAATTATATTACCAATCTCCATCGAGTTGGCAATTACTAATTTACCACCAAACCACAAAACCATTAATGTTGCCATATTAATAAAAAACATCATTAAAGGCATTGCTAACACCAAGTAGTTAAATGCTTTTATCATTACTTCCATCATTTTTTTGTTTACTTCTGTAAACTTTTCTATTTCATAATCTTCCATTACAAATGATTTAACAACTCGTATTCCGCCTAAATTTTCACGAACAACTGAGTTCACTTCGTCAACACTCTCTTGGGTAATTGTAAAATAAGGAAATGCTTTTTTTATAATAACAGCTATTACTATCAACATAATAGGAATTATAATCAACAAGATTAAAGATAAACGGGGGCTTATCATAATTGCCATAAAGATACTGCCTATCATTACAATTGGAACTCGTAACAAAAATCTTAACGATAACATAATAACATTACCTACAATATTAATATCATTAGTTAAAACTGTTATTAAATTTCCTGATTTTAATTTGTTAAAATTAAAAAAAGATAGATTATTTATTTTATCAAAGAGATCATTTCGCATATCATAAATTACCGATTCACTTGCTAATGAAGCATAATAAACGCTACCTATCCCTCCAGCAATACCAATAATTGATAATGAAATCATCAAAATGATATTTAAAACAATATAAGATATATCATTAGTAGCAATACCATTATTAACTATATTTGCCATAATATTTGGTAAAAACAAATCCATTATTACTTCAAATATTATTAAAGTCGGAGCCAGTATTACCCATTTGTTATATGGTTTCAAATATTCTAATAATTTTTTCAATTCTTTCATATAGTCCTCCTATAAATTTTCATATATTAAAGTTACAACTTCTTCAAAAAAATCTGGTAATTGATTATTATCACGAGAAGGATGAACGCGATTTGATAATAAAATAAAAGAAAAATTATTTTCTTTATCAATTAATATTCTATTACCAGTAAAACCTGAATGATATATGACTTTGTTAGGAATCTCTATACTAAGACTATTATTAAGACCACCTACCCAACCAATTGTTCGATAACGGTCTTTAATAATATTGGTTTCTTGTTTAAACCATAACGAAATAGCCTCTTCGGACAAAATTTGTTTATTTTTATAATAACCATTATTTAATACCATTAACGAATAATTAATCAAATCATAAATTGTTCCAAAAAGGCCGGCGTGACCAGCGACACCTTGAAAAAGGCGAGCCTTTCGGTCATGAACATATCCTCTTACATAGATATTATTTTCCTTCTCTGTTGGTGCACATTTACTAATATCACTCGGTTTAAAAGTAGCACTTACCATATCTAATTTATCAAAAATCATAAATTTTGCTAATTGATCTAAAGGTTGATTCATAACTCTTTCAATTAATTCACCTAGTATAATATACCCTATATCAGAATAAATCCATTTATTTGTTTCTTCTTTCTTGGTATTTAAAATTAAATTTAAATAATCATCTTTTGTTTTAATATGCCACCATTTAACATTAGCTGGCAATCTCGAAGAATGTGTTAATAATTGAAAAATAGTTATATCATCGTGTATAAACTCCGGAATATACTTAATTATTTTATCATCATATTTTATAATTTCTTTTTCAACCATTATTGAGATAATTGTATTAGTAACTATTACTTTAGTTAGTGAAGCAAAATCATAAATGGTATCAACATTGTTTTTTTCTTTAACCGGATATAAAGATCGATAACCGACACAATTAACACATACTTGTCCATCCTTAATAATAGCATATACAGCACCCGGAAAGACACCGTCCTCAACTCCAGATTTAATTTTATTATGTAATTTTGGGTGCCAATTATCCACTAAACATCATCCTTACTTACTATGGTTTAAAAAATGTATAAGCTATATATAATATTACTGATAAAATTGTTACAAATAATAAAAATGATAACGCTTTTATTAAAAAATTATTCTTTTTCAATGATTTATTTATATCTTTTAATTCTTCAAAATCTTCATCTTTAAAGTTTAAACTAGACGTAAAAAATGACTTGTCTATAGTTTCATTTTTAAAATCAGAATCATCTTCACTAGACATTAATCCATCTTCATAAATCGTTGTATCTCCAGTTGATTTTAATGATGATAATAAATCTAAACTCAATTCTTTATCACCTAATTTATTTAACATACTAGTGTTTGTAATGGTATGAATTAGCTCTAACAAACCTTCTTCACTATCGAAATAGTCTTTACATTTTTCATCTTTATCTAATTTTATTTTCTTTAAAATATTATATTGTGTAGAATCAAGCGAGCGATAATCATTATCGACTTCTGGGCGGTTATCTCTAGCTTGATTTAAAACTTCGCGAATATCATATTTTTTTTCTTCTTTATCAACAAAACTATTATTTGATTCTTTTTCCGGCTCAATATCTTTGATTACTTGATGACGTTTCGATTGTTTATCATCCTCACCTTGTTTTAAAAGTTCGTGAATTTTAGCCAAATCAATCTCATCTTTTTTTTCAATACTAACGATACCTTCGATATTTGAATATTCACCCATGTCATATATAGTACGATATAATTCAGCATTTCTAATACTTCTTTTATTAGATGTACTATCAGCTCTATAATATTTTTCCATTCTTGTTTTCATCATACCACCCCAGTATATAAATGATACCATAATTTACATAATTTTTAAACAACATCTTGTATTTTATTGTTTTTTTAATTATAATTAATTAGGGAGGATATATGAAAAAAGTTATCGTAATTGAAGAAAATTGCATTGCTTGTGGACTTTGTGAATCAGTATGTGATAAAGTCTTCTCAGTTGAAGAGAGCGCTAAGGTAATTGTTGAGAACGTTGATGAAAATTTGGTTGAAGATGTTGAAATCGCAATAGAAGGATGTCCAACCAATGCAATTGAATGGGAAAAATAAAAAATGTTAGAAAAACTAACATTTTTTTATATTAATATTATCTGATAACAGAAAGCCCCTGACTAAACATTTATTATTGAATTTTTTCAAAAAATTAATATCATTATCATCCTCAACATTGGTAAAAACTGGTATTATGTCCAAACTAAATAGCATATCAATTAATTTTTCTAAAACAATATTAAACTTTCTTTCATTCATTGCTTTTATTATACTATCATGATCAATATTTACATAATTAATATCTACCGCTGTTATTAGAGATAATAAGCATTCATTATTATTAAAGCTCACATTATTTATACATATACCAAAACCAATTTTTTTCAATTCAATTAGTATTTGGATTAAACTAATAACTTCCCCATTATACTCATTAACATTAATTGATAAAATTATTTTTTTTAAATCAATATTATTTTTTTGGACTAATTCAGTAATAAAGTCAATAAAGTTATTTTCCCGCGAAAGCAACGATTGATAATGAATATTAATAATAAATTTCTCATCATTTTCATGACAAGGGATGATTTCACTAAACAAAACTTCTAAGCTAACTAAATCAATTCTCTTTATACGATAATTAGTTTTTAATATTTCAAATTTTCCACCTTCAAAAATTGATTCGTTATTATCATCACGAATGTATAATTGATTAAGTCTGGTTTTATTACCGGCCAAATCATAGATTGGTTGATACTGATAATTAAATTTTTTGTTTTCAATTAAATTATCAATTTTAGAGATGAATTTTTCTTTTGTTTGAACATCTGTTAACAGTTCTTCTTGATAAAAGGAAATTAATTTGTTTTGTCTCTTAGCGTGATACATAGTTATATCAGCTTTATATAATGTTTCTTTCAAATCTAAATCAGCATCTTTAATACCTGAGTTAAAGGTAAAAGCAATAGGAATAACACCTTGTTTTTGGGCTTTAATAATTTGATTATTTACTTTATATAATTTATCAACAATAATTTCTTTTTTTTCAGAAGTGACTATAATAAATTCATCACCACTTCTTCTTATTAAAAGAGAATCTTCAAAAACCTCCCTAATAATATCAGAAAAAACTATAATGCTTTTATCACCAACTTCATGACCAAAATTGTCATTAATATATTTTAATTTTTGAAAGTCAATTGATATAACAATACTATAGTTATTTTTTTTTATAAATTCGTGATAGTTTTCATGTAAATAAAGCATGTTGTGCAATTTTGTTAGGTTGTCTATATAACCTCTCATTTTACTCACCTCTTATTATTTACTGCTGAATACAACTCTTTTACTTCCCGATTACTCAATTTTCGATATTCACCTGAGTTTAAACCAGTTAAATCTAAAAAAGATATTTTTTCACGTTTTAACTTTAACACATCATAACCAAGAACGTTAAACATTTTTTTCACTTGATGATTACGACCTTCATGAATTGTTAATTCAACAATAGTTGTTTCCTTTTTTTTATCTAATTGTTTAATTTTAACTCTAGCTGAAGATGTTTTAAAATTATCAATATATACTCCTTTTTCTAATTTTTTTAGATCTTCAATTTTAAAAATTCCCTTTATTTTAACAATATAAACTTTTTTGACTTTATTTTTAGGATGAGTAATTAAATTAGCTAATTCACCATCATTTGTTAATAATAATATACCCGTTGTATCATAATCTAATCGTCCAACTGGATATATTCGTTTATTACTATTTATTAAATCAATAACGGTCTTTCGATTTTTATCATCATTTGTTGAAGTTATAACCCCGCGCGGTTTATTTAATAAATAATACACTTTAGATTCAGGTTCGATTAAACAGTCTTCAACTTCTATTTTATCATCGTGATTAGCTTTATACCCTAATTCTTTTACTATCACCCCATTTATTTTTACCTTACCCTGTCGAATTAATTCTTCAGCTTTTCGTCTTGAACAATATCCATAGTTAGCAATAATTTTTTGCACTCTTTCCATAACTCACCTCGTTATAAATAATTGTTTAATTATATTATACACTAAAAAGTAATAAAACAATAATAATACTTGAAATTAATCCAATTAAATCTACTAAAAGTCCAGCCCATAGAGCATGTTTAATTTTTTTTATTCCTACACTACCAAAATATAAGGTCAACACATAAAAGGTTGTTTCCGTCGAACCCTGAATGACCGATCCAATTCTTCCTATTAGACTATCAGGACCAAAGTCATTTAATAAATTATTTAAAATTGCCAAGGTTGCATTTCCTGATATTGGTCGCATTAATGCCATTGGAATAATTTCAACTGGTACTTTTAAATAATTTAAAACTGGTTTTAACAAATTTAAAATTCCTATTAAAATACCACTTTCTAAAAAAATATTAATTCCCAACACCATTGCTAAAACACATGGAAATATAGTAAGAATCATTTGAAAACTATCAGTTGTACCATCAACAAAAGCATCATAAACATTTATTTTTTTTCTAACACCATAAACAATAATAAAAATAACTAATAAAGGAATTATTAATGTAGATATAAAGTTAATCATGTTTTCTCCTCTTTCTCACAATATAATCAATAAAAATACCACTTGCGCATGATATAAGTGTAGCAATAATACAAGCTAAAACTATTTCCGTTGGGTTTTTACTATTATACATCATTCGCATTGATATAACCGTTGTCGGAATTAACGTAACGCCACCGGTATTAATAATTAAAAAGGTAATCATACTATTTGATGCCTCTTCTTTTTTATCATTTAATGATTGTAAGGATTGCATAGCTTTTAAGCCAAAAGGGGTTGCGGCATTCCCAAGTCCAAACATATTTATAACTAAATTAGAAGCAATTAAACTTAATGACTCATGTCCTTTGGGAATTTCGGGAAACAATCTTCCTAAATAAGGAGTTATAATTTCTGATATTCTCTTTAATAACCCAGAAACGGAGGCAATATTCATAATTCCAAGCCAGAGCGCTATAACAGGAAATATTTGAACAGCTAAATCAAAACTAACTTTTGTACTATTTAATATAATTTTATTGATTAAATCAAACTGACCAGTAAAAAAGGCGTAAGCAATGCCTACTATAATAAAAAATGACCAAACCTTATTTACCATGTTTAAACCACCTTATCCAAAATTTTTTATGCGGTTTTTTTATTGTCCTCACATAAATGTCATCTTCATATATACTTTTCTCACCTACCATTACTTTAACAATGCCAACAGGTTGGTTGTCTTTCAATATTCTTTTTTTCTCAATTTCAAATTTTAAATATAAACTATTCATTTCTTCTTCTTTTAAAGGGTAACTAAAATTATTTTTTATATATAATTCTTTATCATAATAATAATCATCTTTGATTATATTAATTCGTCCTTTTTTTAATATTTTGACATTAAAATAATCTGTAAATGCTTTATCAAATAAATTGATATGATCATTAAAATCATTACCATCATTTAAAGTAACAGCTACTAAATTTAAATTTTTATAACTAGCGGTGGTAACTAATGTTCTTTTAGCTTTCTCAGTAAAACCTGTTTTTCCACCTGTAGCATATTTGTATAATGTTAATAATTTATTTTTATTTGTCCAAATATATACATTTTTATTTGTTTTCACAACATGTTTTTTGGTTTTAACAATTTTCTGATATATTTCATTTTTCATAGCATAACTTGTTAAAACCGCCATGTCATATGCTGTCGAATAATTACCCACAACATTATCAAGACCACTTGGATTATGAAATGTAGTGTTTTTCATACCGATTCTTTTGGCTTTTTTATTCATGTTTAAAACAAATTCATCAACACTACCAGATACATATTTACTAATAGCCAAAGCGGCATCATTGCCACTTCTTAGCATAAGGCCATATATTAAATCTAACAACTTTATTTCTTCACCCGGTTGAATATAAATCGCTGATCCATAAGCTTTTATAACTTCCTCATCAATAACTATAGTATCATCTATTTTACCAGATTCAATAGCGATTATAGCTGTCATTATTTTGCTAATACTTGCCACACTCTTTACTTTATGAATGTTTTCTCCGAATAAAATTTTTAAATTATCTTGTTCCATTAAAATCGAGCATTCAGCACTCGTGTTAAAACTATATATATTAATTGGAATTAATAAAATAAGTATAACTAGCAAAAACTTTTTCAAATTTATCACCTATAAAAGAATATGAAAAAAAGGACTAGTTTAGTCCTTAATACATATAGATGCCATGAATTTTTTCTTCATCAATTGTACTTATTTGATCCATTATCCATGTTTTATCATTTTTTGTTAAAGAAAGGTCAAGGGTATATTTTACACGGTCTTTAACATCTTTTAATTTTTCTAAACGATATTCTGAAAATTTACTTAAATCACTTATTCCAGTTTCAGTTTGGAATTCGTTTGGATTGGTTTCAAAATAAGATTCTGCTTCCCTCATTGTTTTGGAATAATCGGTTACCTCTATCTCAACTGTCACTATCGCTTTATCACCATCTACTTCTTCATCTTTTATTTCATATTTTAAATTACGGTAATGTTTCTTCATTAACTCTTTATATGTTTCGCGCTGTTGATTGTTAAAATTAGTATCTAAAGCAGTTGCCCGATCTAAATCTTTGATAACTGAATTGTCTAAGCTTTGATATTTATTAAAAAACATTTCCACTTGTTTGGTAGGTGTATTAACCATTTGTTTCATATTACAACCCATTGATAACAATATCAGTATTGGTATATATAGTAACTTTTTCATAAATCCTCCTTAAAAATATTATGTAAACATTTTTAAGGCTTATACATTATTATTGCTTTTCGTGTATTATTTGGTTATTTATATATATAATTTAATAAGATATTTATGGAAAATAAAGATATTCAATTAATTAATTTAAATATTTTAGTGTTTTTTATTTATATTGTAACTTCGATGGTAACAATTTTTTTAGAATACAATGAAAAACAGAAATTATCAGGTAATCAACCATTTGTAACTAATGAGGAAGAAAAAAATATTATTTTAATTAATAGAACCATTTTTTTGTTAGCCGTTCTTACTCTTTTATATATTAGATTTAATAATTACAATAAAATTAAAGAGAAAACTCCAAATGAAGAATTAAAAGATGAATTAATTATATTATTAGTAAGTATTTCTTATGCAATTTTAGCCATAATTTTACTAGTTATTGCATACAAAGATGTGAAAGCATATGAAGATATTATTTTTGATTAATTATAACATCTAATAAAATTAAAAAAACATCTAATATGATGTTTTTTTAATTAGAAGTTGTTTTTGCTTTATATTCTAGACATAGCTTATCTAATTCTTCAACTAATTGGTTCACTTCATCAGTTGTTTTTATTCTAACCCCGCTTGCATAAGCATGCCCGCCACCATTAAATTTGCTAGCTGCTTCATTAATAATAGGCCCTCTTGATCTAATTGAACCCCTTATATTATTATTTGCTTTATCTTCTGAAAATACAACCCATGTAATTATTTCTTCAATATAGTTAAAATTATTAACCATATTACCAGCAGATGCTGGGTCAACATTATACTCTTTTAGTTTATCATCACTTAAAAAGATATAACCTAATCCATTATCTGTTATTTGTAAATTATCAGCAATATAGCCTTGAAATCTTATTTCTTTAATTGGTCTTAGGTATAACTCTTCATATAAGTTGGTAAAATCTATATTAGTTAATTTAATCATTTGCGATAATAAATCAAAAGTTTTTGGGGTTGTATAATAAAATAAAAATCGATTAGTATCAGCAACAACACCAATAAATAATTTTTCCGCAGATGCTTTTGTTATTTTTAATTTAGAATTTAAAATTAATTCAATTACCATTTGTGATGCACTTGAAGCCGTCTCATCTACCCACTCTATATTACAAAAGGTCTCAACGTAAGGATGATGATCAATTTTAATAGTTTCCTTAAACAAATCTGGATTAACACCATCAACCCTTGCTTTATCCGGAACATCTAAAACAATTAATAATGAATTTTCATACATATCATCATGAAATTTATCTAAAATCCCTAAATATTTAAACTTTGCAGCTGGGGCACCAACGGCAAATACATTTTTTTTAGGAAATGTATTTAAAATTACATCCCTTAACCCAACTTGACTTGCAATTGCATCTGGATCTGGTCCAACATGTCTAGCTATAACAATTGTATCGAATTTTTTTATTTTGCGGTAAATTTTATTTATCATTTGCCGATTCATATTATCACACTTCCTATTTTGCTAAATTATAAGTATCTCTTGCAATCATTAATTCTTCATCAGTAGGAATAATATAACATGGTATTGTTGAATCTTCGCTACTAATAAGCGCTTCTTTACCACGAACATTATTAGCTTCATTATCTATTTTTATTCCTAAAGCGCTTAATCCATCGATAATATCTTTTCTAACGATTTTTGAATTTTCACCAATCCCGGCTGAAAAACATATTGCATCTACACCACCAAGTGCGACATAATAACTCGCAATATAATTAATAACACTTTTAATGAATTTTTTATGTGTCAAAATACATCGTTCATTTTTCTCATTCATACCATCTTCAATATCCCTGGAATCACTACTAATTCCTGATATACCTAATAAACCACTGTTTTTATTTAAATCATTAATTACTTGGTCTATGTTTTTTCCTGTTTGCTCCATGATATATGGAATTATTGTAAAATCAATATCTCCTGAACGAGTCCCCATAACAATACCTGCACTTGGGGTAAATCCCATAGAAGTATCAACACATTTTCCATTTTTAACCGCACTTATACTACCACCATTACCTAAATGACAAGTAATAATTTTAGCGTTTTTATTATTTAATATTTTTGCCATTCGATTCGCTAAATAATTATGGCTTGTACCATGGAATCCATATTTTCTAACTTTGTAATCTGTATACCATTCATATGGAACAGCATATAAAAAATCTTTTTCTTCCATCGTTTGATGGAAGGCAGTGTCAAAAACACCCACAGCTATTGAATTTGGTATTATTTTTTTAAATGCTTTTACTCCTAATATATTAGCTGGGTTATGTAGTGGTGCCAATTGCGAAAATCCTTCAACATCTTTTAACACTTCATCTGTTATAATAACTGATTTTGAATACTTATCGCCACCATGAACAATCCGATGTCCTAAAGCTTCAATCTCATCTAATGATGATACTATATTATTTTCAATTAATTCTTTAATTAAATAATTTACAGCATCTTCATGATTTTTTAATTCAACTTCTTTTTTTATTTTTTCACCATTTAATTTAATGGTATAGCAACTTCCTTCAATTCCAATTCTTTCAAATAAACCTGAAACTAAAACTGTTTCTTCAGGCATTATGTACATTTGAAACTTCAAAGAAGAACTTCCTGCATTAACTGATAAAATTTTCATATTATTTTCCTCCTAATTAATTATCTTCGTTTGATTTTGTAGGTCTCATTAATGGGAATATAACACATTCTCTAATAGGCCTATCAACTAATGTTGAAAACAGTCTTTCAGAAACGCCGAATCCAAATGCTGGTGGCATGCCATATTCTAATGCCTCAATAAATTCTGCATCATGCTCATGAGCTTCCTCATCTCCAGCCTCAGCCATTTCTCTTTGTTCTCTAAATCTTTCCTCTAAATCAAGTGGATCATTTAACTCTGTATATCCATTACCCATTTCTGAACCAGCAATTATAACTTGAAATTGTGCTACTTTACGTATATCTTCAGGTAATCTTTTGGGTAATGGGTTTAATTGAACTGGTTGACCAACTAAAAATCCAGGACCACTTAAGGTTTTACGTACTACTTTCCATAAAACGTCAACCAAACGCCAATATGGTGCACTAGGATCAAATTCAACACCAGCTTCTTCAAGACGTCTAATAACATCTTCTTTTGTTGCTTTATATATATTAATTCCTGTCCCTTTTTCTACAATTGTTTCAAAATCATAAATTTCCCATTCAGCATCCATGTCAATTTTATAACCTTTTGATGTGAATTTTGAAGTTCCAAGTACATTTTTAGTTATACGGCGATACATTTCTTTTACAAATTCCATTCCATCCTTGTAATCAGCATATGCCCAATAAAATTCCATTTGTGTGTAATCTTGTAAATGCTCTGGACTCATTCCTTCATTTCTAAATTGGCGTCCAATTTCAAAGGTTTTTTCATATCCTGCCACAAGCAATTTCTTTTGCCATAATTCACCCATTGAAATTCTTAAAAACACATCCAAATCAAGTGCATTATGGTGCGTTACAAAAGGTGTTGCTGCCGCCCCGCCAGCTGTGTTTTCTAAAATTGGTGTTTCTACTTCTAAAAAATCATTTTCAATTAAATAATTTCTAATAGTTGCCCAAAATTGTTGTTTTTTTATAAATAAATCTTTTACTTCAGGATCCATTATAATATCAAGATATCTTTTTCGTAATTTTATTTCTGGATCATTAATTCCATGATATTTTTCCGGAAGCGGTTTTAAACTTTTAGTTAAGTGTGTATATTTATTAGCTTTTACACTAAGTTCTCCCATATTAGTTCGGAAAACAACACCCTCAATTCCTATAATATCTCCTAAGTCAGACTTTTCAAATAATTCGTAATTATCATCACCAACAACATCCTTTCGGACATAAATTTGAATTTGACCAAATTTGTCTTGAATGTGCATAAAACCCGCTTTTCCTTTTCCTCTTTTAGTCATAATACGACCGGCAATAACAACTGGTATTTTAAGATTATCAAGTTCTTCTTTTGTTAATTTTTCATAATTTTCTTTTATCTCTTTACTATTAGTTGTAACATCAAAGCGATGTCCGAAAGGATCAATACCTCTCTCTCTTAATTCTTCAACTTTTCTTCTTCTTACTAATTCTTGTTCACTAAATTCTCTCATCTTTCCACCTCTTAATCCATGATTATTTTAGTTTGGCTTAAAATATCTTGCAAACCTAGTCTGTCCTTGTTATATAATACCATATATCCGCTCTTTATTACTAGTCCCAACTGAATAATTCCTAAAATTGAAGCAATTGTAAAATATGTTATTCCATTAAATATATATATAATTACCAATGATAAAGATAAATAAGCTAAACCATTAATTATAAAATTTCTTATTAGCAAATTATTTAAAGTTAACAATTCACCGTCATTTCTAACGATTTTTAATTTTAATAAATAAAGTCCGATTGTTTTTCCTTGAATAAAGTATGGAAAAAGCACAAAATATATAATTATTACAATTATATATACAATATTTATTAAAACTTCTTCTTTATCAATTTGATAAATAATATTAGAATATTCTTTAATATATTGAAATGTACTTATTTCTTTTTTTATACTCTGTTCATTTATATTATTAAGTTGTTGATTTAATTTACTTATATTGTTTTTGTTTATAAAATTATTACCAATTAATACGATAATAATTGCAAAAATAATAATATCTATAATATAAGCCGATAATCTTTTTAAAAATTTAGCCGGCATTATTACCCTCCTTTAAAGTATTCTTCTAGTAATTCATATAATTCTTTAACGCTCTTAATCGAGCTTAACTTCCGTTTTACTTCCGTACTACTAGGTACTCCTTTCAAATACCAAGCCACATGACTTCTCATTTCTAAAACTACTACTTTTTCTGGTTTTGATTCTAATAAATAGTTAGTATGTTTTTTTATCATTTCTATCTTTTCCTCTAGTGTTATTTTAGGAGGTGTTTTACCACTATCTAGATAATCAACACATTCTTTTAAAATCCATGGATTACCTAATGCTGCACGGCCAATCATAATTGCATCACAACCGGTATATTCAAGCATTTTTTTAGCATCATAACAACTTTTTATATCACCATTACCAATTACAGGAATATTAACACTTTCTTTTACCTGTTTTATGATATCTAAATCAACCGTACCACTGTATCCTTGACTTCTAGTACGACCATGAATAGCAATCGCTTGGGCTCCCGCTTTTTCACAAATTCGTGCGACCTCCACAGCATTGATACTATTACTATCCCAACCGCTTCTAATTTTAACCGTTATTGGAATAGGTACACTTTTTACAACATTTGATACTATTTCATATATTTTATCCGGATTTTTTAACAAGGCACTTCCTGCCTGACTTTTAAGTGCTACTTTAGGGACTGGACATCCCATGTTAATGTCAATAATATCTGGCTTCATATTTTCATAAATATATTTAGCAGCCACAACAAAAGATTCAACATCACTTCCGAAAATTTGTTGAACAATCGGTCGTTCATCATCACTCATATAAAGCATATCAATTGTTTTTTTACTACCATAACTAATTGCTTTATCACTTACCATCTCTGCATATATTAATCCGCATCCCATTTCTTTAGCAATACGCCTATATGCACTGTTAGAGATTCCAGCTAGAGGTGCTAAAACTACTTTGTTTTTGATTTTGATATTACCTATCTCCCACATAGCATCACCTCTTCAATTATATTATATATTTGCTTATTTTACAACAAAGAAACATTATCTATAATATAAATTAGTTTTGGATAATAATTTAAAAACCTCTAATTATCAATATAATTAGAGGTCTTATATTTTTTTATTTTTTAAGGGTTTTAACCATAAACATCCTTTTGTCAGTATCTATTTCACCGGTATTTCTTTTAAACGTTACATCTTGTGTAACAACCTTACCATTTTCTGTAACTTTTTCAAAACCTGATTTTAGTGCTATGTTTTCTAATTTTGAACCAATATAATTTGTTCTTAAATATATGGCACAAAATTTATAAAAATCAATTTCACTAATTGTATGATTCATAAGTTTTGTTGCAATTCCATACTTACGGTATTCATTTAATACAGCAATACCATTTATGTATAAAACTTCATCTGAATTATAAAATTTAATTGGATGTTCTTCTTGGATACCTTTTAATATTCCTATAAACCCTAATATTTGATCATTATAATAATAACCATATGATACTCCATTTGTTAAGTATGATTCAAATTCTTCCATCATATCTCTCTCAGTTAATATTTCACTAAAAGGTGGTTCTTTAAAAACCTGAATAATTTTTTTAAAATCTTTATACATTTCTATTTTCTTTACTGTTGAACTCATAATACTCTCTCTCTTTTCTATTTAATAAATTGTAAATATATTTCATACAAAGTAACTAAACCCGATATTGTGACAAATTCATTTGGACAATGGGCATTACCACCATCCGGATTCATTAATATAGTTGGAATGTTTAAATTGGAAAAGTATATTGCATCAGATGTCGATGCACATGCTTTTATTTTTATTTTTCTTTTTAATAATTTTTCACATATACCAATATATTTTTTGATTTCATCTGTAATTTCTGTTTTAAACAATGAACCAGAACCAATCATTTCAACTTTAACTTCACTATCAATATTTTTTATAAAACTAATAATTTCTTCTTTATTATCATTTGATGTATGCCGTATATCAAGTATCATTTCGGCATAATTTGGAACTTTATTATTAGCATCTCCACCATTCATTTTGGATAAATTAATTGACGTAACATAATCACAATCATCTTTAGGAGGTGGGTATTCTTTAACCAAAATTTCATATATATTCATTAATTTTACAATGGCATTGACACCATTATATGGTTCAGCTGCATGAGCCGATTGTGTTTCAACCGATAACTTTAATTGCAACAATCCTTTTTCTTCAACAATAAGATCAAAATTAGATCCACCATCAGGTACTATACCTAATTTAGGTTTATATATTTCTAAAAGTTTCATTGCGCTATAACCATCTACTTCTTCGTCACTAGTTATAAATAAAGCTATTTTTTTATCTGTTTTTTCATGAATAAATAAATTTAATAAAACTGCTACACTTCCTTTCATATCTATTGTCCCCCGGCCAAAGATATAATCGCCATCTATTTTCATATCATAATTATTACTAGGAACAACATCAATGTGTGTACAAAAAGCAATATCTAAATCTTTATCTTGAGTATTACTTATAACAACTGCTTTATTTCCTTTAAACTTATAATTTGATAAATATAAACTATTTGGAATAAGACTTTCAATATAACTAAATATTTTATCAAACTCTTCCTTATTATCCTTTATTGTTTTATAACTCATTAATTTCTTTAAAATATTTATAATTTCATTTTTCATAATATCCCTCTTTCTATTAAAAAAAAACCTATGTATTTTCTACATAGGCTTAAATTACTTATGTAGATACAGGTACAACTAAAACACCTGTATCTACGATTTTTTTATCGTATACACAAGTGTATCACTCTGCGGCGTCTATTAACCATATTTATAAATTTCATAATACACATCTCCTTTTATAAAAAAAAGTTTCTATATTATAAGGACGAATTCTCGCGGTACCACCTTATTTTATAGAAACCTATACACTCTTATCTTTATGGCAGATATACCTTAAAGCTCCAAGATGCGTTCATTATACTTTACCATTGACTTGCACCAACCGTCAACTCACTCTAGGCAAGAGGTTTAATTACTACTTCTTTTCTTCGCTTTTTAAATATTGATAATGATAATATCACACATTAATCGATTTGTCAACTATATATCACTTTCTTTTATTAAACTATCTAATGTCATTTCTTTTGGTTTTTCTATATTTAATATTTCCAATATTGTAGGTGCTATATTACCTAAAACACCATCTTTTAAATTATAGTTTTTATTAGTTATAATAAATGGCACTTTATTTGTAGAGTGTGCAGTTATAACGTTATCATTTTCATCTAACATATATTCACAATTGCCATGATCAGCAGTTATTATTAAAGTTCCGTTTAGGTTTTTTATTTCATTATATATTTTTCCTAAACAAATATCAACAGTTTCAATTGCTTTAACTGCAGCTTCAAAATTACCCGTATGACCAACCATATCACCATTAGCAAAATTTAATATAACAAGATCATAATTATTTTCAAGTTCACTAATTAATCGATCTGTAATTTTATATGCACTCATTTCCGGTTGTAAATCATATGTCAAAACTTTTGGTGATGGAATT
The DNA here is from genome assembly GCA_964629735.1 of uncultured Muribaculaceae bacterium. GTDB lineage: Bacteria > Bacillota_I > Bacilli_A > RF39 > UBA660 > CAZVQX01. The sequence continues at coordinate 97,240 of CAZVQX010000002.1, forward strand.
AAAATTTGGTTACAACCTTTTAAATTTTGCTCTAATCCACCGTCAAAAAAATAAGTGACATGGGCATATTTTTCTGTCTCGGCAATTCTTAATTGTTTAAGACCTTTTTTACTTAAATATTCACCAAGAGTATTATTTAACTTTTCTAATTCATAAGCATGTTTAGAAACAACCTCATTACTAACCTTCATCATAGTTGCTAATTTTATATTTTTAAATTTTTTAACAGGAAATTCATCAAAACTTTCATTTGTTATAGCTTTAAATAATTGACGAAGGCGATCAGGACGAAAATTAAAAACTATCAATCCATCATTTTCTTTAATCATACCCTCGTTATCTAAAATTGCTGGAATAACAAACTCATCTGTCAATCCTCTTTCTAAATTACTGTCAATTAACTGTTTTATATTTGTATACTCTTCACCTTGTGCATAAATTAAGGATTTATAAGCTCTCTCTGTTCTATCCCAACGGTTATCACGATCCATCGCAAAATAACGACCACTTACTGTTGCTATTTTTCCAATTCCTACTGTTTTTAATTTTTCTTCAACTTGTTCTAAATATTTTAATCCAACACTAGGTAACGTATCACGTCCATCTAAAAAAAGATGTAAGTATAATTTTGTTACATTATTTTTTTTAGCCATATCGATCATAGCCATCAAATGATTGATATGAGAATGAATACCACCATCGCTAAGCAGTCCGAGTAAATGAAGGGATGAATTATTTTTTAAAGTATGATTTATAACTTCTAAAAAAATTTTATTGTTAAAAAAACCACCATTTTTTATTTTCTCATTTATAAATGGTAATGGTTGATAAACTATCCTCCCAGCACCAATATTCATATGACCTACTTCGCTATTACCCATTTGACCATCCGGTAGCCCAACATCCAAACCACTTGCTTCTAATAAACTGTGCGGATATGTATCCCATAAATAATTAAAGGTTGGTTTTTGAGCTTTTAAAAAAGCATTGCCTTGTTTTTCTTCTCTTATACCTACCCCATCTAATATACAAAGAATAACTGGTTTCATCATATCAACTCCAATATAATTGTATCATAATAATTTTATTTTTACTTCTTTTTTAGACACATTTGTTTGATTTTAGGGTGATCATTATATAAAAGATTTATTCCGTTTTCTATATTTGTAAACTCAAATTTTTTATCAATAATTATTTCTCCATCAACATTACACACCATATCATAAGGGGTATTTATGGTTAAATAGTTGGCTTTATAAAAATTTACATGTTCATTTTTATCATGAACTGCCTTTAACATTTCTTTAAAGGCTTTTAAGAGTTCAATTCTAGTCGTATTGTTTAATTCATATATATCAAAAAGCCCATCATTAATACTGGCATTTGGAGCAATTTTTATCCCACCACCATAATACATACCGTTACAAACTGATATTAATAACAATTGTTTTTCTATGTCATCAGTTAATATTTTATCTGATTTTAGATTAATAAATTCTGATATAAGTCCGGCATAATAGACTAATTTGTTTGGAAAAATTGTCTTTTTTAAGTCATTCGCCTTTGCGGCTATTCTGGCATCAAGCCCAAGCGAAGCTACATTAATAAAATAACGGTCGTTGACTAACCCAACATCCGCTTTATCAATCATACGGCCATTTTGTTTAATTGATTTATAAAAATCATTTCCTGTACCACCGGGAATAACGCCTAAAACAGCATTCGAACCAACTATTCCATTAACAACCTCATTTAAGGTACCATCACCACCAACGCTATAAATTATAGTTTCATCAATATTAGAACTATTCTTTCTAGCAATATTTGTAGCATCACCCTTATCCGTTGTATAAACTATTTCGTAATTTAACTTTTCTTCTTTACATATTTCTTTTATAGCATTTATCATTTTTAAAGAGCGACCATTACCTGCTTTTGGGTTAACAATAAAAACTCTTTTCATTAAATCACCTGATTTTATTATACACAAGTTTAAAATTGTGTCAAATTGAAAAAAAGTAGTTAAACTACTTTATGATATTCAAGCCTTAATTTATCAGCTATAGTAACAATAAACTCAGAATTAGTTGGTTTTGCTTTGTCGATATCGACACTATGCCCAAAAATTTCTTCCATTAATGACCAATTGCCACGATTCCAACTAACTTCAATTGCATGTCTAATTGCCCTTTCTACTCTTGAGACAGTTGTATCAAATTTAAGAGCTAGTTCCGGATATAATTCTTTAGTTATACCACCTATTATTTCCGGATTTTCATATATAATACCAATCCCCTCTCTTATATATTGATAGCCTTTAATATGTGATGGTATACCTAATTCGTGCAAAATTTTACTAATAGATATTTGTAAATTATTATGATAAAAATCAATATTTTTAGATACCATATTCTTATTTTTACACTCAATTATTCTTTTTTCTAAATCAGCTAATTCAAAAGGTTTCAAAATGAAATAATTAACCCCAAAATCCGAAACCTCACGAATAACATCTGGGGCATTATAACTCGTTGCAACAATGATTTTTTTATCAATTCTCCTCTTTTTCATTTCTTCTAAAACATATAATCCATCTTTTTGGGGCATAATTAAATCAAGAATTATTACATCGTAATTATTTTTTTCTTTTTCAATTAACTCAATTCCTTCTAATCCATCATACGCCCAGAAATCAACATCAATAAATTGATGACTACTAAAATATTCCTTTACCATTTCTACCAGGTTAACATTATCATCAACCATCAGTACACTTATTTTTTTCATTTTTTCCTCCTTATTTGTACCGCTTAGTGTATTATAATTATAACATAATGAGTTAATTCGATACTAGGGGATTTATTATCTAGTTTTAGCTTGTTTTGTCGAATTTTAACAAAAAAAGTTATTGATTTACAACAACTTCATTTATTATTTTTAAAAATTCGTTCACTTCCGTCGAAGCGCCACCTACAAGAAAACCAGATATATTCTCAATTTGATTTAACTCTTTGATATTATTTGATTTAACACTACCACCATAAATAACTCTTATATTGTCATATCCTTTATATTGAAAAACCATTGTTTTAATATAATCAACTGTTTTTCCAATTTCTTGATTAGTGGGTACTTTATTTGAACCTATCGACCAAATCGGTTCATAAGCGATAATAACATTATTTAACATTTCTTTATCTAATAAGCGTAGTGCATTAGTTAATTGCCTTTTTAAAACTCGATCCGTTTTCAGCATATTTCTTTCTTCAAGTGTCTCACCTATACAAAAAATTACTTGCATATTATATTTAATTGCTTCTAATATTTTTTTACCTATCATATCATCAGTTTCTTTAAAATAAGTTCGTCTTTCACTATGACCAACAATAGTATACTTAACTCCCATGCTAATTGCTTGTTTAGGTGATATTTCACCGGTATAAGCACCTTCACTTCTTAGAAAAACATTTTGCAGACCCACATCATATCCTTTTCTTAAAAAGTATGGAACATAAATACTCGTTGGACAAATAACAACCTGTTTTGTAATAATATTTTTATTAATTATTTTTAAATATTCATTTATTTCTTCGGCCAACATATTCATTTTATGATTGGCTACAACTATTTTTTCTTTTTCCAACTGTTCATCACCACCTTTTTAAATCGATTAATAAAGGTTTTTTTAGTTTTAATATCACGATCACCTATTGCAATCTCATAAACTTTAACAACTTGCTCAGCAAAGTACTTAGAAGAATGTTTTGTCGAACTGGTTCTCGCTTGAACTTTCATAACTTTTAATTGCTCTGGACTTTTATAAAGTTTATCAATTATTTTTTTATAATCTCTTTTATTTTGAAATGCAAAACCATTATAACCTTCTTCTAAGGCTGATGCATAACTTTCATCTTTAATAACTAAAATGGGCACAGATGCTGCCAATGCCTCAATAACCGTCAACCCTTGAGTTTCAGCAGTTGATGCAGTAGCAAAAACATTTCCTAATTGATAATATATTCCTACCTCTTCATATGGTACTTTACCACCTAATATTATTTTATCATTTAATTTATGTTTATTGATTTTTCGTTGAAAATTATTCATTAATGGACCATCACCAATAATTAACAATTTACAATTTTTATATTTTTTTGATAATGATAAATGAGCGTCTATTAAAAAATCAACATTTTTTTCTGAACCTAAACGGCCAACAAATAATACAACAAAATCATCTTCTTTTAAACCAAAATTTTTTCTTAATTTATCAATTTCTGTTTTTTTAAAATTTTCAGCATAATACTTTTCAATATTGATACCACTAGGTATAATATGAACCGCGCGATCAACTTTGTATTTTTCTTTAAATAAATCATATGTTTTTTTAGTAGGGACAATTAATTCAGATGCAGTTTTGTCACAATAAAATTTAGTTAATTGTTCTATTATTTTTTGACTTGGCCAATTAAAATAACCTTTAGTGATATGGTAAACATAATCCTCATACATTGTATGATAAGTATGAACTAATGGTATATCAAACTGTTGAGCTATAATACGAGCGAATGTTCCAACACCAAATTCAGTTTGCGAATGAATAACGTCGAGATTAAGTTTTTTTATTTTATTAATTACCCTTATCGGATAAATACCAGTTAGTCTATAATCATATATACCGGTTGGTATTCCAGGTACCCTAATTATATTTTGTTCTTTGGTATTATATCCCAGTTTCTCATTATTAACAGTTACAATAAATACCTCATGCCCCATTTTCTCCAAGGCATTCTGCAAAACTAAAACACTTGTTGAAACACCATTAATATATGGAGGATATGCATCCGTAAATATTCCTATTCTCATTTTATCACCACTTTATTTATTATTAATAATTTTTATACCTGGTAGTTCTTTTCCTTCTAACATTTCAAGTGAAGCACCACCACCCGTTGAAATATGAGTAAAATGATTTTTATAACCCATATTTATTACTGCAGCAGCAGTATCACCACCACCTATAATCGATGTTATATTTATACTAGCTATTTTATTTGCAATCTCTCTAGTACCCATAGCAAATTTTTCTATTTCAAATAAACCTAGAGGGCCATTCCATATAACAGTTTTGCTTCTCTCTAAATAATCATTAAATAAATGAATTGATTCATTGCCAATATCAAGACCAATATCATCAACATCTAATTCATTTATTTTTTTAGTAGTAACCATTGTATTAGGATCTATCTCTAATCCACAGACAATGTCAATTGGTAAAATGATTTTTTTAGAATGATTTTTTAATATATATTGACAAAAATCGATACTTTCATTATCAACAATAGATTTACCGACTTCCAAACCTTCAGCTTTTAAAAAAGTAAAGGCCATTCCACCACCAATTATAATATAATCAGCAATATTAACTAAATTTTCAATAACACCTATTTTATCACTTACTTTAGCACCACCTAATATAACAGTAAATGGTCTATCAGGTTTTTTTATAGTTTCACCTATTTCGTGTAGCTCTTTTTCGATTAAAAAACCAACCCCACTTGGTAAAATACTAGCGATTCCAACATTGGAAGCGTGTTTACGATGACTTGTTCCAAAAGCATCATTAATAAATATTTCACCTAAAGATGCCCAGTAGCTTGCTAACCCAGAGTCATTCGAACTTTCTAATTTATTTGGATAATCTTCAAATCTAGTGTTTTCAATTAATAAAACATCACCTACATTTAATTTATCAATCAATGTTTCTAATTTTTTTCCTCTAGTTTGGCGCGAAAAAATTATTTCTTTTTTTAATAATTCACCTAACCTTTGAGCTACTGGTTCAAGTGAATTGTTAATTTTGTCGTCTTCGCTTTTAATCCTACCTAAATGAGACAATAAAATTACCTTAGCATCCTGTTCAATTGCGTAATTAATTGTTTCTAAACTTTCAATTATTCGATTATCATCAATTATTACACCTTCTTTTATTGGTACATTAAAATCACATCGAATTATTACTTTTTTATTTTTTAAATCAAAATCCTTTATTGTTTTTTTCATGATTTCCTCCAATCATAACGATTTTTATCGATATTATAATTTTTAATAACTTCTTCATCTGTTAAAGCCCGGTCATAAACGCGAAATCCATATATATATACATTAGATTTAAGTCCAGATTGATAATCTTGTCCAATTTTAAAATTGTCATTACCGTGTTTTTTACCATTAATAGAGCTCATTGCTAATTTTTTTCCATCCCCATAATATTGAAAGTCAAAAGTTTCATTTTTACTTTTCATTGTTACTGTTAAAGTATGCATCTCACCTATGCTAGTTATTGCTTTTTCTGTTGCTGTTGGCCAATAGTTAGCGGTATCTGCGGCATTCCTTACCATTGAACGAATCAATCCGTCATTATAAAGATCAAAATAATAAAGTCCTAATCCTTTAGTTCTTAATTTAGTTGTGTTCTCATTATTAATTATTTCATAAACTATTTCAATTGTTACATCTGAAGCAGTTTGGATAATTTGGGAAGAATTTATTGATAATATATAATTATCAATATTTCCTAATTTTATTTTATTTTCATACCAATCTATTACACCATTACCATTTATTATTTCACCATTAGCATTATTATATAAATCAGCCCATATTAATTTATTATTTACAATTGCCGGTTTATAATAGCCATCATAATGTATTTTTAAATTATTTGAGTGATAATTGCGAAGACTAGCATCAGTACCAGTAAATTCATAACTCTTAGTATAATCATTTAAAACTTTAACTAAAATTGTATTAGTTAATACTACGGGTTTTTTAGTTAAAGGATTGACGATTTTTTTATTTAAAAACTCATTCTTAACTAATTCCTGCAACTCAATAAATGCAAAATCACCAGGTTCATTTAATTTTTTTTCATTTGCATCGGATTCAAGATACGATTCAGTTGCTAAATATAAATTTTTTAAAAATTTTTCATAATCAACTTTAGAAGTTGATCTTAAATTATTGATAATAATAGGAAAAGTTATTAAAGCCATTACTCCAATAATAGCAATAACACCAAGTAATTCAACTAAAGTAAATCCTTTTTTCACAATTTACCACCTATCTTCTTATATTATTTTATACTGTTTTCACTTATTATTCAAGTAATATGTTAACTTTAAAATAAAAGTATACATTTAATAAAAAAAACAAACCAATCGTTCGACTAGGTTTATTTTTTATTTGTATACATCCTAAGATAATGATTCAATTTCAAATATCCGCATATAACTTCCTGATGTATTATTTAAAACAAAGCTTATTCTTTTTG
>CAZVQX010000003.1:0-70804 GCA_964629735.1 uncultured Muribaculaceae bacterium
ATGGTAATACAATACCAACACCTTCAAAGGTAACAGGCAATTATTATTTGTGGATTTTGGCTAAAGATAAAGTTGGTAATAAGGCAATTGTTAGAAGTAATGAATTCAAATTAGATAATACTAACCCAACAATATCTTTTGGAACAAACGGAAATTCAACTTATGCAAAAACTCAAAGTACGACAGTAACTGTAAACGATTCTTATAGTGGTGTTAATACTAGCAGTTTAAAATATCAGTGGACAACAAGTACATCAACGCCAAGCGAGAGTAGCTTTACTACTAGCTTTAGTAATGGTTATAAAGTTAATAGCCCAACCGGTTTAACAGGTTGTTATTATTTATGGGTATTAGCAAAAGATAATGCGGGTAATACAACGATCTCTAGAAGTAATATATTTAATATTGATAATACTAATCCAACAATATCTTTTGGAACAAACGGAAACTCAACTTATGCAAAAACACAGAGTACATCAGTAACTGTAAATGATCCTCATAGTGGAGTTAACACAAGCTTCTTAAAATATCAGTGGACAACAAGTACATCAACGCCGAGCGAGAGTAGTTTTTCTACTAGTTTCACAAATGGGTATTCAGTTAACAGTCCAATTAGTTTAAGTGGTAGCTATTATTTATGGATATTGGCAAAAGATAAGGCGGGTAATACAACAATATCTAGAAGTAATGTTTTTAACCTTGATAATACCCCGCCAAATATTAGTGGAATTAATTTATCTATAACTAGTTTAACGGAAACATCTTTTGCCATATCTAGAAGTGCTAATGCAACAGATGTTCATAGTGGGTTAGTCTCAAATCCTTATATATTTCAAATAAGTACAAATGGTAGTAGTTGGACGACAAAATGTACTAGTAGTTCGACTTCTTGTAGTGTTTATAGTTTAAATAGGGGGATAAATTATTACTATCGTTTATGTGTTAGGGATAAAGTAAACAATGAGATATGCAGCTCTTCAAAATTAGCACCAGTATTATTTTATACGAAATTTACAAGTGGTAAGTATTTTCTTACTTCAGCGACTAATAACTACGTAAAAATAGGAAGTAATGTTTGGAGAGTAATGTATCGTAGCGGGACAAATGTTAGAATAACTACAGATAGACCAATATCGAATTATAATTCATCTTTTGATCCTTATACTAATGTATATTCAAACTCAGCCCTTCGAAGTTTTACTGAAAGATGGTGTAGAAACTATTATAGTTCTTACGCTTCCTCATGTGATGCTATGACAAAGACTGAGGTTCAGTGTATTAATAGTTATAGCTGCTCGAACTTAAGTGATGGTGTAAGATTAAGTGGTTACTTAGGTGCCACAGTAAACTATTGGACTCAAACAGCTGACGGGACCAAAAATGTTTGGGTTGTTGCTGGTAGTGCTAGTGGTACAGTTTTTCAGAGTAGACCACATAATTTTAATTTACCAGCAACAATGAGACCGGTTATGAATGTGAAATCAACAATAAAAGTGATTGAAGGTACAGGAACATCAAGTAATCCGTATGTTATTTTTCAATAATAATTATGAAAACTAAGTGATGAGTGCAACTTAGTTTTCTTTGTTATTTTGCAAGAGAACAAAATAATTTATAATAAAAATAATAAACTTTATAATAGTGGACAAATGTTGATTTTTATATTATAATAATAACGATTTTATGGGGGTGATATAATTGAAAAAAAATTTACCAGTAATATTATTGAGAGGTATTACCCTTTTACCAAATAATGAAATTAGATTAGAGTTTGATAATACAGTAAGTAAGGAAGTTTTAGAAACCGCAGAATTATTTCATAACAATTATCTATTAGTTGTTAGTCAAAATAACCCATTGGAAGAAGTGCCTAAAATATATGAATTACCCAAATTAGGTGTTGTATCAAAAATTATTGAAAAATACGTTTTGCCAAATGGTTTTATTAGGGTTGTTATCAAAGGATTAAAACGGGCACAAGTATTAGAATATTTATACTTACAAAATAATAATGATATATTAGAATCAATAATTTCTGAAATTGAGGAAAATCAAGAGCAAGATGAAGAAACAATTGTTTTTCTACATAAATTAAGAGAAGATATTGAAAATTATATTAAAGTAAATCCATATATTAATACACATTTATTAGATGAAATTAATAAAATTAATGATTTATCATTTTTAACAGATGTAATTGTTCCATATTTACCATTGTCTGATGAAAGAGTTAAACAATATTTACATAGTATTGATCCTAAAATAAGGGCTATGATGTTGTTGGAAGATATTAATAATAATATTAAGTTTTCTAATATAGAAAGATCAATTGATCAAAAAGTAAAAAAAGAATTAGATACGAACCAAAAAGAATATATACTGCGAGAAAAAATAAAAAAAATAAAAGAAGAATTAGGTGATATTTCAGCTAAAGATGATGAAATTGAAGAGTTGAGAGTAAAAACAGAAGAATTAGAATCACCTGCTCATATAAAAGAAAGACTTGAATTAGAACTAAGAAGATATGAACGATTACAAGATTCTTCTCCTGAGGCTAATATAATTAGAAATTATATTGATTGGTTATTAAATTTGCCTTGGTTAGTTAATACTCAGGATAATAATAATTTAGTAGATGTGAAAAACAAATTGGATTCATCGCATTATGGTTTAGATAAAGTTAAAGAGAGAATTATTGAATATTTAGCAGTTAAACAAATGACAAAAAGTTTGAAAAGTCCGATTTTATGTTTGGTAGGGCCTCCTGGTGTTGGAAAAACAAGTTTGGCTTTTAGTATAGCAAAGAGTATTAATCGTAATTTTGTTAAGATATCAGTTGGTGGTGTTCATGATGAAGCAGAGATAATTGGGCATCGCCGAGCATATATAGGTTCTAGTCCAGGAAGAATTATTCAATCATTAAAAAAAGCGAAAAGCTCAAATCCGGTTTTTTTAATTGATGAAATAGATAAGATGACAAAGGATTTTAAAGGTGATCCTGCAAGTGCATTATTAGAAATACTAGATCCAGAACAAAATAAATATTTCAGTGATAATTATATAGAAGAGGAATTCGACTTATCAAATGTTATGTTTATTGCAACGGCTAATTATATTGAAAATATTCCGGAAGCATTAAAAGATCGATTGGAAATTATTAGATTATCAGGTTATACAGAGTATGAAAAATTAGATATTGCCAAAAAACATTTATTACCAAAAATTTGTAAAGATCACGGTATAGAAAAAGAAAAGGTAATAATTTCAAATAATATTTTATTAACAATTATTAGAAATTATACAAAAGAATCTGGGGTTCGTGAATTGGAGCGTCAGTTGTCAACGATAATAAGAAAAATCGTCTCAGAAATAGTAGTTAATAATATATCTAAGGAAGTATATCAAATTAAACGAAATGAGTTAATTAAATATTTAGGAAAACCTAAGTATAATTTGCAAAAGTTAATAGGTATTTCTAATGTAGGGGTTGTTAATGGTTTAGCTTATACTTATTTTGGCGGTGATACTCTACCTATTGAGGTTAATTATTATAAAGGGAGTGGCAAACTAGTTCTTACTGGTTCTTTAGGTGAGGTTATGAAGGAAAGTGCTAATATCGCGCTTAGTTATATTAAATCGAATTATAAGTATTATGGAATAGACTACAACAAGTTAATTGATAATGATATTCACATTCATGTGCCGGAGGGGGCAATACCAAAAGATGGTCCAAGTGCTGGGATAACATTAACAACTGCTTTAATTAGTGCATTAACCAATAAAAAAGTCCCTGCTAATATCGCTATGACAGGTGAAATAACTTTAAGGGGTGCGGTTTTACCGATTGGTGGCTTAAAAGAAAAAAGTATTGGTGCTAATCGTAATGGAATAAATAAAATTATCATACCTTATGATAATCTAAAAGATTTAGATGATATTCCAGAAGAAATAAAAACAAAAATTGAATATATTCCAGTCAAAAATTACCGGGAAGTAATTGAAGTAATTAATGATGCTAAAATTGCAGTATAGTAGAGAGGATATACTGCATTTTTATTGAGCGCTGAAATTTAAATTGTAAATAATGTTATGATATTTATAATATTTCTTTATCTCTCATCATATTATTAAATGAGATAGAGAGGATGATATTATGAAAAAAACAATTCCATTTAAAAAAGATATTGTTTTTAAAACAAATTTATCAGAGATAACGAGTATTTCGTTAGAGCATACACTTCAAGTTGAAAGTTCTAATTTAATTAATGGTGAATTTATTGTAAGTGGACAATATAAAATGGCTGAATCTAGTGTTAATGTTGAAAACTTTTCATTTAATATTCCGTTTGAAGTAAATATTGATGATAAATATATAATTGATAATATTATTGTTGATATTGATGATTTTTATTATGAAATTATTAATAATAATATGTTATCAATTAATATTGTTGTTTTAATTGATAATTTAAAAGAAAAACCATTATTTGAAAAAGAAACAAAGGTTGAGCAGGAAAATGTTAATGACTCTGTTCCTGCTGAAGAAATCATTTCAGAGCCAATTAAAGATATTGAACATCAGGATGATGTGGAATTTGAAAATAAAACTTTAATAGAACTAGAAGAAAGAAAAGAGTTAGAAAAAACTGAAAAAGTAACTGATTTTAACAATGTGGAAGAGAGAATAACAGTTTCATTGTTCGATAAATTTGATGATAGTGCTGAGGCTTATATTACTTATAAAGTTTATGTTGTAAAAGAAGGTGACACAATTGATTTAATTATTAAAAATTATGGTATAAATCATGAAGAGTTAGAAAAGTATAATAATTTAACTGAAATAAACGTGGGTGATAAAATAATAATCCCTTTTGTTAAAAATGAAGAGGATTAAAGAAGTATTAGAAAAGTATAATTTAAAACCTTTTCGTTATGAAATAAAAGGAAATGTTATGGTTGTTGATTGCTTAAACGGTAAGTATGCAATAAAAGCAAAAAATCGTCAATTTAATAATGAGGATATATATAATTATTTAAGCTCGCGTGCTTTTGATTATTATCCTAAAATAATAAGTGATGATAATGATGATTATGAGATAACTGAATATGTTGAAGATGTTAACATGCCTGATGAACAAAAAATGTTTGATTTAATTAATTTAGTTGGACTTTTGCATAGTAAAACAACATATTATAAAGAGGTTGATGAAGCCGATTATAAGGAATTATATGAGCATATAACTAATAATATTGAATATTTATATAGTTATTATAATGATGTTGCATCAATTATTGAATCAAAAATATATATGAGTCCTTCGGAGTATTTATTAATTAGGAATATTTCAAAAATATATTATGCACTTAATTTTTGTAAAATCGAGGCGGATAATTGGTATGAATTAATCAAAAACAAAAGAAAACAACGTTTTGTTGTTTTACATAATAATTTAGATCCCGAACATTTTATTAAAAATAAAGAATCATATCTAATTAGTTGGAATCAAGCAAAATATGGTTTGCCTGTATTTGACTTATATAGGTTTTATAAAAGACACGGTCTTAACGTTGAGTTTCCAGAACTCTTAAAATTATATGAAAAGAATTATCCATTATTAAAAGAAGAACGTATATTGTTATTTATATTAATTTGTCTCCCGGATAAGATTGAATTTCTAGGTGACGAATATGATATGTGTCGCGAGATAAGTAATAAGATTGATTTAATGTTCAAAACCGAAAAACTATTATTACCATATTATTCTAAAGAAACAATAAATTAAAAAGAATAAAGAGCATATTAATAATAAAATATTTAATCTAGTTAAAATAAAAAAAGTAAATATTAATTGATAAATAATAATTACACAAGTGATGATACCAAAAATAAGCCATTTACCTTGGCATCCCCACCATCTATTTGGACCTTGTGGCATAATATCACCTATGATATTATATACAAGAGTTACAATATCATATATGGCAAAAGACTATATCGATTTTAAGATGTAGTTTTTTGTTATATTTAGCATTGAAAATATTAGTTTAATTTGATATAATGTAAGCAGTTAAATGGAGGTTTTGGTATGAACTTAAGTCAATTGAATAAAAAAATGTTGACATTAATTGGAATAGTTGTTGCAGTTATTATAATTATTATAATTGCTATATCAATTATAAATAAAGATCGTAATTTATCATTTGATGTTATAGAAAACAAAATGAAAACTGCAGCTATTAATTATTTGAAAGATAATGAGGAATTATTACCCAAAGAAAATGGTGATCGCGTTGTAATTAGTGTTGTTGACTTGGAAAATGGTAAGTATTTACCATTGATGTCAAAAATGGTCAAAGACGAAACAATTTGTAATGGTGAAGTTCGTGTTTTAAAAAATAATAACGAGTATTTATATATGCCATATTTAAATTGCGGAAGTATGCATGTTACTACAGAATTAGCCAGAAAAATAAAAGAACAAGATATAGTAACTGAAGGTGAAGGTCTTTACGAAATGAATGGTGAATTTATATATCGTGGTGAAAATGTAAGAAATTATGTTTTATTTAATGATCGGAAATGGCGTATTTTAAAAATTGATAAAGAAAATAATATAAAAATTTTTGATGAAACATATCGAGATTTATATTCAACTTGGGATGATCGATACAATCCAAACCGTGAATCAAATGATGGTTATAATAATTTTGAAAAGAGTAGAATTTATAATAAATTAAAAGAATTGTTTAATGACGAAAAATATTTAAGTTCAAAATCAAAAGCGTTAGTTGTGCCAAAAGATTTATGTGTTGGTAAAAGGTCATTAAGTGCTAATGGTGTTGATGGTTCAATTGAATGTTCCGCTAAATTGGAAAATGAGCCATTAGGTTTAATGCAAGTTAATGAATATTTAGTAGTAAGTTTAGAATCAAAGTGCAAAAAAGCCGAAGATAGGATTTGCCAAAATTATAATTATTTAAGTAATGTTAATGGCAACTGGGCGTCAATCACAGCAATTTTTGAAAACAATTATCAAGTTTATCAAATAACGCCGATAGGTATATTTATATCTACAGCTTCTAATGAGTTAAATGTTCAACCAACTCTTTATCTAACATCAAATTTAATATATAAAGGTGGTATAGGGACATTTGATGACCCATATATAATTAAATAAAAGTAAAGGGGTTGATTTTATGTATCAAGATAGAATTGTTCTAACTGTAAAAGATATATTAGAAAAAGAATTTAAAATTGATACTAGAGGTTTTCGTCCTCAAGAAGTTGATAAATTTCTGGATATTATTATTAGGGATTATGAAGAATTTATATCAATTATAAGAGAACAGGAATTAGAAAAAAAAGAATTAATCGATGATAATATTAGATTAAAACAAGAAATCCGTTCACTAAAAATGAAATTGGATATCGTTAAAGATAATACAACTGAAATTAGTAGTGCTGATTTACTAAAGAGATTATCTAATTTAGAAAAAATAATTTATGGTCGAGATGAATAATATTTTGACAAACGCTGCATTTTTATAATGTAGAGGAAAGTCCATGCTCGCACTGTCTGAAATGACAGTAGTGTTCGTGCACAGGGAAAAAATAACCTGTGGTAGCATTTGCTAACGGCGCCAAAATAACCTAAGTCTTTGGATATGGTTAGATTTGGCATAAAGTGCCATAGTGACGATGTAGTTTAGAAATAAACTAAGTGGAACGGGTAAACCCCACGAGCGAGAAACCCAAATTATGGTAGGGGAACCTAATAAAGGGAAAAAACAACTCTTTATAGGATGGTTGAAAAATCATAGATAGATGTTTGTCGCCTAGTAATAGGAACAGAACATGGCTTATAAAATATTATTTGTTTTGATAGAGAGGTGTTGCATGAAGGAAATCGGTGAAAGGCTTAAAGAAGAACGCGAAAGTATTGGTATTTCAATCGAAGAAGCGGCAGAAGACTTAAAGTTAAGACCAAGTCAAATTTTAAATATTGAAGAAGGAAATATGGAAGCGTTTCAAGATGTTTTTTATTTAAAATATTTCATTAGGGACTATTCTAAATATCTCGGGTTGGATTATACGGAGATGGTTGATGAATTTAATGAATTCTTATTTGATTATACATCAAAAATATCATTAGATGATATTAAAGAGGCGCAAAAAAAATATAATAAAAAAGAGAAAATCAAAAAAATATCTTCTCCATATACATTAGAGAGAAGACAAATATTTAATGTGACACCCATTATTTTATATATTTTAATAATTATTTTAGTTATTGTATTATTATTTATCTTTTTTTCAAATGAAAAAGATGATTTTAATGAAGACAATATTGTATATAATATTGTTGAGGAGGAGAAAATAAAATGAATTTACCAAACAAACTAACAATGCTGCGTATATTTTTAACAATGATTATTGTAGCCATTTTAACAATCCCGTTTGATGCAACAGGAATTGTAATTCCGAAACTATTTGTTAATGAAGCGATTGTAGTTGATATTAAGTATATTATAGCTGGCGTTTTGTTTATTATAGCATCGCTTACTGATTTTTTGGATGGTTATATTGCCCGAAAATATAATTTAATTACTGACTTTGGTAAGATGATCGATTCAATCGCTGATAAATTGTTAGTTAATTCTGTTTTAATTATACTAGCAGCTTCAGGATTTATTAGTGCTTTAATCCCAGTTGTGGTTATATCTAGAGATACTGTAGTTAATGCTATTAAAATGGTTGCAGGTAGCCATGGTAAAGTGGTGGCAGCTATTTGGATGGGGAAAGTAAAGGCCGCTTGTTTAATGGTTGGTATTTCGTTAACTTTATTTTATAATTTGCCTTTTGAATTATGGAATTTACGAGTAGCAGATTTTCTCTTAATGATTGCTACAATATTATCTGTAGTGTCAGCTATTCAATATTATAATATGAATAAAAAATATATTTTTTCAAAAGATGAAATTATTGAAATTGAATAAGAAGAGAATAAAACCTGTAATAAATTATGGGTTTTTTTATTTTTTTTGTAAAATTAATACGTTGAAAAAAATCAAACAAATGTTCGTTTTATGTATTGACAATTACAAAAAAGTATTATAAAATTAATATATATTGTTAGGAGGAAATATAATGTCAAAAACAGCAAATGATAAAGCTTTAAAACAAGTATTATTAGATATTGAAAAACAATTTGGAAAAGGTTCAGTAATGAGACTGGGTGATAATGAACAACTTGAGATTGATGTGACATCGAGCGGCTCTATCGCTTTGGATATTGCGTTAGGGGTAGGTGGGTATCCGAAAGGTCGAATTATTGAAATATATGGACCGGAATCAAGTGGTAAAACAACTTTCGCTCTCCACGCTATAGCAGAGGCTCAAAAACGTGGTGGAACAGTCGCGTTTATTGATGCTGAACATTCACTTGATCCACAGTATGCTGCTAAATTAGGTGTTAATATTGATGAATTATTATTATCTCAACCCGATAATGGTGAACAAGCCTTGGAAATTTGTGAGGCTTTGGTAAGAAGTGGGGCAATTAGTACTATTGTTATTGACTCAGTAGCAGCCCTAGTCCCTAAAGCCGAAATTGAAGGCGAAATGGGCGATTCACATGTAGGTTTACAAGCGCGTTTAATGAGTCAAGCACTACGTAAATTATCTGGTATAATTAATAAAACAAATACTACCGCCATTTTTATAAATCAACTAAGAGAAAAGGTTGGAATTATTTTTGGTAATCCGGAAGTAACGCCAGGTGGTCGTGCTCTAAAGTTTTATTCATCAATTAGATTGGAAATAAGAAGACAAGAACAAATAAAAAATGGTAGTGATATCGTTGGTAATAAAACAATTGTCAAGGTTGTTAAAAACAAGATGGCACCACCGTTTAAAAGTTGTAATGTTGATATAATGTATGGTACCGGAATATCTCGCGAAGGAGAAATTGTTGATTTAGCAAGTGAGGCGGGTGTTATTGAAAAGAGCGGTGCTTGGTATTCTTACAATGGTGAAAAATTAGGTCAAGGTAAAGAAAATGTTAAAGAGTTATTAAAAAACAATATAGAGCTGAAGGAAGACTTAGAATTAAAAATTCGTAATTATTATGGGATTGACAATAAATCTAATAATAAGCCTGTAAATAATAGTGGAACAAAATAAAACATGATTAAAATTTATTTATTCATGTTTTTTTCTTGACTTATTTTCATATTTTCTTTAAAATGGTATTAGAGTGGAATAGTATTATTTCATTTAATAAATTATATGGGGAGGTCAAATATGGAAAATTTAACTTTCTCCGTATTACAAATCCTTGTAGGATTTTTTGTTGGAATTCTAGTAATGCTTTTTATAAATTATATTAAAAATTTAATGTCTTCTCAAAAAAGTAAATCATTAATGGAAGAGGCTTTAAAAGAGGCTTCTAAAATAAAACGTGATTATTTATTAGAGGCAAAAGAAGAAGCGTATAAATTAAAAAGTGAAATAGAAAAAGAGATTAAAGAGAAAAAAAACGAGATGAAGGAAATGGAGGAACGCTTTATTGTTCGCGAAAACAATATTGATAGGCGTGATCAAACACTTCAAAATCGTGAACAAATGTTGGAAGAGCGGGAAAATAATTTAATTGAAAAACAAAAAGAAATCCAAAAGGATTATATGGAGATTGAAGAAATTAAAAATGAACAAGTTAAATTACTAGAAAAAATTTCGGGTTTTTCGAAATCCGAGGCAAAAGATTTAGTGTTAAAAAAGGTTGAAGAAATGATGAATTTGGAAACAGCTGCATATATTAAAGATCGTGAAGAAGAGGCCAAATTAAATGCTGATAAGATAGCTAAAAGCTTATTAGTGAGTTCGATGGAGCGATACGCTAGTGACGTTTCTAACGAACAAACTGTTACCGTAGTTAATTTACCAAGTGATGATATGAAAGGACGTATAATAGGCCGTGAAGGGCGTAATATTAGAACAATTGAAGCTGTTACAGGGGTTGATCTTATTATTGATGATACACCTGAAGCCTTCGTACTGTCTAGCTTTGACCCATTAAGAAGAGAGATTGCCCGTGTTACTGTTGAAACATTAATAAAAGATGGAAGAATTCATCCAGGTCGAATTGAAGAAGTTTATGACAAGACTTGTAAAGAGATGAAAGTTAAAATCAGAGAATATGGTGAATCAGCTTTATTTGAATTAGGGCTTACAAAAGTAAATAGTGAATTAGTAGAATTGCTAGGTAAATTACATTTCCGTACTAGTTATGGTCAAAATGTTTTAAAACATTCAATTGAGGTTGGACATTTAGCAGGAATATTAGCGGCTGAACTTGGTGAAAATGTTAATTTAGCGAAGAGAGCAGGATTATTCCATGATATAGGTAAATCTATTGATCATGAGGTAGAGGGAAGTCATGTTGAATTAGGTGCTGAAATTGCTCGTAGATATAATGAATCAGATGTTGTTATTGATGCTATATCATCTCATCATGGTGATGCTGAACCAAATTCAATTATAGCGGAGTTGGTTGCTATCGCTGATGCATTATCGGCATCTAGACCTGGCGCTAGAAATGATTCGTTAGAAAATTATATTAAACGTCTGAGTGATTTAGAAAATATCGCCAAAAAAATTGATGGTGTTGATAAATCATTTGCAATTCAAGCTGGTAGAGAATTAAGGGTAATTGTTAAACCAGAAATAATTGATGATCTAGGTAGTTATAAAATTGCTCGTGATATTAAAACAGAAATTGAAAATGAATTACAGTATCCAGGTACAATTAAAGTTACAGTAATTCGTGAAACAAGAGCAACAGAAGAGGCAAAATAGCCTCTTTTTTCATAAAAAAAAGATAATGAATTATCTTTTTCTAATAATATCTACGGTAACCATAGTATGGTGTATATGTAGGATATGGGTATGGATAAGGGTATGGGGATGGATAGTAATATGGACGGTTAAAATATGGGGAAATTAATGCGCCGGTTAAACCACCTAATAAAAAAGGCCCAGCAAATCCAGCACCTAAAAAGATGCGGTCATCTTGATCATAGTAAGGTGATTTGGGATAATTTCCACTTAAATTATTATACATTATGACACTCCTCTCATTTCATATTATTCTATTTTTGTTAAAAGGTGAAATAAATGTGGGATAAAATCATATATTTATGTAGGTGATTATGTGCAAAATATATTTCAAAAGATTGGAATTTTATCTTTGATTTGTTTGTCCTTTATCTATACTGAGAGAGCGGCTGTTTTATTAAGAGATAAAGACGAAATTATGGTTAAAATTAAAAGTGCTAATTCGATACATAGTGTTGAACCAGTAAGTGCTATTGTGAAGGACAATACAATTATTCCGGGTATTGCTGGTCGAAAAATTAATGCACAGAAAAGTTATCAAAAATTAAAAAAAATTGGATACTTTGATTCGAGTTTTTTAGAATATGAAGATGTGTTGCCACAAAATTCAATTAACCAAAGATATGATAAATACATAGTAGGTGCTAATGAGATTAGACAATCAGTAAGCTTTATTTTTATTGTAGAAAAAGATACAAAAATTGATAGCATTTTAAAAATAATTGATGAAACAAAAATAACGGTTAATTTTTTTGTAGATAGTATTTGGTTTGAAAAAAACAATGAATTATTAATTGATCTAATAAAAAATGGGCATAACGTTGGTAATCTGAGTTATAATCGGGATTATGGACATGGTGATTTCATATGGATGAATACAGTTATTAAAAAAATAGGCGGCCAAAAAAAAGGTTATTGCTATAGTGAAAATATAAATGATAATACTTTAAAATTTTGTGCTTTAAATAAAAATTATACTATAATACCGACTATAGCTGTTAAAAAAAGACCGTTTTTAGAAGTAAAAGAAAAGTTAAAAAGTGGTGATATAATATCTTTTCCAGTAAATAAAACGGTAGCTGATGAGTTGAAAGTTATTATTAATTATATTAAAAGTAAAGGATTAGAGATTGAAAACCTTAGTCAAATATTAGAAGAAAAAAAGAAGTGATGTTTTGTTCGCTTTTTTTAATTGATAAATATTTTTTTAAAAAAACAGCAAAATAAAAAAACATTTATTTTGTGCAATAAAAATGTTGTTATTTACTAACTTGTGAGTATTTTACTATAAAAAATCCAATGCGTCTTATTCTAAAAAAATAAAAAAAATGCTTTAAACCATTGTATGTGTTGACTTAAACAATGCTGATTATGAAAATCAGTTGACTTTATAGTTGGATTTTTTCTTTTAAAATTACATTTTCAATTTATTAATAACTCTAAAAAAACTTTTTTTTACAACTAATGTTGTAATATAAGGGGTAACTCGATTTTGATAAAAAAACTAAAAAAATGTTTGCTTTTCTGTTTGACTTTTACAAAAAAAACATCTATAATGAATTTATAATTATAGATGTGGAGGATGTTAAAATGGTGGTAGTAGATGATAAGACAATTAATTTAAGTGTTATTAAAAGAAATGGGAGAAGAGTCAATTTTGATGGTTCTAAAATTGCTATAGCTATAAAAAAAGGTTTTGATAGTGTTATTGGTAATGATGAAGATAATGATCATACTAATAAATATAGTATGGTTGATGTTGATAAAGTTTATTCGGGAGTTATTAAAAAAATAGAAAAGGAATACGTTAATGATACTAGAATTAAAATTGAGGAAATTCAAGATTTAATTGAAGAAGAATTGAAAAATAAAGGTTATGATGATGTTTACCGTTCATTTTCAGAATATAGAATTAGGCGTGCACAGTCACGTGAAATGTTTTTTGATCATAAAAAACAGCACAAGTTTTTAAAAGTTATAGAAAGTCTAGGCTTAAAATCATCTGTAGAAGATGATACGAAACGTGAAAATGCCAATGTTAATGGTGATACAGCAATGGGAACCATGCTTCAATATGGTGGTACAATTTCTAAAGAGTTTGCCAAATCGTATTTGTTAAAAAATAAATTTGTTGATGCTCATGAAGATGGTGATATTCATATTCATGATTTAGATTTTTTGCCGATGGGAACAACAACTTGTACCCAAATAGATTTAAATAAATTATTTAAAGATGGTTTTTCAACTGGCCATGGTTTCTTAAGGGAACCAAATGATATCATGTCATATGGTGCCTTAGCGGCAATTGCAATTCAATCAAATCAAAATGATCAACATGGTGGCCAAAGTATTCCAGCATTTGATTATTATATGGCACCAGGTGTTGTAAAAACATTTAAAAAGCAATTTAAGCAATCTATTTATGATTTATTAGAATTTACTGAGTTTAATAAATTTTTAAATATAGATAAATTAATGGATGAGATAGATAAATTAAAAAGTATTGAATTTGATATAAATATTTTTGAAACGTATTTTGGTGAGACAAGTGCTGTTGAGAAAATTTTTAAGACATCATATGAAAAAGCTATAGCTAAAACAAATAGAATTGTTTACCAAGCAATGGAGGCTTTTATTCACAATTTAAATACAATGCATTCAAGAGCAGGTGCTCAAGTTCCGTTTTCATCAATTAATTTTGGAACTGATATTTCACCAGAAGGGCGAATGGTTATTAAAAATTATTTACTTTCAGCAGAAGCTGGTTTGGGTAAAGGTGAAACTGCTATCTTTCCAATTTCAATTTTCAAAGTTAAAGAGGGGATTAATTACAATGAAGGAGATCCCAATTATGATTTATTAAAACTTGCTTGTAGAGTTTCGGCTAAAAGATTGTTCCCAAATTTCTCATTTATTGATGCACCATTCAACTTAGAATTTTATAAAGAAGGCGATTATAATACTGAGGTTGGTTATATGGGATGCCGTACACGTGTTTTAGCTAATGTTGTTGACCCTAATAAAGCAGTAACACCTGGTCGTGGCAATTTATCTTTTACATCTATCAATTTACCACGATTGGGAATTAAACACGGTATTGTAAATAATGAAAAGGCTAATATGGAAGAATTTTATAAGGACTTAGAAGAAAAGATGGAATTAGTAAAAAATCAATTGTTAGACCGATTTGAATTACAATGTGATAAAAGAGTGTATAATTCACCTTTTGTTTTAGGGCAAGGTGTTTGGATTGATTCTGAAAAGTTAAAAAATACTGATAGATTAAGAAAAGTTTTAAAACATGGTAGTTTAAGCATTGGTTTTATTGGTCTTGCTGAATGTCTGACAGCTTTAATAGGAAAACATCATGGACAAAGTGAAGATGCACAAAAATTAGGACTTGAAATAATTGGTTTTATGAGGAAAAAAGTTGACGGTTTTGCAGAAAAACATAATCTAAACTTCACTTTATTAGCAACCCCGGCTGAAGGATTAAGTGGTAGATTTACAAGTATTGATCGCGCTATATATGGTAAGATTAAAGGAGTTACAGATAAAGAATATTACACTAATTCATTCCATATACCGGTTAACTTTAATATCTCAATTAGTAAAAAAATTAATTTAGAAGCACCTTATCATAGTTTTACTAATGCTGGTCATATAACATATATTGAATTAGATGGAGATACTACAAATAATGTTGAAGCATTTGAAAAAGTAGTACATTTAATGAAGGAAGCTGGAATAGGATATGGTGCAATTAATCATCCGGTTGATCGTGATCCTATATGTGGATTTACAGGCGTAATTGGTGATCAATGTCCTGGGTGTGGTCGAACTGAAGATGATGGTGTTAAGTTTGATAGAATTAGAAGAATAACTGGCTATTTAGTTGGAACGGTAGACCGTTTTAATAACAGTAAGAGAGCAGAAGAAAGAGATCGGGTTAAACATTATGAAAATTAGATTAGCCCGCCCTATTCAATCGGATAGTATTGTTGATGGTGAAGGGATAAGAACTGTGATTTGGACACAAGGTTGTTTACATAAATGTGCTGGTTGTCATAATCCGAGCACTCATAGCTTGGATGGCGGGTTTGAACAAGATATTGATGAATTAAAACATCAGCTACGTAATTTAAAAGCACAGGATGGTGTAACATTATCAGGTGGTGACCCATTCTTCCAACTAGAAGCTAGTTTAGAAATTGCTAAATATTGTCAAAGTATTAATTTAAATGTATGGTGCTATACAGGTTTTACATTTGAAAAATTAATGCAAATAGCCACTAAAAAGCCTAAAGTTATTGAATTTTTAGAAAATATTGATGTTTTAGTTGACGGACCATTTGAATTAGATAAAAGAAGTTTAGAGTGTCAATTTAGAGGTTCAAAAAATCAAAGAATTATAAATGTTCAAAAAAGTTTAGTTCAGAATAAAGTTGTTACAATTCAAAAATATAATAAACATAATCAGCATAACCACTTTTACAAACGCGAACGCCATATATATGTCTAAAATAAAAGGTTGACTTTTAGTAGCTATCTATTGTATTATTGAATATATAATAGTTTGGAATAGGTGATATGATGAAAAGAAACCCTAATGCATTTACTTTAGTTGAATTACTGGCGGTTATAATTATATTAGGTATGCTTGCACTTGTTATAGTACCAGTTGTGGATAGAGTAAATGAAAGAGCACGTGAGGAGTTATACACTGTTCAAAAGGGTAATATTGTAGAGGCCGCTAAAAATTGGGGCGCAAAAAATTTTATGTTGTTACCTGATAAAGAAGGAGAAATTATTACAATTACGATAGGACAATTAAAGTTGAGTAGTTTTTTAGATAAGGATATTACTAATCCCCGAACTAAAAAAAAATTTCCTAATGATATGGAACTAACGATAACTCGTCGTGGTAATAATTATGATTATGAATTATTAGAAAATACAGGCACTGATGAGGGGGATATATATCAGGATTCGCCAGTAATTATATTAAATGGTTTAGCACATGAGATATCGGAAATACATTCAACCTATGTTGATAAAGGGATAATTGCTAAAGCACCAACTGGTTCACTTTTAGATAATTATACAACTGTAATTAAGTCAAATAATATAATTGTTGATAAAGTCGACACCACAAAATTTGTACAGTATAAAATTACTTATACTGTAGAATTTGAAGGAAAAACAACAGCTGCAATTAGAACTGTTACCGTAAAGGATACAATTCCACCTATATTAAATATACCAGGGAATATTGAGTTAACAGTTGATGAAGTTGCAACTTTTGATCCAATGTTAGGTGTTAGTATGTCGGATAATAGTTTAAAAATACCTAGTGTTTCAGTTTCTGGAACGATAAGCAAAATAAAAGGTGATTATACTTTAACATATACGGCAACTGATGAAAGTGGAAATTCTACTACCAAATCGAGAATTATCCATGTTTATAATTCACCACAATAATTAAAATGATCAAAAGATAGTTTTTATTAACTATCTTTTATTTTGGTTATAAATTAGTACTTAAATTGCAATTTTGCCTTTCTAGTGTTATTATATTATTATTAATTGAATATAAAGATGTAGGTGGTAATTATGAAGAGAAGTCACGCTTTATTTATTTTATTTGTATTTCAAATTTTATTAATCTATAATTTCCATTATTATATTTCTAATAATTATAAAGTGTTAGCCATCATTATTTCTAATTTAATATCATTAATTGTTTCTGTTACAATTTTATTAGGTAATAAAAAAATGGAATCTAAGATTGCATGGACAATTTTTGTTTTGTTTGTACCAATTGTTGGCTTTTTATTTTATATGATATTAGGTGTTGAATATAGTCGTTTTAGCAAATTTGATGATAAATTAGATATGGATAATAATATTGAAAGAATGACACTTTCAGAACGTGAAGATATAAATAAAATTATAGCGAAACTAGGTGACCGTAAAGATATTGTTAAATTATTACATAATATTAACGATGCGCCTGTCTCCATTAATAATAAAGTTCAAATCATGACCAACGGTGATATGAAATATAAACATTTATTAGAAGAATTAAAAAAATCTAAAGTCTTTATTAATTTCGAGTATTTTATAATAAAAGAAAGTGAAATTTTTGATGAAATAAAAAAGATATTAATTGAAAAATCTAAGGCTGGGGTTGAGGTAAGATTTTTATATGATGATTTTGGTTGTATGGATTTGCCCAAATCTATTTTTAAAGAATTAAGTCAAAATGGTATAAAAATAGGATGTTTTAATAAAATTGATTTTAAATTATTTCGACCTAGCATTAATTATCGCAATCATCGAAAAATTGTGGTGATTGATAATAAAGTAGGGTTTCTTGGTGGTATAAATATAGGTGATGAATATAATCATAAAGATCCATATTATGGGTTTTGGCGCGATACTCATTTACTTATTAGAGGGATGGCTGTAAAAGATCTTAATGCGGTTTTTATTAAAGATTGGTTTCACACAACAGATGAGTTATTATTAGATTCTAAATACACAAAAGGTTATAAGGAGAAAAATAATAAAAGTGCGGTTCAAATTGTTGCTGATGGTCCAGATAACAATTTAGGAGTTATTCGTAATACTTTTTTTAAACTTATTAATGATGCTAATAAACGCGTTTGGATTGTTACGCCATATTTAATATTAGATAGTGAATTATTAGTTTCTTTAAGAATTGCAGCATTATCTGGTGTTGATGTTAGAATAATTGTTCCCGGACTTCATGATAAAGGTAAAAAAATGGTTTATAAGGCAACTGAGGCGTATTTTAATGATTTATTAGAGGCTGGTGTTAGAATATATAAATATAATAATCACTTTATTCATTCGAAAGTAATGATTATTGATGATGATATAGCTAGTGTTGGTACAGTTAATTTTGATTATCGAAGTTTTGATCTTCATTTTGAAGCAACTGCTATTCTATATTTTGATCCGGCAATTAAACAATTGATAGAAGAATATAATAATGATTTATTAAAAAGTACAGAAGTATTATATGATGATTGGAAACATAGGAGTTTTTATCAACGGATGATTGAATCCCTAGTAAAAATATTCTCGCCATTATTATAAATAAAAAAACATGATGTTTACGCATCATGTTTTTGTTTAGTTAATTTTTTAATATCATTGCAAATTATTTTATTATAGTCTCCCATTATAAAATCTTTATTTAATTCACGAGCAATATTTAATTCGTCACGAATTTCTTTTTTGGTTATTTCATTAATCTCACTATGTGAAATAATTAAACAAGCATCACATTTGATAATTTCTTTACGGCTGTATTGTAATTTTTGTTTTAACCAATCTTTATAAGCTCTTCTTTTTGATTCAATAATTCTTAAACTTTGTATTTGTTCTTTATCAAGTGTGTGATAATTTTTAATATTTCTAATATATTCATCACTTTCAATTAAAAAGTTTTGGGAATTATTATCAATCATCATATTTAAATAGTTATACTTACTAAAATCATAAGGCATTACTAAATTTACACCATTTAATTTATATAATTTAATAATTTTGTCCAAATTATTACTAATAAATTCATATGATTCTTTCGGCGCAACTATAAAAACATTGTTATATATCATATATAATCCCCCTCTCTTATAAGATGTTTTATATATTAGCACTCAATTATAATTTTGTCAAGATTAATTTGTATATCTAAAACCTTCATTAGAAATATTAAATATAATCCCAGCCATTATCATATAACTTAATAAACTTGAACCACCATAACTAATAAAGGGTAAAGTAATACCGGTAATTGGCAATAGGCCAAAAGTCATACCAATATTTTGGACCTGTTGATAAATAAGCATACCAACAATTCCTGAAATAATATATTTGTTTATATTTTTATTAGTATTAATGGCTGCTAATATAAGGACGATATTAAACATTAAAATTAATCCTAGTAAGAATAACGAACCAATAAAACCAAAATTATTTGCATAAACTGCGAAAATAAAATCAGTTTGGGCTTCTGGAAAATAAACAGGAGTATTTCTAAAACCACTACCAAATAATCCACCGGTTCCGATTGCACTTAAACCATTTTCTAATTGATATCCTGATTTACTTGACCAATCAAGTAAACGATCAATTCTTAAGAAAAAATTTGTTCCAAAGTATTTTATTAATAAATCTGTATTAATGAAGTAAAGTCCTAAAAGAATTATAACGATGATTGATATAATTCCAAATAATAACACAAACCAACGATATCTTATACCAGCCACAAAAAGCATTACAGTAGTAATTAATAAATATATTAAAACGACACCGGTATCTGGTTGTAAAAATGTCAGAAAACTAGGAATAAAAACAACGATACCAACTTTCAATAGAAAATAAAATTCTTCTTTTACAGTAGGACTTGGATAATTTTCATTAAATTCATCAATTAATTTAGCGATAGTAATAATAAGTATAATTTTCATAAATTCACTAGGCTGTACGGTACCAATTTTTGGTATTTGATACCAGCATCTAGCATCATTAATTGGTGTAGCAAACAATAATAAACCAAGTAATGATATTAAACCAATTATATAAAATAACCAAATATTCCGATATATATATTCGTTTCCAATAAACATTATAAAGTAGGCAATTATAAATCCAATTATGTACCAAAGAATTTGTTTAATATATAAATTATTTAAATAACTTGGTAATAAACTTTGGGCACTATAAATAGTAATAATACTAATAATTGCAAATATAATAATAGGGATTAAAATAAAATTATCTACTTTATATTTAGAAACATTTTTCATAATACCACCTTGTTAATATATTACACTAAAAAAAATAATTATTCAAATAAGTTTTGTAAAAATAAAAATATATAGTATAATGGAGGTGGTGATGAAAATGGAATTTTTACAATATGTAATTATAACGATTATACTTATTATAATTGCAATTGCAATTGCCAATGCAAAAAAGAAAGATTTTAAAATAAAAACAAATAAATTAGTTGAGTATCTTGGTGGAAAAGATAATATAATTAATTATGAATTTACCAAATCCAGATTTGTAGTTAATTTAAATGATGTTAATTTAGCTAATAAAGAAGCAATTCAAAAAATGGGTGCTAGTGGTATTGTTGAAATAGATAATCAACTTAAGATTGTTTTTAAAAATGATGCTAAGCAATTAAAAAAGAATATTGATGACTTGAAGTGATAATAAATGTCACTTTTTTTCATTATTCGACAAAACCAGACAATAGATTGTTATATAATGTTTTTGGGGTGAGAAAATGAATATTTTTGATAGTATGGTTTTAAATATGATATTACTTATTTTTCCAACATTACTTTGGCTAATTTATTTGATTCATAATAAAAATGTTGGTGTTCAAGAAAGTGATTTGTTATTTAATTTTAGCAATGTAACAACAATTTATTTATTATCTAAATTTGGAGTACCACTAATTGGTGATAAATTTTTACTTTTAATTAATATTCCATTAATTGTAGCTTATTTTAAAAAGAAAAAAGCAAGTATTATCATGTTATCTATTATTATTGTTATATATTATTATCAAAATTTTAATTGCTTACTATTTTTTCTGATTTTCGAATATCTAATATATTATCTAATATATTATGTTACTAAAAATAATTCTACTAAAACAATAATTATAATAACATTATTAAAAGTTTTTGCTTTTACTATTTGTTATATTGATTTAGGGAATTTTAGTATAAATAACCAACAAAAAGTAATTGATTTATTATTAATAAATGCTAACTTTATTTTTTTGCTCACTTTAATTATTTTTATTTATATTAAATTTGAAGATATAATAAAGTATCATATGTCATTAAAAGAACTTGAACAAGAAAAACAATATAGAGCAAGCTTATTTAGAATAACACACGAAATTAAAAATCCAATTGCCGTTTGTAAGGGTTATTTAGATATGTTTGATATTAATAATATTGAACATAGTAAAAGGTATATACCAATTTTAAAAAACGAAATAGAGCGAACGCTTATTTTACTGAAAGATTTTTTATATATGACAAAGATAAAGATTGATAAAGAAATAGTAGATGTTATTATGGTCTTAGAGGATGTTATTGATAACTTTGTCCCGATTTTAAAAGAAAATAATATTGAGTATGACTTTAAATTAATAGATGATAGTGTCTACATTTATGGTGATTATAATCGCTTGATGCAAGTTTTTATTAATTTAATAAAAAATAGTGTTGAGGCTGTTGATTATGATAAACAAAGCAAATTAAAAATAACAACAAAATTGATAGATAGTAGTATATATATATATATTTATGATAATGGAATTGGGATTGATGAAGAGACATTAAAAAAAATTATGGAACCCTTTTTTACAACTAAGCCAAACGGGACCGGTCTCGGTGTTTCTCTTACTAATGAAATTATTAAAGCACATGGTGGTGAAATAAAATATACATCTTTAGAAAAAGTCGAAACATTAGTGGAAATAATTTTACCCTTAATTAACTAGTAAAAAATTTGAATAATTAAATTTTAATAAGGTATAAAAAATGATAAACTAAATAACTATAGTTTATCATTTTAAATTTAAAAAATTATTGAATCGCTTCTACGTATATATCTTTTGAAAAATGATGATTATTATTAATTTTTTTTAATTGTTGTCCATCTATTAAAAAATAATCATGCAATAATAAGTCTTCATTATTGATGGTAACGGGGTCATCCCAAGTTAAATCAAGATGGTACCATTTATTATCTAATTTGACTAAATTCCAAATATGGGTTTCGTTTGATATTCTTAAGTTTGGAATATTCAACTTAAACAAAAACAAAGACATGGCATCACTATAACCGCCACAGATACCTTTATTTTGAAGAAGTGGTCCAACGGCTTTATGCGATTGATATAACGGTACGTAGTTTGCGTCATTATTTACGATAGCTGCTGCCCGTTCTTGATCATAAGTTGTTGTATTAATTATATAGTCGTGAATTTTTAGTATTTTATCTTTATCATTCATTTCTGTTGTTATCAATTTGTTATATATTTCATTAACATTTTTGTTTAAAGTGTTAATTTCGTTTTCTTGATATAATTTTTCAAATTGAACAGTTATTTTTCCTAATTGATTATAATCAATATATATAACATTATATGTATTAAATGGGTGAACAAAGTTATTTAAGGTTGATAGTAATTCTGTATCAGTTGAAATATTACTAATATCTTTAATACAATCATTATATTTAATATCACAAAAAAATGTAAATTCATCATAACCGTTATTTAAAATAGTATATAAAACATTAAATAAATCTGCTTTATTTTTAGGAAAGAAATTTTCTGTTTCCTTTAAATAATGAAAATTATAATCTAATTTATATATATTAGGGGTTTGCTCAACGATATCCTTTTTATATATATAGTTAACAGTAATATGATGAATAATTTCATTACGGTATATAATAGATACAATAAGAATAAAAACTAAAATAATTCCTTTAATAATTTTTTTCATATTAAGCCCCTTTATTATTCTTATAAAAAAAGAAGTATAATTACTCCATACTATTTACTTTTTTTGTTAATTTTGATTTATCACGAGCACCTTTATTAGGATGAATTACTCCTTTTTTAGTTGCTTTATCAATTTTCTTAATGGCTGTGTTTAGATTTTCGTGAGCAACTTCTTTATCGTTGTTTAAAATTGCTTTTTCAACTTTTTTAACTGCTGTACGCATACTTGATTTATACTCGTTATTCATTGTTTTCTTTTTATTATCTAAATTTACTTTTTTAATAGCGTTCTTTAAATTTGGCATAATTTCACCTCCTAAGTTGTCAATATATTAATATTAACAAAAAAATGAATAAAAATCAATAAAAACTGGAATTTTTGCCAAAATAAGTATAGGTGATATAATGAAGCATGAAATCGATTTAGAAAAATATAGTATAAGAACAGATTTAGCGCTTGAAGCAATTGAGCCTTTTCAGTCAGAAAGCGGTATTGAAAGTTCGTTTGAAAAAAAAGAAGATGTTACAATTACAACTGTTACATTAGATAAATTAGGTGGTAAAAAAATTAATAAAAAAGAAGGAACATATATAACAATCGAGTTTGATGATGTAACTGATTATAATAACCAACAAAAAGTAATGCGAATTTTTAGTAGTAAATTAAAAGAAATGTTAACAAAATTTAAACTAGAAAAGGATAGTTTAATATTAGTAATAGGTTTAGGTAATGAAAAATCAACCCCTGATTCTTTAGGACCGTTAGTTGTCAATAAAGTTATTGTCACAAATCATCTTTATACTTTAGAGGGATTAGAATCGGGTTTTAGTAGAGTATGTGCAATGAGTCCAGGAGTGATGGGGACAACAGGAATGGAGACTAGTGATTTAATAGCTAGTATTATAAAAACATCTTCGGCGGATTTGGTTTTGGTAATTGATGCGCTGGCTAGTCAGTCAATCGAACGATTAAATAAAACAATACAAATGACAGATACTGGTATTCACCCAGGAAGTGGAATTGGTAATTATCGTAAAGAAATAAGTTTAGAGGTTATGGGGGTCCCAGTTATTGCCATAGGTGTACCGACAGTAGTAGATGCAGTTACAATTGTTAGTGATACTTTTAATTATATGCACAAACATTTCTCATACTCAAAAAATAATATTAACAATCCAATTAACAAATTAATTCCAATTACCAAAATTAATTATTTAGAAAAAAGTTATGATATACAAATGCAAGATAAGGAAAAATTGTTAGGAATGGTGGGGAGTTTGAATGAGAATGAGGTAAAACAATTAGTATTTGAAGTTTTGACGCCGATAGGATATAACTTGATAGTGACACCTAAAGAGGTTGACTTTGTAATGCTAAAATTAAGCGAAATAATTGCAACTGGAATTAATGGAGCACTTCATACAAATGTAAAAAATTAAAATAATGTCTAAAATTGCTATTCTTTTTTTCACTAATCGACATAATGTTTACACATATTAAAATATAATGTGAATATATTAAAACAGGTGAAATTATGAAAAAAAGATTTAGGTACAAAAAAAAGATGAATTTTTTAAAATATATAATATATGTTTTTATAATATATTTTTCATATATGGTAATTACAAATTATAAAAATTATAATCTTGCTAATAATAATGCAGACTTTTTAAAAGCTATTATTAATAACTCTAACTATCATATGAAGTATGAGAGAAAAAACCAAAAAATCATTACCACTTTTTTGAATTTTTTAAATAATTTTGATGTTAATAAACCATTAACTGTTTTTGAAAGGGGTTTTCTATTAAGTGCTCGCGGTGAAAATAATGTTGATAAAAAAAATTTTGATTTTAATATTGAGCAATTAAATCGGTATGCAAAAGTAGTCAATCAAAGCGATATAAAATCGCCCAAAGTATATATTTATAATTCTCATCAACATGAAACATATAGTGATAAAGGTTTTGAAGATTACAATATAAGTCCGAATGTTGTAATGGCTTCATATTTATTAAAGGATAAATTAGATAAATTAAATATTCCAACTGTTGTTGAAGAGGCAAATTTAATTGAATTTATGAGAATAAATAATTGGGAACATGATGATAGTTATAAAGCTAGCCGCTTTTATATAATTGATGCATTAAGTAAATATCCTAATCTTGAATTAATAATTGATCTGCATCGTGACTCATTAACTAAAGAACAAGCAACTGTAGCTATAGATAATAAAAACTTTGCTAGAACTTTGTTTGTAGTAGGTACAAATCATCAAAAAGGCCAGGAAAATGTTGAATTTGCAAACAAAATTAATGATATTTTCAGTAAAAAATACCCAACTTTAAGCCGTGGGGTTTACAAAAAACATATTCGAGAAATTTATAATCAAGATTTAAGTTCAAAAATGATCTTATTAGAGGTTGGAGGGCAACATAGTACAATTGATGAGGTTTTAAATACAGTTGAAGCTGTATCATTAATAATAAAGGATTTGATTAATAATGAAACCTAAATATGAAAAAGTATATTTGAAATTTTTAAAATTTATATTTTTGATATTCACAATAACCTTCTTTGCCTTATATATTTCGCAATCCACAGGTTACTATGAATATGACCAACATAAAAAAGTTGTTTTAACAGAAGAAAAGATAAAACAATTTGAAAAAGATATAAAAGAAGGAAAAAACCTTACTCTTGAAAACTATTTGGAAAACAGATCAGAAAATTATCAAAACAATGTTTCTCAAACTGGCTATAATCTTTCCTCTACAATTGGTAAATATGTTAGGTTAGGTATTAAAGAAACATTTAATCTCTTAAATAAAATTATAGATGATGATTAAATATTAAAACTATTTTGTAATGTGTTTAAAATATATTCTTTCCCATTATCTTCGCTATGATTCCATAATTGTTCAAAAAAAACCCCTAAACCTGGTAATGTGATTTCATTTTGTGCTTGAATGCTGTAAATAATGGATTCTTTTATTTCTTCTGTTTTAGAATTTTTAAAATTTGCAATAATACTTTTTCTTATATCTATATTCATAAAACACCTCTTTAACTATATTGTGTAAATAAAACTAAAAAATATACAAAATACTTTCTTTTTAAAAAAATATAATATATAATATAAATAGGAGGTATGTATATGGGTTGGATAATTTTAGGTGTTCTTATTGTTTTAATCTTAATATTTATTGTTAGTACATATAATGGCTTAGTAAAATTAAGAAATTTAGTAAAGGATCAATGGTCACAGGTAGATGTTCTATTAAAAAGAAGGGCTGATCTTATACCGAATATTGTTGAAACGGTAAAAGGATATGCTGGTCATGAAAAAGAAACTTTAGAAGCTGTTATTAATGCTCGTAATAAGGCAGTTAGTTCAACAACAACTGAAGATGAAATTAAGGCTAATGGTGAATTAACGCAAGCCCTAGGGCGTTTGTTTGCACTGACAGAAGCCTATCCAGAATTAAAGGCTAATGCTAATTTTACACAATTACAAAACAGTTTAAAAGAAACAGAAGATAAAATAGCATATGCTAGACAATTTTATAACGATGCTGTTTTAGGATACAAAAATAAATTAGAGATGTTTCCATCAAATATTGTAGCATCAATGTTTAACTTTAAACCTGAAGCTTTCTTTGAAGCAACAGAAGCTGAAAAAGAAGCTCCACAAGTTAAATTTTAGGCTTACAGTTGTAAGTCTTTTTTTACAAGGGAGTGAGATATATTGAAAAAAATTATAAAAAAATTTCTTTTATTATTTTTAATTTCAATACCTTTAAACATAAATGCTCAATTTGAGGGAATTAGTAATTACTATATTGAGACAACTGTTTTAGATAATGGAGATTTAAAAGTCAAAGAAATGTTTGTTTTAGAGGGGGATTTTAACGGTTATGAAAGAGTAATAAATTTTAAAAACCTTAATGCAAAGATCTTTGATGGTAGCAATGAATCATTTAATGGGAATCATCTTCATAATGGTGATAGCATTAATGTATTAAATGTTAAAAGTATTGCTATTGATAATAATGTCAATTTTAAGTATTTATACAAAGATGGTGATGAGTTTACTAAGCATTATCCTAATACAGTTAATAAGGGTGAATATCAAAAATATATAGAAGAGGAGACTGCCGAAGGTGTTAAATTAAAAATATTTAATCCTAGTACTTTTAATAAACGCGGTTTCTATATTGAATATATTTTAAAAAATATGGCTATTCTTCATAATGATGTTGGTGAAGTTGGCTGGAATCTTTTTAGCAATTTACAACAAGAACCGATAAAAAAAATAGAGATGTATATTAATATACCACATAATCAGGATGAAGTTCGGGTTTGGGGGCATGGGCCTCTAAATGGTGAAGTTGACATTATTAATAAAAACAAATTAAAGTATACATTAACTGATTTGCCATCACAAACGGCGATAGATATTCGTTTTGTTTTTGATAAAGATGTTATTGTTAATTCTAATAAGAAAAGTAATGCTGAAGCGTTAGAAAAAATTATTCATGTTGAAACAGTTAAAGCTGATAAAGCTAACGAAGAACGTGAAGAAGCATTAAAAACAATTACTCGTCAAATTAAAATTTCAAACATCGCCCGTATGATGTGGTTTATAGGTCTAATAGCTATTGTATATCATGTATATAAAAAATATGATAAAGAATACGATAGTGATTTTAAAACTAAATATTTTAGGGATTTTCCAAATGACTATAATCCGCCAATGGTTAGTTATTTAATGAATAAAAAAATTGGTACTAAAGAAATGTCTGCTACTATTTTAAATTTTGTTGCTAATAAAAAAATTAAATATGAAGAGATTAAAAAAAATAAATTTGAATTTATTAAAAATATTAATGATGAAGAATTTGAAAATTTAAGTGAGTCAGAGCAAGCTTTAGTTACGATGTTGTTTAATAATATTGGTGATGGAACTAGAGTTTCAATCGACGATATAAATAAAACAGCTAAGAGAAATTATAATAAATTTTTAAATGACTATAATCGCTGGAAAGATTTAACTATTTTAGAAGCAAAAAAAGAAGCTCTGTACGAAAAAAATAGTGGTATCAAAACTTTAACTATTATATATATATTATTAGGGTTAACATTTCACTTTAAATTGCCAAAATATGATTTTTTTGCAAATGTTGGTGTATTATATCAATTATTTTATATTTTAATTGTATTATGTTCAGCAGCATCTTTGATTTATGTAATTTCGTTTACAAAGAGAACTAAGAAAGGGAATGAGTATTATCGAAGATGGAATGGTTTGAAAAATTTCTTAAATGATTTTGGAAAATTTGAAGCAAGAGATTTGCCACATATTGAATTGTGGGAAAAATATTTAGTATATGCTGTAGTTTTTGGTGTTGCTAAAAAATTATCAAAAACTATGGAAATTAAATTTAAAGAAATGCCAAAAGATAATTATACAGCTAGTGATTATATATTTGATACTTATTATTGGAGAAATCTCAATAGAATTAATGAGTCAATTTCAACAGGGGTTTCTAATGCTGTTAATACCGCCCTTTCAACCAAAACATTAAGTGAGACCCGAACATCATCGGGTGGTGGTTTAGGTGGTGGATTCTCAGGCGGTGGTGGTTCATTTGGTGGCGGTGGCGGTGGCGGTCGCTTTTAGAATAATTATAATGGAAAAAAAGATATTGGTTATCAATCAATATCTTTTTATATTATTTGAAAGTCTGAATTGTTAAAATTGTTTTTATAAGGTTGTTTTGTTGTATTCATCATATTTTCTAAACTATTAATACGCCTTTCAATATTTTCAAGACGACGATTTAGATTATTAACTTCTTGTTGTAACATATATAATTGATCATTTTTGGCAATAGACTGACTTGTTGTTTGTGGCCCCATCATCTGTTGCCCGGGCATCATTGTTTGTGGCCCCATCATCGGTTGCCCGGTTATCATTGGCTGCGTTCCCATCATCGGTTGCCCCATTCCTTGATATATTGGATATGGTGGCATTCCATAGTTTCGATCATTTTTCAAGTAAACTCACTCCTTTATACTTCCATTATATATATATGCTTTTTTTGTTAAGATGTGCTTATAACTATTTATCAATTTTTAAATTCATGATATAATTACAATGAGGGGATGAAATGAGACTTCGTAGAGTAAAAAATGCTGAAAAAATAATAAATGATAATAAATATGTTGTTAAAGATCCGCTATTATATTGCGGGGAGTATAAACAATTGTTTGCTAATAATAATCCAATAAGATTAGAAATAGGTATGGGAAAAGGTCAATTTTTAATTAATATGGCAATAAAATATCCGAATATTAATTTCATTGGAATTGAAAAACAAGCAAGTGTTTTAGTTCGCGCTGTTGAAAAAGTAGAAAATTTAGAGTTAAATAATTTATTATTTATTAATAGTGATGCGAATAAAATTAATGAGATTTTTGTTAAAGAAATTGAATTAATTTATTTGAATTTTTCAGATCCATGGCCTAAAAAGAAGCACGCTAAGAGACGATTAACTAGCATAAATTTTTTAAAAAAATATGATAATATCTTTTTAGAAGATAAAATTATTATTATGAAAACTGATAATCGTCATTTGTTTGAGGGTTCTATTGTTAGTTTAAATAATTATGAATATTTAATTGAAGAAATTTGTTTAGATTTACATCAGGATCAAGATATCAATAATATTATGACTGAATATGAAGAAAAATTTATAAGTCTTGGTTTTCCTATATACAAATTAGTAGCTAAAAAGACAAAATCTTGACAGATTATAATTTAATAAATTTAAACTTTTGAAAATATGGTGTATAATATAGATAGAGTGGTGTAAAATGAAAAAAATAGTTATCATGTTTATGCTATTGTTTTTAGTAACAGGTTGTACTGTTGTTAGAATAGATACAAAAGATATTGATAATATCATTAGTGTTGTGTTATCGAAAGATAACAAGCTATTTAATCGAGTAGGAAAGGGTTATAAATATTATATTCCACGTGGTGTTAATTATATTGACACTAATGAATTAAATGACAAACTATATTCTAATGGTAATTATTATTATTTATATGTTGATGTTATAAGTTATTATTATGAAAAGGAAAATAATTATCAAATAAATAAAGATTCTTTTTATTCAAAAGCAATTGATGTTAAGGGGAAAAAAGGATATTTAGAAATTAATAAAGTAAAAAACAAATATTTTATTGAATTTATGTATAATTATGCTAAAATAGAAGCACTAGTAGATAAAAAAGATATTGAGAAGGTTGTTTTAGATTCTTCGTATATTTTATCAACTATTAAATTTAATAATAACGTTGTTAAATTGATGTTAAATAATGGCTATTTTATAAATAAAGAGGAAAAATACGATATTTTCACCTCTAAAAAGCCAAATGATAATTTTTTACCGTATGATGATAGTGAAAATATTGATGAATGAGGTGGATTAAATGGGTTTTTTTGATAAAATTAAAAATTTATTTACTGATGAACCAGAAGAGCCAATAAAAAAAGAATTTATTCCAGTTGAAATTGCTTCCCCTAAAATAGAAGAATCTAAAACTGACATAAATATAAGTGATTCAACAGTTATTCAAAAGGTTGAAAAAATACAATCACCTGTGTTTTTTAGTGATAAAGATTTTGAGGATCTTAATAATAGATCTTTTCATCGTCATAGTCGGATGGATTTTCCAAAAGACAAAAAAGAAGAAAAAAAGGAAGAAACTCGTGTTTTTAAACCATCTCCGATTATCTCGCCAGTATATGGTGTTTTAGATAAAAATTATCGTAAAGATGATATTATAAAGAATAAACCTATCAATATAAATAATTCACAAGTGACAAAAGAAATATCAATTGATGATGTTCGTAAAAAGGCATATGGAACTTTAGAAGAAGAATTAGAAAAAGAAATGTTTGGTGGCACTTCAATGTTGTTTAAGGAAGATTTAATTATTGAGGAAGAGCCTGATTTGTTTGAAGAGCTGAAGAATAAAGATGAAATATTAATCCATAATATAGATGAAATAAATGAAGATAGTATTGATACGTTCGTTGAGGATGAAATAGTAAATATGTTTGATAATGATGACGATCAATTAACGGAA
Source organism: uncultured Muribaculaceae bacterium (assembly GCA_964629735.1). Classification (GTDB taxonomy): domain Bacteria; phylum Bacillota_I; class Bacilli_A; order RF39; family UBA660; genus CAZVQX01. Next base: position 31,637 of record CAZVQX010000003.1, read on the forward strand.
GGTGATTTATTTGATTTAGTTAATTCGATGTATGAAAAAGGAGATGAAATAAATGAATAATTGTGTTAATGGTGTTAATAGTGTTTTTCCTAGCATAATCTATATATTATTAGCAATATTATTAGTAGTATTGATTATACTAGTATTAAGATTAATTAAGACTTTAGGGAAAGTTGATCGGGTAGTTGAAGACGTTAATTATAAAGTCAATAAATTAAATGGTGTTTTTGAAATAATTGATACAACAACAGATGCCTTTGTATCATTTAATGATCGAATAGTTAATTTTTTAACTAATGGTATTGTTAAAATTTTTAAAAAAAACAAAAAGAAAGAGAGGAAATATGATGAGTAAAAAGAAAAAAGGATTTTGTAGATTTTTAACTGGCATGTTTGTAGGAGCAGGTCTTGGTGTTCTATTTGCACCTAAAAAAGGTAGTGAAACAAGAAAAGAATTAAAAATGAAATTTGATGAGTTTATGGATGAGATAAAGCAAATAGATGTTGATGAAGTACGCGAAAATATCGAAACTAAAATTTTTGAAATAAAGATGGAATTAGAAGATTTAGACAAAGAAAAGATTTTAAAAATTGCCAAGAAAAAAGCAAATGACATTAAAAATATGACAGAAGATTTAGTTGAATATGCAGTAGAAAAAGGAACTCCAGTTTTAGAAGATATGGCTAACTCTATTCGTGAAAAAGCTATTCAAGTTACAAAAGAAGTACTAGAAAAATTAGAAACAAATGAAAAAGAAGCTTAATTGCTTCTTTTTTTATAAATAAAACTCATTAATGTTTGTTGTGAAATAATCACTATTGTTGGTTATTTCATATATTTTTTTAAAATTTTCAATAATCAATTTGTCGTTCTCATAATTATTAATAATATCTGATAGTGAAATAATACCTTTAACCTTTTTATTATTAGTTACAATTAACCTTTTTATTTTTTTCTCTCCCATCAATTTAATAGCATCTTCAATTTTTTTATTTATATCAATATTTATTATATTTTTTGTAATATAACTTTTTATTGAATTGCTACTTGTTTCATTATTGCTTAAACAATTAATAACAATATCACGGTCGGTAATTACTCCAACTATTTTATTATTTTCAACAATAGGAATAAAACCAATATTATAGTCTTGCATTAATTTACTAATTTCAAAAATGTTATTATTAATATTTCCTACAATAATATTTTTAGTCATTATATTTTCTAGCATCATATTATCACCCTTAATATTGTTCTCTAAAAATAAATTACTATACATATTCATATAATTTTATAGGTGGTATTATGAGAAAAATAAGATTAAGAAAAAAATACAAAATGAAAAAAAGTAATATAATAATAATAATAATAACTTTATTAATCATAACTATTTTTTATACTTTTAAATATTTAAATAATATTGTAAGTCCGATTTTAATTAATTATGCTGAAGTTGAAATAAAACGATTTTCAAATTTAATTGTTAATAAAGCTATTAGTAATTATATTAATGATGATATTAATGTTGACAATTTATTTATTATAACAAGGGATGGCCAAGATGAAATAAAAACAATTGATTTTAATCCTATTATAGTAAATAAATTATTAACAACAATTACTGATTCAGTTCATGTTAATTTAAAAAATATTATAAGAGGGAATGTTGATAAAATCGATATAATTGATGATTTAGCAGATTATGATGAAAAAAAATTAAAAGATGGTATTATTTTTGAAATACCAGCCGGTGTTGTTTTCAAAAATCCACTCTTATCTAATATCGGCCCTAAAATACCAGTCCGTTTAAATTTAAATGGCGAAGTAATTAGTAATATAAACACAAAAGTAACAAATTATGGAATTAATAATGCTTTAATGGAAGTAAGTGTTAACATTGAATTAAGTGAGCAAGTAATCCTTCCTTTTTTATCAAAAAAAATTGATTATAATTTAAATGTTCCAATTGCCATTAAAATGATTCAAGGAACGGTCCCTAATTATTTCTTTAATGGGATAACGAAAAGTTCACCAAATATCTCTCTTCCTATAGAATAATAGCAATAAATATGTTATACTAATCGAGTAAAAGGTGATAAAAATATGATAAAAAGCCAGAGAAAATTAAATGTAAAAAGATTCGCTATATTGATTTTATTTATCATTGTATTACTTGTCGCTGTTCCTGCATGTGTGAAAAAAACAGGATCAATAATAAATGAAAAAAACGACAAATTTATTGCTAGCAGTGACATTGAAGTTAAACTTTATAATGAAAATTTTCAAGAATTAGGAACTGTTGCTAGGGGGATGAAAGTGACTAGTTATAACAGAGTGATAAAAGGGAATGATAAAAGAATTTTCAGGAAAATTAAATTTAATAAAAAAATATATTTAATTGATGAAAGAAACTTAGTTGATAAACAAAAAGATATTGTTTTAGAAAAAGAGATGTATGTTAGGACACCTGCAACCATTTATAAGAGCGAAAAAGATAGCATTATTTTGTCAATGGTAAAAAAAGGTGAAAAATTAGAAATTATCGACTTTGATAAAATAGATAATAAAGGCTATGTACACAAGTATAAAATAAAATATAATGATGTTGTGGGTTATGTTTACGGTAAATATTTAGTAAATAATAAAGAAATAAGCCTTAAGCATTATGATGAAGAAAAAACATATTTAATACATAAAAATAGAGGTAATACTTTAGGTGGTGGCTCAGCTGCTAATTTAGATTTTTATCCAAATGTTAAACCTCAATTTTCTCAAAATGTTATGCCAAAAGAAGTTCGTAGTTTATATTTAAATACAGGTGTTATAAATAAAATTGACGAATATATTAAATTAGCTAAAGAATCAAATATTAATGCATTTGTAGTTGATATTAAAGATAATATGTCACCAGGTTATGATTCACAAGTTATGAAAAAATATTCGCCAACTAATTATAAATATGCTAATAATAGTTTTGATAGTTACAAAGTAGGTATAAAAAAATTAAAGGATGCCGGATTTTATGTAATTGGTAGGATCACCGTTTTTAAAGATTCATATTTTGTAAAAGATCATCCTGAGAGTGCTATTTCTGATAATAAAACAGGTCAACCATTTCTTCATAACAACTCTTATTGGCCAAGTGCATATGATCGTAAAGTTTGGGAATTTAATGTAGAGTTAGCAAAGGAAGCGGTTTTAGAAATGGGATTTAATGAAATTCAATTTGATTATGTGCGTTTTCCAGATCGAGTTTATAAATTAGAATTAGACGGATTGATAAATATGAAAAATAAGTATAATGAAGAAAAAGCCCAGGCTATTCAAGGATTTTTAATGTACGCTACTGATGAGATTCATCAATTAAATGCATATGTATCTGCGGATGTCTTTGGTGAATCAGCACATAATTATGTTACTGGTTATGGTCAATATTGGGGGGCAATATCTAATGTAGTTGATGTTATAAGTGGTATGCCTTATCCTGATCATTTTAATGCATATGAGTACGGTTTTAAAGAAGTTGTTTGGACTGTTCCATATAAACTGCTAAATTTTTGGGGGATGAATTACGTTGTAAAACGTCAACAAGAAATACCAACGCCAGCAATTGTCAGAACTTGGATTCAAACATATGATACTGGTAAACGTCCTGCTGTTGAATACAATAGTGATCGAATTTATGATCAAATTAAGGGATTATACAATGCTGGTTTAACTGGTGGTTTTATGACCTGGAACTCTAGTTCAAGTCTAGCTAAATATAAAAGCGTATCACCTGCTTTTTTGAAAATAAGTAGGGAGGAATAAAATGAAAAAATATACTATAAATAATTTTATTTATCAATTAATTGAAGATTATGATAATGGTTTTGATTATAATGTTGTTTTAGAAAAAATGACTGATTATTTTAATGATTTTGATTATATTATTGGTGATTGGTCATATGGTAAATTAAGATTAAAAGGTTTTTGTGATAAAGATAATAAACTATATAAATCAATTAATGATATAAAAAGTAAGGATAAGTATATTCGGGAAATGTGTGCATATAATTCTAAATATTTTGTTTTAAAAAAGGAAAAAGATAATAAGAAAAAATAATTCAAAGTTATTGTCTAAATAATGGCGAATTAAAATATAGAGATAAATAACTTTGTGTTAAGATAATCAAAATGAAAATTTTGATTATTTTTTTGAAGTATTAATAATATACTCATGTATGTGTACTTTACGTTAGCTTGCATTAATTTTATATCAAAAAAAATAAAACAATGATATACTGTTGTCATAATAGGCAAATATTATTTTTTTGAATAAGGGTGGTATTATAATATGGATATAGATTATTGTCGATTATCTAAAGATATAAATGAGTTTGGAAAAGATATATTGCAATTAATTAAAGCACAATATGAAAGTTCAATGTCAATTTCGCAACAACAATTTTTGGAAAAATTAACAACTTCAGATAATTTTATAGTGATAAATAAACCAAACAGTGAAGATGTTGAGAGGTTTGGTAAATTAAATGATAGTAACCATAATATTCCAAATGCTCCATCAGCGCATGGTGGTAGGGCCAAAGGCGATGGTAAGATACACATATATCCATATTCACAATCATTTAACAATTGCAATACATATGATGATTATTTAAACTTATGTAAAAATCATCTTGTAGTTCACGAAATTTTCCATTATTTTATTAGACCAGATGCGGTGGAAATAAAAAACTCTGAAATATATAATGAATTCAAACATTTTTTAACTGAAGGATTAGTTCAATATTACACTGAGACATTTTCAAAAGAACATAATTTAGTAATACCTAATTCAAACTATAATTGGAATGTTAAAACAGCAAAAGACATTTTAAGTGTTTTTCCAAAAGGAACCGATTTGGATAAAATTGTTTTTCAAAAGAATTTTGTTGAAATAATTAATCTGGCCTATAACTATTCAGGAATAAACTTTGTTAACAATTATATTCAAGAGAAACAAAAATATAATTATTTAGAAACTATTATAATTGAGGCGGGAAGAGAAGCTAATCTAAATGAAATTTATGTAAATAAAATTGTCGATTCTAAGATGAGAGCTTACAAGAGTATGTCTAATCATGAACAAATTATTGAAGATTATCAATATCAGATAAGTAAATTATTTAAAGATGAAAAATTACTAGCTAAATATAATGAAAAAGTAAAGCAATATAATCCAAAAGCATTTGAAAATTTGCAGAATAAAAAAAAGAAGGTTAAATCAGATTTAAATATAAAAGCTAAACAAACCAACACAAATGTAAATTTACACAGAGGGCCACTAAAAAGTGAGTTGCATCTTGTTAAAAAATCAGTTAAGGTGATTAATGATAAAAAAAATAAAGTAATTATGAAAAAAGAACCTCAAATTTCTAAAAATCAATCGGCAATCACTCATTTAAAACTATATAGAGAAAAATTAAAAAATACTGAAAAACAAATTAATAATGTAAACAGCAAAAACAATATTATAAAAAAAGAAACGCCCAAAATATTAAAATTAACTAATAATCCCAATAGTACAAATAAGGGATTTGTAGATATACTTATTTTAGCAGTTGTAACCGGTTTTGGTTGTGGAATAGGGATTGGTATAGGTTACTTTTTCTATAAAATATGTATATGGTAAAGCGAAAACTTGATTCAATGAAATATTGAAAGTTTAATAATAAATGATTTTATTAATAGATAAGCAAGACTCAAAAATTGCTTATTTTTTATTAGTAATATTATAGAAATATAATTATAAAGATGTTATAATTATAATGATTGGAGTAGTGATAGATTGGAATTCCATGAACTAAGAAATATTTATCATAATTATTTAATAAGAATTCAAGAGTTATGGAGGGCTCTTTGACTTAGATAACAAGAATGTTGAGTTAAAACAATTAGAAGAAAAGATTAATCAACCTGATTTCTGGTTAGATAAAAGTAAGAGTGAAAAAATAATAAATAAATTTAATAATCTAAAAAAAACAATTAACTTAGTTTCGTCTTTAAAAGAAATAATTAATAACAATTATGAATTGGTTGAGCTTTTAAAAAATGAATATGATAACGAAATAAAAATAATGCTTGAGAGTGATATATTAAAAATTAATAATAATCTAATTGAGATAGAAAATCTTTTATTACTAGATGGTCCATATGATAAATATGGTGCAATTTTTGAAATCCATTCAGGAGCAGGTGGGACTGAGGCTAATGATTGGGTGGCGATGTTGTATCGTATGTATGTGCGATATTTTGAGTCTAAAGGCTATGAAATTGAAATTTTAAATGAACAAAAAGGTGATGAGGCTGGCTTTAAGAATATTTCATTATTAGTAAGTGGTGAAAATGTTTATGGTTTTTTAAAAAATGAAGTTGGTGTACACCGATTAATTCGTATTTCTCCTTTTGATTCTAGTAAAAGACGTCATACTTCTTTTGCGTCTGTTGAAGTTCTCCCTTATTTTAATGAAACGATTAACGTTGAAATTAAAGATAGTGATTTAGTAATTGATGTTTTTAGAAGTAGCGGTGCCGGTGGGCAATCGGTTAACACAACAGACAGTGCCGTTAGAATTACTCATTTACCAACCAAAATTACAGTAACATGCCAAAATGAGAGAAGTCAAATTCAAAACAAAGAACGAGCATTAGAAGTTTTGAAAAATAAATTATATAGTTTAGAAAAAGAAAAACAACAAAAAGAGTTAGATAATATTAAAGGTGGTATTGTTGCTATAAATTTTGGTTCTCAAATAAGGAGTTATATATTACACCCATATCAAATGGTTAAAGATCACCGTACTAATACAGAAGTTAGTAATGCGTCAAAGGTATTAGATGGGGATATTGAAGTATTTATTCACGATAACTTAAAGCAAAGGAGTGGTAATTAGTGGATTTAATAAAGTTAAAAGGCGTTAAAAAGCAGTATAAAACAGGGGTTACTGCTATCTATGATTTAAATCTTAGCATTAAAAAAGGTGAATTTGTTTTTGTAATAGGTCCGACTGGTTGTGGTAAGTCAACTTTGATAAAAATGCTATACCGTGAGGAAAAACCAACATCTGGTAAAATAATTGTTGGTGGTATTGATGTTGCTAAATTAAAAAATAATAAAGTATATAAATTAAGAAGACAAATTGGGGTTGTTTTTCAGGACTTTAAGTTGTTAGAAAGATCAAATGTATATGAAAACGTAGCCTTTGCCTTAGAAATATTTGGTTTACCTAAGGATGAAATTCATGAAAAGGTTTTAAAGGTTTTAGATTTGGTGGGGCTTAAAAATAAAATTAAAAATTATCCGGATCAATTATCTGGTGGTGAACAACAAAGAGTTGCCATCGCTAGAGCTATTGTCAATGGCCCTAAATTATTAATTTGTGATGAGCCAACCGGAAATTTAGATAAAGAAACAAGTATGGAAATTATGGAAGTGTTGAAGGCGATTAATGATTTAGGAACAACTATTATTATGGTAACCCATGATCGTGAAATTGTTGAAAAAATGAAAAAACGAGTGATATTATTGGATGCTGGTCGTTTACTTAAAGATTATGAGAAAGGAAAGTATATAAATGAAGCTGTTTAGAATTTTAGGTAGGAATATAAGAGATTCATTTAAAAGTGTTTTCAGAAACTTTGCATTATCTATGGCCTCAATATCCTCAATAACTATCACATTAATTGTTGTTGCAATTTCATTAGCGCTATCATATAATGTAAATAATTTTGCCACACTAGTTGAAAAGGATGTAACAATAGTTACTTTTATTGAAAACACTGCTACTGATGAAGATTTAGAAAGTTTAGAAGAACAAATTAATAAATTAAAATATGTTGAGTCATACGAATTTCAATCGAAAGAAGATATTACGAAAGAAATGATGAAAACTTCTGATATTTTTCAAAAAGTAATGGGGGATTGGTCACTTGATGAAAATCCTATCCAAAATACATTTTTAGTAAAGGTATCAGAAATTGAAAAAATAGGTGAAGTTGCTAACGAACTAAAACAATTAGATAATGTATCAGTTGTTAAATATGGTGAAGGAATGGTAGAACAACTAATTAAAGTATTTGGGGTTGTTGAAAGAGTAAGTATAATAATGGTTGTATCTTTGATACTAGTAACAGCGTTTTTAATTTCAAATACTATTAAAATAGCAATTTTTTCAAGAAGAAGAGAGATTGAAATTATGAGATTAGTAGGGGCTTCAAATTTAAATATAAAAATACCATTCATATTTGAAGGATTATTTTTAGGTTTGTTAGGTTCGATAATACCAGTTATTTTAACTACATATGGTTATGTAGCTTTATATAATAATTTTAACGGTCAATTATTTTCCCCATTTATTAAGTTAATAACACCGACACCGTTTATTTATTATATATCGATTATTCTTATTTTAATTGGTGGAATTGTTGGAATGTTCGGAAGTTGGAGGGCTGTCCGTAAACATCTAAAAATATAACAATCAGATTTATATTTGATTGTTTTTTTATTGTAATAGTAAATTATAGATGTTATAATAATGATGATAGGGGTCATGGTATGATTAAAGTTGATATGAACAAAGGACTTTGTCAACAAGAAGTAGAAGTGAGAATTTCAAAAGGTCAGGTCAATCGTGATTCAACGGTTCCAACTAAAAGTGTAATGGGTATTATAAATAGCCATCTTTTTACATTATTCAACTTTTTAAATTTTGGACTAGCGTTTGCTGTTGTTTTGGTAGATTCATATAAAAATTTAACATTTTTAGGAATTGTTATAATTAATACTTTAATTGGTATTTTACAAGAATTAAATGCAAAGCGTATAATTGATAAACTTTCTCTTTTAAATGATAATAGGGTGCTTGTTATTAGAGATGGGCAAAAGAAATATATTGAACCAAATGAAATTGTTGTTGATGACTTAATAATATTAAAATTAGGTGACCAAGTTATTTGTGATTCGGTTATTTTAGATGGTGATTGTGAAGTTAATGAATCTTTCGTAACGGGCGAGGCACGTTCATTATATAAAAGTAAAGGCGATAATCTTTTATCTGGAAGTTTTATTGTTAGTGGGGAAATAAAAACTCAGGTTAAACACGTTGCTACTGATAATTATACTTCAAAAATAATAGATGAAATTAAAGTAATAAAAAAACCAAACTCTGAACTAATGCATTCCTTGAAAAAAATTATTAAGTATATATCAATTACAATTGTTCCGTTAGGTATATTGTTATTTACTAAACAAATGTCTTTACCTAATAACAATATTAGACGTGCTGTTTTAAGTACTGTCGCTGCGATGATTGGTATGATTCCAGAGGGCTTAATTTTATTAACAAGTACGGTTTTAGCTGTTAGTGTTATAAGATTAGCTAGATATAAGGTATTAATTCAACAATTATATAGTGTTGAGACTTTGGCTAGGATTGACACTATTTGTTTAGATAAAACAGGAACATTGACAGATGGTTTAGTAGAATTTATTAATTTTATACCAATAGAAGAAATTCACAATATTGACGAAATAATATCTTCTCTAGCATTTAATTTAGATGAAAACAATACTGTAATAGCTCTTAAAACAAGATTTCCATTAACAGTTAATTGGGATGTTGTTGATAAGAGGATGTTTTCGTCGCAAACTAAATGGTCAGGTATTAATTTTGCTAGACAAGGAACATATGTTATGGGGGCACCTGAATTTGTTATGAAAGAAGATTATGAATTGATTAAACCTATTGTTAATCAATATGTTGAAGAATATCGTGTTTTATTATTAGCGCATAGTAACTATTCTTTTAATAAGATTGGGTTACCCAAAAATTTAAAACCGATTGGTTTAATATTACTAAGAGATAAAATACGCGAGGAAGCAATTAATACTTTGAATTTTTTCGAAAAACAAGGAGTCAATATAAAAATAATATCAGGAGACAACGTTTTAACTGTTAAATCAATCGCAAAGAGAGTAGGGATGGAAGTCTACAATAAATATATTGATACTTCACTTATTGAAGATGAACAGCAATTGAGGGAGGCTGCTATAAAATATTCCATATTTGGACGTGTTAGTCCTAATCAAAAAAAGATTATAGTTAATGAATTAAAAAAACAAAATCATGTTGTGGGATTTGTTGGTGATGGGGTTAACGATACACTAGCACTTCGCGAGGCAGATTGTGGGGTTGCTATGGCTTCTGGTAGTGAAGCAGCGCGGAATGTTTCAGAATTAATTTTGTTAGATTCTAATTTTGAAGCAATGCCATATGTTGTTAATGAAGGACGTCGTACAATTAATAATATTGAGAGATCAGCCACTTTGTTTTTAGCAAAAACAATATTTGCTACAGTTTTAGCAATTGTTTTCCTTTTTATAAGTGTTCCATATCCTTTTGAACCAATTCAATTAAGCTTAACAAGCGTATTTACGATTGGTATTCCATCGTTTATATTAGCAATTGAACCAAATAATGAAAAAATAAGTGGTAACTTTTTAACAAATGTTATTAGTAAATCAATGCCTACCGCTCTTACAAATATAATTAATATTATATTAATTATGATTTTAGGTGCAATTTTCAAATTGTCATTTAGTGAAACATCAACAATGTCAGTTATATTAATGGCATTTACAGGTTTTATGTTGTTAGCTAAAATATCAACGCCTTTTAATACAATTAGAATGGGGTTAATGGTATTTGGTATATCTGGTTTCTTAATTGGTGTATTAGGTTTACCTAGTTTATTTTCGTTGACTTCTATTAGTCCACTTTTATGGTTGATGATTATATCTTTAATATTTATTTCGGTTAATAATTTTAAGAAATTTACCAATTTATACTATAAAATAAAGAAAAAGTATCCAAAAATTTTTGATTAGGAGGAATATAGTGAACAATTTAATTAGTCTATTATTAACAATTTTTGTTGGTTTATTTATTTTATTAGGTGTTGCTATTGTTAAAATATTTAAAAATAATGATCGTGTTATTAATTTTTCAATAAGTGCGGCAATAGGTGTTGTTTTCTCCTTGGTTATATTTGAATTGATACCGGAGTCTATTGATTTAATTTCGGAAGGATATAATAATATTATTACTTTTCTATTAGTTATAGGTTTTGGCCTTTTTGGAATAATAATTTTAAAAATAATTGATGAATTTATTCCACATCATCATTGCGATGAGCCTAGATGCCAGGATAAATTAAACCATCTCGGTTTTATATCAAGTATTGGAATTATACTACATAATATAATTGAAGGTATGGTTGTTTATAGTAGTTCACTTAATTCATTTTCACTGGGTGTTTTATTGTGTATTGGTGTTGGTTTACATAATATTCCACTGGGAATGGTTATTAGTTCAACATTGACTAAAGATAATAAAAAAGCAACAACATTACTAGTAATATTTCTTATAACTATCTCATCTTTTTTGGGCGGATTAATTATGTTTTTATTACCGGGCTTATTTGCGAATGAAATATTTTTAGGAATAATTTTAAGTATTACAACAGGAATGCTTAGTTATATTGTTGTATTTGAATTGATACCAGAAGTTAAACGAATTGATTATAAAAAAAATACAATTATTGGTATTGTTACAGGATTATGTTTGTTTTTTATTAGTTTAATCTTTCATTAAATAATTTAATATATTAATTTAAAAAAACATCTTTTACGATGTTTTTTAATTATGTTATTTGTATATACACTTTACCCGAACATATGTTTTTGATATAATATAAATGGTGGTATAATGAAAAGAATTATAATGCATATAGATGTTAATAATGCTTTTTTATCGTGGACAGCTGTATCATTGTTAGAAAAAGGATTAAAGTATGATATTAGGGAAGGTTATACCGTTATTGGTGGTGGCCGTGGTAAAAGATCTGGAGTAGTACTGGCCCGTTCTAATTCCAGTAAAAAAATAGGTATCAAAACAGGCGAAACAATATATCAAGCCCATAAAAAATGCTCAGTATTAAGGGTATATCCACCTGATTTCTCGTTATATGATGAAATGTCTAATAAGTTGTTTTCTTTTTTAAAAGAGTACTCCCCAGATATTGAAATAATGTCAATTGATGAGTGTTTTTTAGATTATAGTAAAGTAAGAAATTTATATGGTGATGTATTAACATTTGCCCACGACCTAAAAAATCAAATAAAAAAAGAATTAGGTTTTACAGTAAATATTGGTATTGGTAATAATAAATTGTTAGCAAAAATGGCTTCTGATTTTTCTAAGCCGGATAAAGTACATACATTATTTGATTATGAAGTCAAGAGTAAAATGTGGATTTTACCTGTTAATAAATTATATGGTGTTGGAAAAAAAACAAGTGAAAAATTAGCAAAATTAGGTGTGAATACAATCAGCGATCTTGCCCAATTTGATATTAATATATTATATAAACATTTTAAAAACCAAGCTTTTAAATTAATTGAGAGCGCTAATGGAATTGATAATTCGCCGGTTAATAGTGAGTATGAGTCACCTAAAGGGATAAGTAGTTCGGTGACGTTAGATTACGATTATATTAAAAAAAGTGAGATTTATAATGTTATAAATTTATTATCTGAGAGGGTAAGTTGTAATCTTCGTAAAGAAAAAAAATATGCTAGAGTTGTGGCTATTATTATTCGTGATAGTAAGTTTAAAACAAAAAGTCATCAAATTAAATTAAAAAATGCAACTAATATTAGTAGTGAAATTAACCGTATTGCAAAAAAATTATTTGATGATTTTTGGGATGGCAATCCAGTTCGATTAATAGGCGTTAAATTAGATAGTTTAGTTGATAAAGTAAACTATCAGACCTCATTGTTTGAGTCAATAGAAAAAATTGATGATAAGACTAAATTAACAGAAATAATTGATGATATTAACAACAAATATGGTGGTATGGCTATTAAATTGGCAGCAATAATAGATAAAAAAAAGATATAAAATAAATATTTTTTATGTTATAATAAAAATGGAGGATAAGCAAAATGAATAAAGACATCGTTAGAGAAATAAGTAATAATTTAAAAATAAGAGTTGAACAAGTTGAAGCTACTTTAAAACTATTAAGTGAAGGTAATACTATACCATTTATTGCGAGGTATCGAAAAGAACAAACCCGTAATTTAGATGAAGAACAAATTCGTGCAATTAATGAAGTATATGATTATCAAGTTAATTTATTAAATCGTAAAGAGGATGTAATTCGATTAATTGATGAAAAGGGTATGTTAAATGAAGAGTTAAAAAAAGAAATTATGGAAGCTACAAAATTAGTAGAAGTCGAAGATTTGTATCGTCCATATAAAGAAAAGAAAAAAACAAAGGCGACAGAGGCTATTAAGTTAGGACTTGAACCTTTAGCCGAAAAGATTATGGAATTTCCTTTGGATAGTTCATATGATCAAATGGCTTCTAAATTTTTAAATGAAAAAGTAAAAACAGTAGAGGAAGCGATTACACAAGCGGGTTATATTATTGCAGAAGAAATAAGTGATAATGCTCATTATCGGAAATGGATTAGAATAAATACTTATTTATTTGGTCAATTAACAAGCGTTATAAAAAAGGATGCGGTTGATGATGGTAAAGTATATGAGATGTATTATGACTATCAAGAAAGTGTTAAACTTATAAAACCCCACCGTGTATTAGCTATTAATCGTGGTGAAAAAGAAAAAGTATTAACCGTAAAAATAGTAGTTGATGAGGAACGAATTTTAAGTTATTTAGAATCAAAAATAATTAAAAATGAAAATTCATTTGTTATACCTTTTGTGAAGGAAGTAATTAAGGATAGTTATAAAAGACTAATTGCACCGTCGGTTGAAAGAGAAATAAGAGCCGAATTAAAGGAAAAAGCAGAAGAGGTAGCTATTAAAAATTTTGGCCAGAATCTTGAAAAATTATTATTACAACCACCGCTAAAAGATAAAACAATTTTAGCCCTTGATCCGGCTTTCCGTACCGGTTGTAAATTAGCTGTCATTGATAATTTAGGACAAAAGTTAGCAATAGAGGTAATTTATCCACATGCTCCGCATAATGAGTATGAAAAAAGCAAAAATAAGATATTGGAACTGATTTATAAATACAATATTGATATAATTGCGATAGGTAATGGGACAGCATCCCGAGAGAGTGAATTTTTGGTTGCCGATATAATTAAAACGTCACCTAGAAAGATAGAATATATTATAGTTAACGAAGCAGGTGCAAGTGTATATTCAGCTAGTCAAATTGCAATTGAAGAATTTCCAGATTTGCATGTTGAAGAGCGCAGTGCTATAAGTATTGGTCGAAGATTACAAGATCCATTATCTGAATTAGTAAAAATAGATCCAAAAAGTATCGGTGTTGGTTTATATCAACATGATGTTACAAATAAAAATTTAACGGAATCCCTAGATTTTGTGGTAACAAAAGTCGTTAATCAAGTTGGTGTTAATATTAATACTGCAAGTCCATCACTTTTAAAATATGTTTCAGGCATTAATAAGCGTAATATAACCAAAATTATTGATTATAGGAATAAGTTTGGAAAAATTAAATCGCGTGATGAAATTAAAAAATCTAATCTACTAAGTGACAAGGTATTTGAACAAGCAATTGGCTTTTTAAGAGTTATTGATGGGGATAATCCGTTGGATGTGACCGATATTCACCCAGAGAGTTATGAGGTTGCTAAACAACTACTTAGTGATATAGGTATGGATGAAACTGAAATAGGCGGTAACAATCTAATTGATAAATTAAATAAAGTAGATATCAACCAATATGTGACAAAATTAAAAACAGACAAATATACGTTAGAAGATATTATAAAATCATTACAGAAGCCTAATCGTGATCCGCGTGATATGATGGATAAACCAATTTTAAAAAGTGATGTGTTAAATATAGATGATTTAAAAATAGGAATGAAGTTACAAGGAACAGTTCGTAATGTCGTTGATTTTGGTGCTTTTATTGATATTGGTCTTGATAATGATGGATTAGCGCATATATCAAAATTAAGTAATCAATATATTAAACACCCAAGCGATGTTGTAAATGTTGGCGATATTGTTGAATGTTATGTTGATGAAATTCTAAAAGAAAAAAATAAAGTTTCATTGACATTTATAAAGAAGGAGGATTAATATTATGAATGAAAAAAAATTGATGATGATTGCAATAGGAATATTATCATTATTATTAATTATTGTTTTATTTAGTACTGATTTTAAACAATTAAAGAGGGATAGAGTGGCAAAAAAAATAGCAACAGAACAATTTGATAAATTGTTATCTATTCATACTTTTAATAATGTTTTTAAAATTGATGAGGAACAAATAGAGATTGATGATTTATGGTATAAAAAGATATTAAACTATGAAGAAGTATTAAATGAAAATTTTACGGAAAATGGTAAAAAAATCTTAAATGAAAATTTTAAAAAATATATATTACAAATTGGCAATAATTATTATATAAAATTAGATGAATTAAATTTTGAAACAGAATATAACAAAAGTCAATTTAAAAAAGTTGAAGTGACAGAAAACAGAATAGATTATAACATTAAAACGTCGATAAAATTTATCGATCAAAAAGGTACTTTAGATAATAAAATTATTTTAATAAAAGAAAAAGATAAATGGTTAATTGATAATTATAAAATTGAAAAATATAATTATGTTTATAAAGATTAATTATTTATATTCAATAAAGAGGGATGTATTATATGAAAAATAAAAAAATAATTTTAACAATAATAATTATATTAGTTGTAATAATTTCGTTTATTGGGTATAAGTTCATTAAAGATAAAGAACATATATTACCAAATAATAATATTGATAATAATACTCCTAAGCCTGTGATTAAGCGAATTAAAAGCAAAGTTGATTTTAATAATAATGGAATTGATGATTATAGTGATTTTGTAATTGGTGCTAGAAAGCAAACTGAACTTAATCCTAGATATGATGGCAGTATAATATATCATGGTGGATACCCACCTGATGGTGAGGGTGTATGTACCGATTTAATATGGAAAGCTTTTAAGGAGGCGGGTTATTCATTAAAAGATATGGTTGATTATGATATAAAAAACAATAATGAGTTTTATCCATCAACTCATCGTTTTGGACCGGAACCAAATATTGACTTTCGTCGTGTTCAAAATTTAGAAGTTTTCTTCGACCGATTTGCTAAACAATTAACTTTAGATCCATATAAAGTTGAAGAATGGCAACCTGGCGATATTGTAATTTTTGGTGACCAAGGTCATATTGCTATGATATCAGATAAAAGAAATAATGAAGGAATCCCTTGGATTCTTCATACATCTGATGAAATTACCGGTGAAGAAGAAGGTTTAATAAGAAGGCATACCGATGAAAACGGACCAATAACAAGACATTATCGCTTTGAGTATGACCCAAACGAGTTGAAATTATTTGAATGGGTTGATTAAAATCAAATATATTTTAAAAAAAGAAGGAAACTTCTTTTTTTAATTGTAAAATACATTCTATGATAACTAATAAAATGAAATTAAAAACTTTTACAGATGTTTTTTTAAATAAAAAATGTTATAATCGTAGTTATGTTATAAAAGAGGTGTTTTATGCTAGAAGTAAATAATTTAAGTTTAGTTTTTCCTGATAAAAAATTATTTGAAGATGTAAATGTTAAATTTACATCAGGTAACTGTTATGGAATAATAGGTGCGAATGGGGCTGGGAAGTCGACGCTTTTAAAGATTTTATCTGGAGATATAGATTCGACAACAGGTAATGTTTATATTGAGCCAAATTGTAGAATGGCCGTTTTAAAACAAAATCATTATGAATTTGATAATTTTAATGTAATAGACACAATTATAATGGGACATAAAAGGTTATATGAAATTCGTGATGAAAAAGATTTAATATATAGTAAAACCGATTTTACAGAAGCAGACGGAATTCGAGCTGGTGAATTAGAGATGGAATTTGCCGATTTAGATGGTTGGGAGGCTGAAGCTAATGCCTCTAAATTACTAAGTGATTTAGGTGTCAAAACTGATTTATTTGATAAAAAAATGAAAGAAATATCAGCTAAGGATAAAGTAAAGGTGTTACTAGCCCAAGCTTTGTTTGGGAATCCTGATATTTTATTAATGGATGAACCGACCAATGGTTTAGATTTTAAAGCTATATCCTGGTTGGAAAATTTTTTAATTGATTATGATAAGATAGTTATTGTTGTCTCTCATGATCGACATTTTTTAAACAAAGTATGTACTCATATGTTAGATATTGATTATGGTACAGCAAAATTATATCCTGGTAATTATGATTTTTGGTATCAATCAAGTCAATTAGCTTTACTCTTATCAAAAGAGGCTAATAAAAAGAAGGAAAGACAAATAAAAGAATTAGAAAATTTTATTGCACGTTTTAGCGCGAATGCTTCAAAGTCAAAACAAGCAACTTCACGTAAAAAAAGCCTTGAGAAAATTGTTCTAGAAGATATAAAACCTTCTAATCGAAAATATCCTTATATTGGTTTTAATTTAAATCGGGAATTAGGTAAAGATATATTAGTGGTTGAAAATGTGTGTAAGACAATCAATGGTGAGGTTATTTTAAATAATATTTCTTTTACAATTAATAAAGGTGACAAAGTAGCTATTTTGGGTGAAAATGACTTAGCTAAAACCGTTTTGTTTAAAATTTTATCTGGTGAAATAGAGGCTGATTCTGGCAACTTTAAATGGGGACAAACTGTAGAATATGATTATTTGCCACAGGATAATTCGTCCTATTTTGAAAATAATAATTTAAATTTAATAGAATGGTTAAGTCAATATTCTAGAGAACAATCAGAAAATTATATTCGTGGTTTTTTAGGTAGAATGTTATTTTCTGGTGATCAACCTTTAAAGCAAGTTAAATTTTTATCAGGTGGTGAAAAGGTTCGTTGTATGTTTTCAAAATTAATGGTACAAGGTTCTAATTTCTTAATATTAGATCAACCTACTAATCACCTTGATTTAGAATCAATACAAGCGGTTAATGATGGTTTAGTTAATTATCGTGGTTGTATTTTATTTACTTCTAATGATCATAGTTTTATTGATAGTGTAGCTAATGTATTAGTAGAAATTACACCAAATGGTTCATATGTTAAAAGAATGAAGTTTAACGAATATTTAAATGATGAAAAAATTCAAAATAAAATTGCTAAAATGTATAATTTATAATTAATGTGTAAACGAATGGGGTTATAACGAAAAACCCCTTTTTTTTTATGTGTAAACATTGTATAATAATATTAGAATGGAGGGGCTTTATGGCGAGAGGTTTAAAGATACCAAAGCGCAAAAAAGATTCAATTACAGAAAAAATCAAAAAATATGATAAACCAAAATATGTTTATATTCCCCTTATTTGTCAAAATGATACGAATATAACAGTTTTAGTAAAACAAGGTGATTATGTTTGTAAAGGAGATGTTATTGCTAGAAGAAGAGGACATTTTAAAGTTCCTATTCATGCCAGTGTTAGTGGTAAAGTAATATCATTTGAAGAAAAATTATATATAACTGGGCAAGAAGTAAAATGTGTTGTTATTGAGAATGATTTTAAAGAACTTGTATCAACCAATTTTGAAGTTCCTAAACAAATTAATCATTATACGAAAGAAGAGTTTATAAATATAATTAAAGATTCTGGGATTGTTGGTTTGGGCGGTGGTGGATTTCCAACATATGCTAAATATGAAACTAATGACAAAATTAATACATTAATTATTAATGCCCTTGAATGTGAACCATATATAACTGCTGATTATATGTTGATTAAAGAAAAGTGCGAAGAAATATTAGAGGCAATAGACGCTGTTTTGAATATTAATGATATTCCTGAAGCTATTATTGCTGTTAATAAAAAAAACACAGAAGTTATTGAAATTTTTAATACTTTTATTGGTACTTATATTAAAATTAAATTAGTCCCTGTCCCTAATATTTATCCAATGGGGTGGGAGAGATCATTAATAAAACAGGTGAAAGGTGTAACTTATAATAAAATACCGATTGAAAAGGGAATTGTTGTTAATAATGTTTCGACAATGTATGCGATATATGAAGCACTAAAATATGGTAAACCAATGATTGAACGAATTATGACAATTACTGGCGATATGATCAAAGAACCACAAAATATTTTAATAAAGGTTGGAACACCGGTTAAAGAAATAATTAATTCAATTGGTGGTTATCAAGAGGGTGACGTAATTAGTCTTATTGCTGGCGGCCCCATGATGGGGGTTGCAGTTCCTTCGGATGAATTAATTACAAGTTCAAATTTGTTAGGAATTGTATTAATGTCATATGTAAGCGATGAACCGCCGACAGAATGTTTACGATGTGGTAAATGTGTTGAAGTATGTCCGGCTAAACTTTCTCCAGTTTTAATAATGGACAATTTTCAAGATAGTGACAAATTAACTGATCTTCGGCCTAAAAATTGTGTTGAATGTGGTCTCTGTTCGTATATTTGCCCAGCCAAAATAAGAGTTAGAGAATTTGTTATTCGCGCTAAAGAAAAGGTGTAAAAAGGAGGCATATGATGAAAATTATGAAAGTTGAAGTAGGTCCTTATATAAAAGATAAAAATAATACTAATAAAATAATGAAACATTTACTAATCTCATTATTACCTATTATTGTATTTAGTTTTATAAAAAATGGTGTTATTCCTTATAATAAAGGTTATATCAGTTTTTTTGAAATGTTTTATCCATTAATTTTTATTATTACTGGTACAATTTCTACATTCTTAATTGAACTGTTGTATGCAAGATTTATTCTTTCTAAACAAAAAGCTCAATTAAAAAAATATATGATGTCATCTCACTCTATTTTTCCCGGACTTTTTCTTTCTTTGATTTTACCAATAAATACACCAATATTAGTTTTAATAATGGGCTCATTTATTGCCATTGTAGTTGGTAAAATGTTGTTTGGCGGATTTGGTAATAATGTATTTAATCCGGCTTTAATTGGATGTTTGTTTATATTATTAATATATGGTCCAATGATTGCTGGTCATGGTGGCTATTTAAATAAAATGGAAATTTCAACAACTAGTGCAACACCACTATCTAATATTTCATCAGTTGAAGGAATTGGTAGTTATGATAGTTTAGTAAAACCGTATGGTAGTTTGTTAAATTTTGGGGTTGGAACAATCCCAGGTGCAATTGGTGAAACTAGTGCAATATTATGCTTAATTAGTTTAATATATCTTTTAATTTTTCAAGTTATAAAATGGCCTATTCCAATAATTTATATTGGTACCGTTTTTGGAATGACTTATATGATTGGTAGCTTAAATGGATTATCGATTTGGTATCCACTTTTTCAAGTTATGAGTGGTGGTTTGATGTTTGGGGCGGTTTTTATGGCAACCGATCCGGTAACAAGTCCTACAACTCCAATTGGTCAAATATTATATGGCTTATTTTTAGGAATATTAACGGTGACAATAAGATATTTGACTTCATATCCAGAAGGCGTTTTAACTAGTATCTTAACTTTGAATATGTTTGTTTTTATTTTTGATAAGATTGGTTCAAAAGCTAGATTTAATTTTAATAAAGCAGTATTGCATTTTATTGTAGCATGGGTTTTAATTTTAGGCCTTAGTATATATATCGGTAATAGTTATAAGAAAAATAATAATCAAAATGATAATAACTTTAAACTTGTATCGGTTGATGAAATAAATAAACAAACAGTATATGTTGTGCAACAAAAAGCTTTTAGTGGTAATATTGAGGCTAGAATAATTTTTGAAAATAATAATATTCAAAGTATTGATATTATAAATGTTAATGATGATTATTATCCCAAAATTGCAAAAGTTAATTTTATAGATATTTTACTTAATAATCAAAAAGAAATTGAAGACGTTGATACCGTTAGTGGTGCTACAATTACATCGTCAGCTATTAAAAATATGATCATTAATACAATGAGAGAACACGGAGTGCGATAATATGAAAAGTAAAATAAAAAGTATCTTAGTGCTTACTTTAACAGCTTTAATATGTGCAATAATAATATATTATGTGTTTAAAATAATTAGTTAGAGGGGAGTAAAAATGAAGACAATAAAAAATGGAATAATAGATGAAAATCCAACCTTAGTTTTAATGTTAGGTTTATGTCCAACATTAGCGGTTACTAACAACTTTGAGAGTGCATATATTATGGGAATATGTGTTTTATTAGTTTTATTATTTTCTAACTTCACTGTTTCTATTATAAAAAAATTAATCCCAGAAAATGTTAGAATACCGGTTTACATAATAATAATTGCTACTTTTGTAACAAGTGTCGAAATGTTATTACAAAAATATGCTCCACCAATTCATGAGATATTAGGTATATATTTACCACTCATTACTGTTAATTGTATTGTTTTGGGAAGAGCGATTGCTGTTGCATCAAAAGAAAAGATTGGAAAAAGTATATTAGATGCAATAGGTATTGGGTTAGGGTTTACCCTTTCATTATCAATGATTGGTTTAGTGCGAGAAGTCCTTGGTAATAATACTATTACTTTAATGAATGGTATCAGCCCATTAACTGGATATAAGGCTGTTTATCAAATATTTCCTACTACTGATTATTTTCCAATTGATTTTTTTCTAAAACCAGCTGGTGCATTTTTAACCCTTGGTTTATTCCTAGCTTTATTTAATTTTATTAAAGAAAAAAGGGGTGAACGAAAATGAATTTATTTAATTTATTTATAACTAGTGTTTTAACTAATAATATTATTTTAACTAAATTTTTAGGTATTTGTCCTTTTATTGGCGTTTCTAAAAAAGAAGAAAGTGCGATTGGGATGGGGTTAGCAGTAACAACTGTTTTAGCTATATCAAGTATTATTAATTATTTAATTTATCATTATATTTTAGAACCAACGAATACGACCTATTTACGTACCTTAATATTTATTTTAGTAATTGCCTCATTAACACAAATAATAGAAATAATTGTAAAAAGTAAATTTCCAAAAATTCATCAGGCCTTAGGTATATTTTTACCATTAATAGCTACTAATTGTGCTATTTTAGGAATTAATTTATTGAACATAAATAATAGTTATAACTTTTTAGAGATGATTACTTTTACATTAGGTAGTGGAATCGGCTTTGCGCTAGTAATCTATATATTTTCAACGATTCGTGAAAGATTGGAAAAAATAAATATTCCAAAATGTTTTAAAGGAACACCAATTGCACTAATAACAGCCGCTATCATGGCGCTTGTATTTGGTAGGTATTTTGGCTAATGGCTTATATTATATTAATAATTTTGATAGTTTTAACTATATATTTATATAGTAAAAATAATAATTATAAAAATTGTGGTTCTTGTAAGGGGTGTAATAAATGTTAGATATATTAATAGTTACAGCTATTGCTTTCTTTTTAAGTGTTTTATTAGTAATAGTGGAATCTAAATTTAAAAGTGATGATAAACAAGAAATCGATTATGAAAAATATTTACCTGGCTATAATTGTGGTACTTGTGGTTTTAATACTTGTCGAGGGATGAGTGACGCAATGTTAAAAAATCCTTTAAATTATAAAAAATGCCGACCACTACGGGGAGATAAATTAAAAGAGATGGAAGCTTATTTAAGACTAAAAAAAATCATTTAAAAAATTATTTTATGTGTTTAGTAAAGGAGTATGAAATGAAGAAGTTCAAAGTTTTAATAACAATTTGGGGAATGGCATTATTACTAACCGGATGTGTTGGTGCAACTATAGATATAAATATTAAAAATGATGATACCGGTAAAATGATATTTATGGTTGGATATGAAGAAGAGTATTTAAAAACACTTGAAAAGCAAGAAGATAGTGAAGGTATTGATTTTAATTCAAATACAGAGTTAACAATTCCTTTTAAAGATGTTGAGAGTGATAAAATAACTTTCAATAAAAATGATTATACTTATGTGGGTGAAAAAGTAGAAATCGATTTTAATTCCCTTGATGAATTAAATGAGAGACTTTATGAAATTTTCAACTCTGATGAAGATACTGAAAATAATATGGAAACAATAACTTTTAATCGCGATGGTAATGAGGTTAATGTTTTTCAAAAAGGAAATGAAAATAATTATGAACAGAGTAAAATGTTTTTAAATTATGTAGATTATACTATAAGTTTTAAAATAGATGGTAAAATAATATCTAATAATGCTGATAAATATGACGAAAAAACCAATACATTAGAGTGGAATATAAAAACAATCTTAAAAGAAGGTATTCAATTTAAATATAAAACTTCTAATAATTTAGAAGTTAAACCAACATATATAATTATTGCTTCAATTCTCATAGTTGCTTCAGGTATTGGTTTTGTTTTATATTTAAAAAGAAAACATGATTAATAAATATATTTGTTTTTTATCAAATAATTTGTTATAATTTACTTAATATTAAAAAACGGTGACGAAAGATTAGTAACAAAAGTAATTATTTATAGAGAGTTAGTGTATGGTGAAAACTAATAATAATCTTTTGCGAATTCACTTTCTAGTTTTATATTATATATAACGGTAACGCGTTTTAGTTATTTGAGAGTATAGACATTCTATAAATTAAGGTGGTAACGCGATCATTCGTCCTTAAGCTAAGAATGTTTTTTTATTAGGAGGGAAAATATGAAAGAAGAAATAAGGAAAATTCATGAAAAAATTGTTGCTCATTTAGATGAAATAAAAGATTTAAAAGAGTTCAATGAAGCTCGTATAAATTATTTAGGTAAGAAGGGAATAATACAAGGAATAGCAAGCAAAATATCTAGTTTACCAACTGATGAAAAAAGGGAAATTGGCATTCTAGTAAATCAATTAAAAAATGATGTTAATCACCTTTTTGAAGCTGTTAAAGAAAAACTTGAGCAACGTGCTCTTGAAGAAAAACTAGCTGCTGAGAAGATTGATATTTCACTGCCAGCAACTAAAATTAAGGTTGGTTCGTCTCATCCCTTAACTAGAATAATAGATGAGATTGAAGAATTATTTGTAAGTATGGGATATGATGTTGTTGAAGGACCGGAAATTGAGAGCGATTTATATAATTTTGAAAAATTAAATTTAGCTAAAGATCATCCAGCCCGTGATATGCAAGATAGTTTTTATATTACAGAAGAAATGTTATTGAGAACCCAAACATCACCAGTTCAAGCTAGAGTTATGGAGGCCAATGTTGAGAAAGGACCAATTAGAATTATTTGTCCTGGGAAAGTTTATCGTAAAGATGATGATGATGCCACACATTCACACCAATTTACCCAAATTGAGGGGTTGGTTATAGATGAGAATATAAATATTTCTCATTTAAAAGGTACATTAGAAGTATTGGCGCGCTATTTATTTGGTGAGGATCGAACAGTTCGTTTTCGCCCAAGTTTTTTCCCTTTTACAGAACCAAGTTTAGAGGTTGATGTTTCTTGTTTTAAATGTAATGGTGCTGGTTGCTCTATTTGTAAAGGGACGGGTTGGATTGAAATATTAGGTGCTGGAATGGTTCATCCAGAAGTTTTAAAAGCTGGTGGCTATGATCCAGAAAAGTATAGTGGATTTGCCTTTGGAATGGGTCCTGAAAGAATTGCAATGTTAAAATATGGAATTAATGATATAAGACATTTTTATGTTAACAATATTAATTTTCTAAATAATTTTAATCGACTAGAGAAGGAGGACTCAAATGAAAGTAAGTAAAAGTTTTTTGAACGATTATATAGATATAAAAGATATTGATTATAAAGAAATTGCTGAAAAAATGGTGTTTTTAGGTAATGAGTATGATAGTATATCTAAAATTAGTGAGGCTACAAATTTAGTAATTGGTTATGTTAAAGATGCAAAGAAGCATCCTAATGCGGATAGTTTAAAAGTTTGTCTAGTTGATATTGGCGAGCAAGAACCGTATCAAATTGTATGCGGTGCCCCTAATGTTGATAAGGGTCAAAAGGTAATTGTTGCTAAGGTAGGTGCGGTTTTACCTGGTGATTTCATTATTAAAAAATCTAATATAAGGGGCGAAGAATCAAATGGTATGATTTGTTCTTTAGCTGAAATTGGATTAGAATCAAAATTTTTAACACCAGATGATATTGATGGAATTCATGTTTTAGATGATAATGCTCCGGTTGGTAATGATGCAATAAAATATATTGGTTTTGACGATGAAGTAATTGATTTTGATTTAACGGCAGATCGTAGCGATTTGTTAAGTTTAATGGGAATGGCTTATGAAATTGGTGCTATATATGATTTAGAAGTTAAAGAACCAGAAACAAATTTCTTAGAAACAGGTAATAGTATTAAAGAAGATTATAAAGTAACTGTTGATACTCCTAATTGCCCTTTTTATGCGATTCGTTTAGTTCGTAATGTTAAAGTAGGAGAAACACCCTCATTTATTAAACAACGCTTAATGGCTAGTGGAATTAGAAGTATTAATAACGTTGTTGATATAAGTAATTATGTTATGTTAGAAACAGGTCAACCATTACATTTTTTCGATGCTGATAAAATGAATAAAGAGATTAAAGTAAGAATGGCTAATGATGAAGAAAAATTAGTTACTCTTGATGATAAAGAAAGAATTTTAAATGAAGATGACATTGTTATAACAGATGATCGAGAAATTATTGCTTTAGGTGGAGTAATGGGGGGGGATAATACAGAAGTTACAAATAATACTAAAAATATTATAATTGAGAGTGCAATATTTAATTCTAAAAACATACGTAATACAGCAAAACGTATTTTAAGAAGTGAAGCAAGTAGTCGTTTTGAAAAAGGAGTTAGTTATGATCGAAGTATTTTAGCTTTAAATCGTGCTTGTTATTTATTGAATAAATATGCCAATGGTGAAGTCGCGCCAGATTATTTAAAACATGATATTATTGATAAAACAAAAAACACAATTTCAATTTCTTTAAATAAAATTAATTCTATTTTAGGTATGTGTTTAACTAAGGAAGATGTAGAACAAGTATTTGAAAAACTTAAATTTGAATTCACTGAAAAAAATAATGAATTTTTAGTAATAATTCCAACAAGAAGAATGGATTTAAACATACCAGAAGATTTAATTGAAGAAGTAGGTCGAATTATTGGATATGATAATGTTGTTGGTCAATTACCAATTGTATCAATTAAAAGAGGTAGTTATACTCTAAAAAGAAAATTTGTTAAACAAATAAAGCAAAGACTTTTTGCTTTAGGTTTAAATGAAGTTATTACATACTCATTAGTTGGAGAGGATGAAATTAACATATTTAATAACGATGATATTGAACTTGTTAAATTAAGAGAACCCCAGAGTATAGAACACTCAATTATGAGAACTAGTTTAATACCATCTTTACTTAACGTTTATAAGTATAATAAGGCTAGAAATATAAAGGAAGTAACCATTTTTGAAATAGGTTCAATCTATAGTGTAGATAATAAAAATTATGTTGAAAATTTAAGACTTTCAGGTTTGTTAAGTGATATCTATATTCAAAATAAATGGCAAAATAAAAATGTTGAAGTTGATTTTTATGTTGTAAAAGGATTGATTGAAAGTTTATTAGATTATATTGGATTAGAAAACCGTTATACATTTATTGAGGATAAAAAATTAAAAGATATGCACCCGGGAAGAAGTGCTAAAATAAAGGTTGGTCTTGATGAAGTTGGTTTTTTTGGCCAAGTTCACCCAAGTGTTAGTAAAAACCCGGTATATATTTTTGATATTGATTTAGAAATATTATTTAAAATAAAAACAAGAAATATTAAGTTCAAAGAATTAAGCAAATATCCATCAGTAAAAAAAGATGTTGCTTTTGTAATTGATAAAGAAATTAATTCGTCAGAAATAGAAAAAATTATTAAAAAAGCAGGTGGACGCCTACTTGTT
Source organism: uncultured Muribaculaceae bacterium (assembly GCA_964629735.1). GTDB lineage: Bacteria > Bacillota_I > Bacilli_A > RF39 > UBA660 > CAZVQX01. Next base: position 58,680 of record CAZVQX010000003.1, read on the forward strand.
GATATTGATGTTTTTGACGTTTATGAAGGGGATAACATTGAAAATAATAAAAAATCAATTGCATACTCTTTAGAATTTCAAGATTTAAATAAAACTCTAACCGATGAAGAAATAACAGTTATATTTAACAAAATAATTGATGAGGTTGAAAGTAAATTAGGTGCTATTTTAAGGGACAAATAAAAAAACAGATGTTATATTACATCTGCTTTTTTATTAATTTAAATCAGGATAGAAGGTATTAATGAAGTGGTTATGTGCTTTAATTTCTAAATCTAAATCAAATTCTTTAAAGTTAAATTTTTTATCTTTACTCAAAACTAAATCTTTAATAATATGTTTTAGAATATGAGGATTTCTAACTAAAAAAGGCCCGATTAAATAAGTTCCATAAAAATTGTTATAATGAATTCCTTCGGCTTTTTCATCTAAATTACTACCAATACCTTTAATTACAGTAAAAATTGGTTCATTATTATTTTTAATAATTTTGCTTTGATTTTGAAATCCAATAATTAATTCATTGAAATGTCTAGAACTAAAAACAGATTCATCAATTAATCTTTTATTTGCTGTAATTGAATAATAATCAAAAATTTCTAAAGCATCATTTTTTTCTTCATTATCTAATATATATTTTCCAAAAAGTTCTATCGAGTTACCTGTTGCTAAAAAGAATTTATTGTTCATTATTTCTTGTTTTATTTCTTCTTTATAGCTTAATAAATGGTTGAGAGCAATTTTTTGGTTATGTTCTGTTCCAGAACCAATATATACAAAATCGTAATCATCAAAGTTTAATTCATCACCTATTGTTAAAAGTTTAATATTTACTTTTATATCTTGATTTTCTAATTGATGCTTAAGTATTTTAATATTCCCACTTTCACCATATAGATTTAGCAAATCATAATACAAATATGCAATTGTTATTTTCATTTTAAACACCCTCTATACTATTTTTAAAAATTTTTTCTAAATCAAAGTAAAAGACGCAATATACAAATTCATTTCCGTGTTGTTTTATAGCATCTATAACAACGTTAGGATCGGTATATGTAATTATTTTTTCTTTGGGAATTTTACTGTTTTTTAATCGAACGGCAATATCATATGCAAAATTACCAAGACATATAATATTTTCAACATTATCATCATTTAATAGTTCAAAATTAATATCCCATAACCACGATAAATCCTTTAAGTTGTAGCGACCACTTACATTTTTAAAGCCAATAACAACTGTTTTTTTATGATTTTGTTTACTTATGTATTCAAGTGATTGATTATATGATATTGGTGTTTCATTTTTACTAAGGAGTAAAGTGCATTTTTTATCATCTATTATAAATGTGTCAAATCTTTTAATTTTTAATGATAAATTATTAATTGCTTTTCCGACTTTATCTTTATCAACACCGTCGGTTATTGAAACCGCATAACTAGCACTTAAGTTATAAACATTATATAAGGCTGTGTTATTCATTTTAATAGTTATATCATCAATTTTAAAATGATCGTTGTCAATCAATTCAGCTTCAAATTTAGTGATTGGTCTTTTAAAATCGCATTTAGAACATTTGTAATCTCCTAGATTACCGTAATGGAAATAATCAAATTTTAATTTATTATTACAAATTGGGCAGTAAGCCGTATCTAAATTAAAAATTTTGTTTTCTTTAATTGATAATGATGTTTCTTTTAAACCATAATAGGTGACTAATCCCTTATGGTTTAAAGCAAATTTAACGACTGTTGGATCATCAGCATTTAAGATTAGATGAATATCATCAGTAATATATTCATTAATATCTTTCCAAACAATGTCAGGATGGCCATTCCTAGCTAGTTGATCACGTGATAAATTATTAATAATAAAGAAATTAGGCTTAATGTCTTGAATTGTTTTTTTTACATATCGCTCATCAACTTCTAAAACTAAAACATCACTTTTAATTTTTCCAAATATATTAGCATTATTTATTAAACAAGTTAATACACCAGTATCTAAGTTTGAACCTTTATTATTAATTCCTACTTTATAACCTGACTGTTCATATATATTATTTAAAATACCGGCAATTGAAGTTTTACCAGTTGTTCCAGTAATAAAAATAGTTGTTTTAGGTAATTTAAAATGTTTAAAAATATTTTGATTTAATTTCAGCGCTATTTCGCCTGGAAAGGCAGAACCGCGACCCATTTTTTTTAATATAAAGCTAATTGTTTTAGCCACAATCATTGTTAAAATTTTCATAAATAACCTCTTATCTAGTATTAAAAAATATTCTCTAACAATATATCTTAACCATATAAATTATATCACAAATAAGCTGCAAAATAAATTAAGAAAAATAATTTTTTCTAGTTTTGTCGAAAATTAAAAAAACATTTATAAATGTGTTATAGTGATAATGGTGATGGTATGATAAATACAAAATATTCTAATTATATAATTTATTTTCATTTAAACAGTAATATTAATGTAGATAATTTAAATTTGTTGAGAGAAAAAATAAAATATATTGTTGATAATTATAATAATTATCAAATAAGAATAAATATATGTGAATGTGTTTATGTAGATTACAGTGCGTTACAATCATTTTTGGAAGATTATAATATAAATTATAAAAACAACTTAATTTTAATAAATAAATAGTAAATTGTAACTCATAAACGAGTTACTTTTTTAATAAGCTTAAACAGGTGATAGTGTGGAAATAATAAATCAATTTCGCTCCTATCTATTGGAAGAAGAGTTCAAAATTAATATTTTTAAAAATAAGATTAATATAATAAACTATAAAAATATAGTTCATTTTGACGTTAATAAAGTAATAGTAAATTATGATGAAGGAATGATTATAGTTCAGGGTGAGAATTTGGTTGTTTCCAAGTTATTAAATGATGAAGTTTTAATAACAGGAATTATCAAAAAAATAGAACTGAGGTAATTTATGAAAAATAATTTTATAAATAAATTACAACATAAACTTTTAATTCATGTGAAAGGAAAAAATATTAATCGATTTATTAAGCGGTTATCTGATAATAAAATTGAATTGTTAAACATAAATATAATAAATAAAAACGAAGTAAATATTATCGTTAAAGAAAAAGATTTTAATAAAATAAAGGATTTAAAAACTGTTTATGATATATCTATAATAGAAGTCCTTGGTATGCTTCAAGTAAAAAAAATAATTAACCAAAATAAAATAATGTTAACTATTTTTGTATTGGGAATATTTTTATTAATATTTCTAACAAATATTGTTTTTGATGTAGAAGTAGTTCATACTAATAGGGAACTTCGTGAATATCTTATTTATGAACTTTCTCAAGAAAATATAAAACCATTTCAATTCAAACTAAATTATCAACAACTTCAAAAAATAAAAGAAAAAATTATTAATGAAAATAAAGATCGGATTGAATGGTTAGAAATTGAAAATGTAGGGACTAAGTATATTGTAAGGGTTGAAGAAAGGCGGTTACCAACCCCGAAGATCAAACCTCAGAACCGTCATATTGTTTCAAAGAAAAGTGCTATTATAAAAAAAATTGAGGCTAAATCGGGCGAAGTTATTAGAGAGGTTAATGATTATGTTAAACCGGGTGATATTATCATTTCTGGGCAAATAAAATTATACGATAACATAAAAAGTATTATTCCGGCTGAGGGGCAGGTATACGGTGAGGTTTGGTACGAGACAAAAGTTACATATCCATTATTTAAAAAAGAAGAAAAAGTTTTGCCTTCTAATAAAAAAGTGTTGGTTTTACAATTTTTAAATAAAAAAATTGAGTTTTTTAATTTAAAGCCTTATAAAAATAAAAAAAGTAATGAGAAAATAATAATAAAAAGTAATTTATTACCATTGATATTATACATGGATAATCAACAAGAAACTGAAATAGTTGAAGAAATAATTACATTTGATGAAGCAATATCTCGAGCTGTTGAGGTTGGACGAAGAAAAATAGAAGAAAAATTAAAGCGAGAAGAATATATAATTAGTCAAAAAAGTTTGAAAATTGACGCTAAAAGTAGTAAAATGATAGTAGATATATTCTTTGTTGTTTATGAAGATATAACCAATTACCAAGAAATCAAAGAAGAAACAGAAGAATCTTAGAATTGAGGAATAAAATGAAGTCGACAATAACAATGCTATTTAATGAAATATGGCCGATGATCTTGATTTTTAGTGTAGTATTAGTAACTTTAAGAATTACTTATGTTTTAAAGAATAAAGTGAAATTTGTATTATATAAAGAACTAATTTATTTAGGCTTTATTATTTATATAATGTTATTGTTTAATACTGTTACATTTAAAGATGTAACTTGGTCAACAGCTAATTATACTCCGTTCAAAGAAATTTTCCGTTATTCAATTGGTAGTGCAAAGTTTTATAGAAACGTTATTGGCAATATGATAATGTTTATGCCATATGGTTTTTTTATTTCTTACTTTCTAAAATTAAAGAAGCCTTATTTAGTTTTTTTGTTATCATTAATAGTTTCAATTACGATTGAAACTACCCAGTTAGTAATTGGACGAGTCTTTGATGTCGATGATATATTGTTAAATGTCTTTGGCGCTCTTTTAGGTTATTTTATTTATAAAGTTATGGATTATTTTTATGGGAAAGCCCCGTCATTCTTGAAAAAAGATTATATATATAATATAATTACAGTGCTCGCGCTTTTCTTTTTAGCATATTTGTTATGGGGTGTTTAATTTGAATAATTTTAGTATTTTTAATGAAAGCGGACAAACTATTAATGAATTAATAGAAATTGAAAAATTAATTGAATATTATTTGAAACAAGAAAATTTAAAAAACATTATTTTTAATGTTATAATTGTCGATGATAGTAAAATAAAAGAAATAAATAAAACATACCGCCATATTAATAATGTTACTGATGTTATTAGTTTTGCGTTAGAAGATAATCAAGATATTAAATATGATGACTTTCGCTTATTAGGTGATATTTATATATCAATAGATACAGCTAAAAGACAGGCAATAGAATATAATCACAGTTTATTAAGAGAACTATCATTTTTGACAATACATGGAATATTACATTTGTTAGGATATGATCATATGGAACCAGAAGAAGAAAAAATAATGTTTGAGAAACAGGAGTTGATTTTAAATGGATATGGAATTGAGAAATAAACAAAAAAAAAGAGGTTGGAAAAGATTTGTAAATAGTTTTAAATATTCTTTTCAAGGATTACAATATGCTTATAAAGCAGAACAGAGTTTAATGATTCATGGAATGGCTGTAATATTAGTAATAATCGCTGGGTTTGTTTTAAAAATAACATTAATAGAATGGTTAATATGTTTTATTTTAATGGGAATAGTTTTAGCGACTGAACTTATAAATACTTCAATTGAGGCTGTTATTGACTTAGCTTGTCCTGAGATTCATCCTTTAGCAAAAATAGCTAAGGATACAGCTTCTGCTGCCGTTTTTGTATTTTCAACTGTTGCCTTTGTAAGTGGTTTAATTATTTTTTTACCTAAGATTATGGAATTTTTAACTTTGTTATAAGGAGGGGCTATGAGAGAAAAATTATTGAAATTATTAGATAACGCTTATGCACCATATTCTAATTATCATGTAGCTGCTATTGTTGTTACTAATGATTTAGCTGAATTTAGTGGTGTAAACGTCGAAAATGCATCTTTTGGTGGAACAATATGTGCTGAGAGGAATGCGATTAATAATGCGGTTACCCACGGTTATAAAAAAGGTGACTTTAAAGAATTATATGTAATGGTTGCTAGTGATAAAATTGCGTTTCCTTGCAATATTTGTAGACAGACAATTGTTGAATTTTTTGATATGGATGCTAAATTATATTTAATGAATAAAACTGAAATGAAAGAATATAAAATGTGTGATATTATTGTTTACCCTTTTGGTGAAGGTGATTTAAGATGAAATCTGGTTTTGTTGCACTCGTTGGTCGTCCTAATGTTGGTAAATCAACTTTACTCAATAATATAATTGGTCGTAAAGTTGCAATTACATCGACCAAACCGCAAACAACAAGGAATAATATTCAAGGTATATATAATGAAGATGGTACTCAAATTGTTTTCATTGATACCCCTGGTATTCATCGGCCACTACATAAATTAGGAGAATTTTTAAATAAGCAAGCTTACTATAGTATTAATGATGTTGATGTAATATTATTTTTAATTGATGCGAGCGATGATATTGGACCTGGTGATAAATTTATTATTAAAACATTTGAGAAGGTAGAAAAACCGGTGATTTTAATAATGAATAAAATTGACAGAATAACAAAAGAAGAAATTTTATTTAAAATAGATCAATATAAAGATTTATATAACTTTTCTGAGATTATTCCAATAAGTGCTTTAAAAAAAGATGATTCACAAATATTAATAAAAACGTTAAAAAATTATTTGCCTGATACTATACAATATTATCCTGAAGATCAAATAACTAATAAATCAACTGAATTTTTAGTAACAGAGATTGTTCGCGAAAAGGTATTTAATTTAACTGAGGAAGAAATACCACATTCTACAACATGCGTAATTGAACAATTTAAGAAAACTAAGAAAGGTTATATAATTAATGTCCTAATAATTGTTGATCGTGATTCATTGAAAAAAATTATAATTGGTAAAAACGGCCAAAAAGTTAAAAAAATAGGAATTGAGGCTAGACGTGATATTGAACAACTATTAGGTGAAAAGGTATATTTAGAATTGTTTGTTAAGACAGTTAAAAAGTGGCGAGAAAAACAAAGATATTTGACAGAATTTGGATATAGTGATTTTGAATAAAAAAAAATATAGTCATCACCATATTATTAAGGGGTGATTATTATATGAAAAAGGAATTACTATGGGGTTTATTTAAGAAGACGGGAAAGATTGAGTATTATTTAAAATATAAGGAGGAAATAAGCGGTGGTAAAATTAGATGAAGTAGTAAAAGGTGGTATTTATCGCCATTTTAAAGGGAATTTATATAAAGTAATTGAAATTGCTTATGATACCGAGGAAACAGATCGAAAATTAGTAATTTATCAATCTTTATATGGTGATAAAATTGTATGGGCAAGAGATTATGAAATGTTTATATCGAGGGTTGATAATATTAAATATCCAGAGGTAACTCAAACTTACCGCTTTGAACTAGTTGAACAAGGTGGTAATTTATTTGATTGAAAAAGTCGAAGGTATTATTATAAGTGAAATTAATTACAGTGAAACAAGTAAAATACTAAATGTTTTAACTAAAGAACATGGAATTATTGGTGTTATTTCTAAAGGTTGTCGTACTTTAAAAAGTGATCTTCGTAGTGTTAGCGAGAAATTAGTATATGGGAATTTTAATATTTATTATAAAAAGGACAAGCTATCAACATTAGTAAGTGTTGATGTTATTAATCCATTTAAACAAATAAAAAAAGATATAACTAAAATTAGTTATGCACTTTTTTTATTGGAATTAACAGAACAAGTATACAAGCAAAATAATAATGTTGAAATATATTATATATTGATAAATGGTTTAATAAAAATAGATGAAGGATTAGATCCGTTAGTTATAACTAATATAATTGAGTTGAAATTTTTAGATTATTTAGGAGTTACTCCAGTTATGGATAGTTGTGCTAATTGTGGTAGCTTAGAATCAATAATATCTTTATCAGTTTTAAGAGGTGGTTATATTTGTAATAATTGTCGAACAACTGAAAGAATATTAGATAAAAAAACAATAAAAATGATTAGAATGTTTTATTACGTTGATATATCAAAAATATCACAAATTGATATAAGTGATGAAGTAAAAAAAGAAGTGAATAAATTTTTAAACGATTATTATGATGAGTATACCGGTCTATATTTGAAAAGTAAATCATTTTTAGATAATTTAATAAAAATAAATTAGAGGTGATGTATGCAAGAATATAAATATTTAATTGTTCCAATAATAACGTTAGTAATTGCCCAATTAATAAAATTCGTTATTGAATCAATAATTAATAAAAGGTTTAATTGGGGGCGTTTAGTTAATGGTGCAGGTGGTATGCCTAGTTCTCATAGTTCTTTTTCTTTTTCCTTAACAATGATGATTGGTTTAAATGAAGGTTTTAATACACCATTATTTGCAATCGCATTAGTCTTTTCATTAATTGTTGCATATGATGCTATGGGATTAAGGATGGAAAGTGGTAAACATGCTCAGGCCTTAAATAGAATAGGAAATGAAATATTTTCTAAAAATTATAAATCAGGTATTGCTAAATTAAAAGAAGAACTTGGTCATAATCCACTTGAAGTTTTAGGTGGTATTATATTAGCGATTATTGTATCCATAATTTTAAATAGATTAATATAATAAGAGTTTAACAACTCTTTTTTTCATTGGATATTATGTAAATTATTGATTTAAAACGTGTCGTGTGATAATATATATATAATATTGCAGTTGGTAGTTGGAGGGTGTTTTAATGGCTATGAATAAAAAAGGTTTTACACTAGTTGAATTGTTGGCAATAATAATAATTATTGGTATTATATTAATAATTGCATTTCCATTAATTAATAATGTAATAGGAACAGTAAGAAAAAGAACATGTTTTTTAAACACTAAATCAATGGAAAAAGCAGCATTAAATTATGTTGTTTTTGAAAATAAAAAACTTCCAGAATCAAGTTCAATAAATATACCTTTACAAGAGTTAAGAAATAGAAGATATTTAACCCCTGTATTAGACCCAACCGATTTAAAAACAGAATGTGATGGATATGTAAAAATCACAGAAGATAATGGTGATTATAAAACAGAAGGACATTTAGTATGTCCAACTTATTGTAATGCCGAAGAATTTGAAGATGATACCAAAGAGAAAAATGATGCTTATTATTTTGATGGTGCTGATCCAAATAACTGGGTTTTATTTGGACGTTTTGATCAATCATCAGTATATGGCCTTTTATGGCGAATTGTCAAAACCGATGATGGTGGTCGCAAATTAGTATTTGAGGGATTAGAAAATGGAGGTAATAATCCGCTTGAAGATGGTCGAGCATCATTGGGTGGTACAACAGGAATTCCTTATGATGTATTAGGTAATAATAAATATAAGAAAAGCAGCTTAAATGAAGCTTTACAAACGTGGTTAAATAATATATATGTAATTAATAAAGATAGATATATTAAAAAGACAAATTGGCGAATCGGTGGAATACCATTTAACAACCCGACTAGTTTAGATACTTTTATTGAATTAGAAGGAAAGGATACGGAAACAGAATTTGGTCAATTCGATGGTTTAAGTGACTTAAGTGGTGTCGGTTTATTAAACCCAAGTGATTATATGTTAACGTCATCAAATCCGGGCTGTGTAAGTAGTTATCAATTAGGAGGTTCTTTTAATCCATGTATTTATACAGAGACGGAATTGAATAACTTTTTATATAAAGATAAATATCATTATTGGACGATGAATGCAAGTAGTGACACCGGAAATAAAGCATGGTATATAAATAATATAGGCCATATAACAACAACTTTAGCTAATTCATCAATTATATCAGTACGTCCAGTAATTAATCTTGAAAAAACCTTACCATTTTTAGCGGGAAGCGGAACGATAGATGATCCATATATATTAGAAGATTATATGATAAATATTAAAAACGCACCGATAATTACATTAATAGGTGATGGATCTGTTGTTGTTCGAGAAGGTGATATGTATTACGAAGAAGGAGCAACAGCATATGACCCAGAAGATGGAGATATAACAGATAAAATTCAAATAACAAGTAATGTTAATGTTAATATACCTGGAGAATATCAAGTAGAATATAATGTAATAGATAGTGATGGTAATAAAGCCCCAACTGTTGTTCGTCATGTAATAGTTTCCAAAAAAGAAAATCCAGTAATTAAATTATTGGGAGGTAATCCACTTAAACTAACTTTAAAACATGAATATGTTGAACCAGGTGCGACGGCTATTGATCCATATTATGGTGATATAAGTGATGATATAAAAATAACCGGCCAAGTAAACACCAACGAATTAGGTGTATATGAGATAACTTATAACGTAACAAACAAAGATGGAAAAAAAGCTGTTACAGTCGTTAGAAAAGTAATAGTAGAACCGCCACGCCCAGTTATAACCTTAAATGGAGACAATCCGACAAATGTATATGTAGGTGGTATTTATACTGAATTAGGTGCCACCGCCATTGATGAGATTGATGGTGATTTAACCAGCCAATTAAAGAAAACAATAAGAAAAATAGAAATTGGTAAATCGCCAAAAGTAGAAGTAAATGAAGTAGTAGTAGATAAAAAATATAGATATGAAATAACATATAGTGTAACTAATAGTTTTGGTGTTACAACAAGTGAAATAAGACGTGTATATATATTACCAGATGATGGTCCTAAAATAGAGTTTGTACCGAATGGTTCAAATATTTCAAAGCAAAAGCATGAAGTACAAATAAATGTAACGAAAACTAAATATGATATAGATAATGACAGTTTAAAATATATGTGGGTTTCACAATATTGGAGATTGCCATATAAATCAACCTTAGAAGATGTAATAAGAACGAAATTTACTAATAATAGTACAGTAAGTAAGTTAGGGACAACTGGTTTATATAGGTTATATGCGATAGCAAAAGATATATATGGAAATACCACAATAAAAGCAACTAGTTATTATCGAGTTGATAATTCGAAACCGCAATTATGGTTAAATGGATCTAATCCTCAAAGAATATTAATAGGAACCCCATATGTTGAACAGGGTGCTAGAGCATACGATAAATATTATAGTGGTAATATAACTAATCGTATTAAAATTACTGGCGATATTGATATAAATAATCCAGGTAATTATAGCGTGTTTTATTCAGTAAGTGATGATGCAGGTAATACAACCACAAGAACTAGGAAAGTAATAGTATATTTATCCCAACCCAAAATAACTCTAAAAGGTTCCAAAACTGAGAAAGTAATATTAGGACAAGATTATGTAGAACCGGGTTATGTAGCAACTGATGAAAAAGATGGTAACATAACAAATAAAGTTGTGGTAAGTGGAACAGTAAACCGAGATAAGGTTGGAACATATCCAATAACATATACAGTAACAAATAGTTTAGGAGAAACCACGACGGTTACAAGAGATGTAATGGTATATATACCTGAACCAGTTATTACGATAACAGGTAGTAACCCTTTAAATCATAAAGTGCTAGAAGCATATACTGATTTAGGAGCCACCGCTTATGATTTAATAGATGGAGATTTAACATCACGAATTCAAGTAAGTAGTAATATAAATACAAAAATAAAAGGTAAATATGAAGTTACATATAAAGTTACCAATAATAATGGAAAAACAACAACGTCTAAACGAGTAGTGAATGTATATGCACCAAAACCAGTATTAAAATTGAATGGTGATTCATTTATAAAAATGTTTATAAATGATATCTATGAAGAAAAAGGTGCAACAGCAATTGATGAAATAGATGGAGATATAACTAATGATATTAAAATAATAGGCTCAGTTAATCCATCTAAGGTTGGAACATATCAATTAAAATATGAAGTAACAAATAGTTTTGGTGAAATAAGTTATAAAATAAGAACGGTTCAAGTAGTTGAACCACAAATTAGTATTTCATTAAAAGGTGATAATCCATATCAAATGAAAATTTTTGACGAATATATTGAACCAGGTTATGTAGCAATTCATGAACAATTAGGTGATATTACTAATAAAATAGAAGTATCTAGTAACCTAAATGCTAAAGTAGCTGGGAAATATAAAGTTACATATTTATATAAAACAGATTATGGAGTAACCAAGAGTGTAACACGTAATATTACAGTACATCAACAAGATGGTCCAAAAATAAGTTTTGAACCAAATGGAAGTTTAGAATATAAACAAAATTATGCAGTTAAAGTTAATATTGAAGAAAATTTTGGTGAGTTAGATGCTACAAGTTTCAAATATTTATGGACAACTACTCAATCAAAACCAAGTGAAACAAGTTTTGGAGTGC
>CAZVQX010000004.1:0-50800 GCA_964629735.1 uncultured Muribaculaceae bacterium
TAATTATTATTATTGCCAACAATTCAACTAGTGTAAAACCTTTTTTATTCATAGCTTACCTCCAAGTTTATTACAAATAAATTATATCACAGTTCTACATATTTTTCAAATAGTGGGAGGTGCTATCTTTAAAAACAACTTGTTGTACTTTTATTTAAGTAGATAATTTGTCAAATCAAGTATAAAAAAAGAAGAAGAATCTTCTATATTTGTTTTAAATAATCAGTAACCTCTTCTAACCTCATTGCTCTTGAACCCTTTACTAATATGAGAGAATTAGATAAATCCATTCCTTTTAGATGACTAATTAGTGATTGATTATCGGAAAAATGTAGAAACTTTCTTTTAATGTTTTTCATTTCTGAACCAACTAATAATACTGTTTTATTATTTATATTATCTAAATACGAACCTATTTTTTTATGAATTTTCTTACTATATTTACCAAGTTCTAACACATCACCTAAAATAAAAACTTTATTAAGTGGTTTGTTTTTAATTAAATCAACAACTCCAACTAATGATTCATAACTTGAATTGTAGCAATCCTCAATTAAAACATTGTTTTTTCTTAGAACTTTAACATTCATTCTTTTATCCCCAGTCTTATACATACCAACTGCTTTAATAATTAAATCAATTGGCACATTATATAATAACCCAACTTGGATAGCCATAATAACATTATTAATTAAATGTCTTCCTGGAACATTAAATGTTATTTTATATTCTTTATCAAGTTTGATTTTAAAGGTCGTTTTTCTGAAAGTTGACTCAATATCATAAGCAACAAGCTGATTCCCCTTTTTAGTCCCACAATTAATAATTGATACATTTTCACTTTTTATTGTCTTTAAATATTTGTTATCACCATTAATAATTAATTTACCATCACTCATTCCGTCTAGTATTTCCTTTTTAGCCCGTAATATTTTTGTTTTGGAACCTAGATTTCCAATATGAGATGTCCCAATATTAGTAATAAGTGATACATTGGGTTGACAAACATTAGACAATGTACTTATCTCTCCAACATGATTCATTCCTATTTCTAAAACAGCCATATCATAATGATTATTAAGATTAAATAAGGTTTTAGGAACCCCTATGTGATTATTATCACTACCCTGACTCTTCAAAACCTTATATTTTTGACCAAGAATAAGAGCTATTAAATCTTTAGTAGTTGTTTTTCCAACACTACCTGTAACTGCTATTAGAGGAATATTATATAGTTTTCGGTTGTATTTAGCGATATCATATAAACAATTATAAGTACTTTCTACTTTTATAATCGGTATATCGGTTTTAATGTTTATATCCCTCTCAACAATAACTGCTTTCGCACCATTTTTAATTACATCTAAAACAAAGTCATGACCATCATATTTAATTCCTTTTAGAGCTATAAAAAGGTCCCCTTTTTTTACCTCCTGGCTACTTAATTTAATTTTTTTGATTCGTTGATCTCCTAACTCGTATTTGTTAATAATTTCCCCATTACATATATTAACTAAATCGGCTATTTTCAAGTAAACACTCTCCTATCTACATTTTTTTATGAAGTAAGCAAATAACCTATTCATTAATACATCATATTCAATCATTGACTCAGGGTGCCACTGTAAACCAATAAAAAATGTTTTATTTTTATCTTCGATTGCTTCGATTATATTGTCATCACTCATACCAACTATATCTAAATCAGTCTTAACAACTGTTGATTTATGACGACTATTCACAATAATTTGTTGTTCCTTTAATATTTCAAATAATTTCGAATTGGGATTTATATTTATTTTATGGACATAGTCAATACCTTTTTGTAAATGATCCAGGCCATTTATATTCTCCATTTCGCCATTAAAAGCTACTCCCATTGCTTGCATACCTAAACATATTCCAAGTAGTGGTTTATCTATTTTATAAGAATATGTAATAGCTTTTAGATCATAATCATAATAATCATCGCCTCCTTGACATATTATTCCATCACAAAAATCAATCATTCTTTGAAGCGTATCTACTTCTTCAGAAGTAAGTTTTTTAGTACTATTTATGTCATTACTGTAATAATTATCAATATTAGGTGGAGTTATTCCTAATGGTATTCCTCCATGTTTTATAATAGCATCACTGACTTGTTTATATATACAAAGAGTATCATTACCGTCTGTACTTTTTTCAGGTCTTAAAATAATTCCAATAATCGGTTTCATATTTCCTCCTTATAAAAAAATGACTAGTCCATATGCTTAGTCATTGTTTTCATCATTTGATTTATTTGTTTTTGGCTAGGTGTTCTCCCCATCTGCGACATCATCGCTTTTATCATTTGTTCATTTATTGGTGGATTTTTCTTCATATATTTTTTCATATAATTACGCGCCACAAAAAAGCCAATAAAAGCACCAGCAATTAATCCACCTAATACTTTTAATAAATCCATTAAAAAGGCTATCCAATTCATTTTATCATTCCTCTCATTATAATTTTACTAAAAATTTTATAAATTATCAAGGTAATTAATTATATTCAAATAAATTTTCTTTATTAAAAAGTTTGGATAACCAAAAATAATCATCATTTTGAAAATCGCATACTAAAATATTTTTATTATAATAATAAAAAATTTTTAAAAAGTATGAAAAATTTAAATTAGTAATAATAACCGAGGTTGCATGATTAAGTTCTAGTAAGCTTATCTCTTTTTGAAATTTAAATAAATATTTATTTTTACTGTTTTTTAAATTTTTTAGTTTATTTAAATAACTACTAATTACATCTGTTTTAAATTCATTGCATATTTGTTTATACAACGTTAATTTATAATTTAAATTAATGTCACTATTTTTAATTATTTTTAATTTTTGATATAAATCACCTGAATTATTTTCATATGTTTTTTTAACGTTGTCTTTAATAATAAACAAATAATATGTTCTCATCTTTATCACCATCAATATTATAACTATAACTTTATTAAAAAATTGTAGAATAAAAGAATTATGATAATATTTTCATAATTCTTTCTTTGATTTGTTTATAAGTAAAATTAGAAAACTCTAATACTTCATCTTTTGTACCACTTATTCCAAATTCATTAACTGTAATTAAACATTCCGGATTATCAACAAACTGATGCCAACCAAAAGACGATCCCGCTTCGATTACTATTTTTTTAACATCGTTTGGAAGTAATTTTTCTTTATATTCTTTAGATTGTTCTAAAAACAGTTCCATAGATGGCATACTAACAACTCTACACTCGATGTTATGTTCTTTATATAAATCAAGCGCTATATAATAAGCTACTTGAAGCTCGCTACCTGTTGCTATAATAATTGCATCCATTTTACTTTCAACTTCTAAAACTGGATAAGCACCATATTTTACTTTATTACTTTTAGTATCTTTTAATAATTCAACAGGATTTCTCGATAAAATTAAACAATTAGGTTTTTGATTGTTTAAAATTTCATTCCATGCCCCTACTAATTCATTACCATCCGCCGGCCTAAAGACCTGCATGTTGGGAATAGATCTTAACATTGCCAGTTGTTCAATAGGTTGATGAGTTGGTCCATCTGCCCCTATATTAATAGAATCATGAGAAAAAATATAAGTGACAGGTAAATTCATTAAAGCTGACATTCTAATAGCTGGTTTTACATAATCGGCAAAACTTAAAAAAGTTGAACAAAAAGGACGAAAACCAGTTGCCGCTAGACCGTTACTTATAGCCCCCATAGCGTGTTCACGAACACCATACCAAATATTCTTA
This sequence comes from uncultured Muribaculaceae bacterium, assembly GCA_964629735.1. GTDB lineage: Bacteria > Bacillota_I > Bacilli_A > RF39 > UBA660 > CAZVQX01. The sequence goes on from CAZVQX010000004.1 coordinate 3,785, forward strand.
CCGTTATAATTATCTTTCGTAATATCTGGAAATCCTGACAAATAAGTTTTAGTAGAACTTCCTAAATCCGCACTACCGCCTACTAAAGTTGGAATCATACTTGCTAATTTTTTCATTATCTTCTGATTAGTATCCCTTGTCGCTTCGCGTTCATCTGAAAATTTCCACTCGTTTTTAGCTATATCAATATTAAAACGACTATTAACAATATTACCAAATAAATGATAGTTACCATTATGGTTTAAATCAACATATTTTTTATAATTATCATCCCAATTATAATAGTTTTGTTTAGTACGGGCTCCAATTGCTTGACGAAAATTTTCAACAATATTTTTAGGAACCACGAATGGTGTTTCAGTAACATTTAAAATTCTTTTTAATCTGATTGTCTCTTCTTCACCTAATACTTTACCATGAACTTGATTAGTACCAGCCATTGTTGTATCTTGACCAATTATTGTTTTTATTTCAATAATTGTCGGTTTTGTTGAATTTTTAGCTTTATTAATTGCTTTATCAATCAAGTTTATATTATTACCATCATTAACTAATTCTGTATTCCATCCCATCGCTTTAAAACGGGCCAAAACATTTTCATTAAAAGTAATAGATGTTGGGCCATCTAAACTAATATTATTAGAATCATATAAAACAATTAAATTATTTAATTCTAAACTTCCAGCTAACGAGGCGGCTTCATAACTAATTCCTTCCATTAAATCGCCATCACCACATAATACATAAACTTTATAATCAAAAATACTTTTATCAGTACTAAAAATTTTATTATCTTTAGGTAATATATATTTTTCTTTTTGAATTTTAGCACCAATTGCCATTCCAACAGCACTTGCAATACCTTGACCTAGTGGGCCCGTTGAAATATCAACGCCACTAGTAATACCTAATTCTGGATGCCCAGGTGTTGGGAAACCACGACGACGAAAGTTTTTTAAATCATCAATATTTATATTAAAACCCGCCATATATAAAGTGGCATATAACAAAGCTGAACCATGCCCAGCTGATAAAACAAAACGGTCACGATTCATCCACGTCGGATCAGTTGTGCTAATATTTAAATGATTTTTATATAATGTATATATAATAGGTGCCGCTCCTAAAACAATACCAGGGTGGCCACTACCAGCTTGATTAATCATATCAATTCCTAATGCTTTAATGTAATTAATTGTTATTTGATCTAAATCTATTTTCTCTTTTTTACCTTTCATTATTTCACCTCTTATTATAACCATTATAACAAAAAAGGAAACAATAATAAAGAATTAGTTATTTACAATTATCAATTGTTGTTCTTCCATTTTAGCTAAAGCTTGGTCTTGTTTTTTAGTATTAACCGCATCAATATAAATAACCGATAAAAAGAAAATCATAAATAAAATCATCACCTTACTTTTTAGTATTTCAAACATCATATTACCTCCTTTGTTAAATTAATTCTAACACGAACAAATGTTCATGTCAAGGCTAATGCAAACATTTGTTTGACTTATGTGTAAAGTTGTGTTAATATATTACTAATTAGGAGGATGTTATGAAAAAACTTACTAATAGACAAAAAGAAATATTACAATTTATTAAACTATATATTGTTGCTAACGGATACCCACCAACAGTTAGAGAGATTGCTAAGGCGGTTGGTGTTTCTTCACCTGCTACTATACATGCCCACTTAACTAACCTAGAAAATAAAGGTGTTATAAAAAAAGAAACCACTCGTAATAGAGCAATTGAATTGTTAGTTGAAAACGAATATCTACCGCAAGAAGAAAACGTTATTAAAGTTCCACTACTTGGGAAGATTACCGCTGGTTCGCCAATCGAAGCAATTGAAAATCCAGATGAATTTTTTTCGCTACCAGTTAATTTAGTCCCTAACAATAAAGAAGTCTTTACATTATTAGTTGAGGGTGAGAGCATGATTAATGTTGGTATATATGACGGTGACGTTATTATTGTAGAAAAAACAAATATAGCTAGAAATAGAGATATTATTGTTGCCATGACTGAAGATAATGAAGTAACACTTAAAACTTTTTATAAAGAAAAAGATCATATTAGACTACAACCAGAAAACGATTATATGGAACCATTAATTTATAAAAATATTACCATACTAGGAAAAGCAATTGGTTTATATCGTAAATTATAAAAAAAGCACTTGATAATTTATCAAGTGCTTTTTAAATACCTATGAAAGACATATATATTAAAAATGTTGTAAATATTATTGTCATTATCCAACCATTTATTTTTTCACCTTTGGTTGACTTATACTTAACCCCTAATGCTACTGAAATTAATATGCCACCAATTAAGCCGCCAATATGAGCCGCATTATTAATACCTGTTAATGTAAAACCTAATAATAAATTAAACAAGATTAATGGAATTATTTGTGATTTTATAACAGTTCCTAAATAAATTCGATAATGATAACCAAAATACAATAAAGCACCTAAAAGTCCAAAGATAGCACCAGAAGCGCCAGCACTTATAGCATTAACAAACATTAGCGACAATAACCCCGATGTAATGGCACTAAATAGATATATAATAATATATTTTGTTTTGCCATAAAAAGATTCTAATTGGGCCCCTATCACATATAAAGCATAATTGTTAAATAGAAAATGAACTACCCCAATATGGATAAAACTACTAGCTATTAAACGCCAATACTCACCAGCTTTGATTAATGATGGAACACTAGCACCAAATTTAATTAATGTATATTTATCATTACTCCCATTACCAAGTAAATACATTGCTATAAAAACTGCTAAATTAATAAACATTATAATATAAGTTACAATTGGTATTTTAGGTTTAAATATTTCTTCTGCTTTTTTAGCATCTATTTCATTTTTTTTACTAATTTCAGAAGTTAATTTATATAATAAATCAACTCCCTTTTCTTTAAAATTCATTTTATCTACAATATTAGGAAATGTCTCATTTATAACCTCATATTTACTTAAATCTTTTATATCTTTTATTTCAATACAAGTTATATTATTAGTACTATCTAAATTAACATTATCACCCAAATTAAGAAATATATTTAATGAATTTATATTATGGACAAAAGTTTTTTTGCTTATATCATCCATAATTCTAGAGGTTTTAAACATATCATAATTTAATTGTTCATTATTATGAATATAATTTGAAGCAATTCTAATTATTTTATAATCACCATCAAGTTTTTCTAACCATATTTCATCTTGAGCACCATGTAAAACTACTGGATTGTAATTATGTTCTGTTATAAAATAATGTAATAATTTAATAATTAATTCATCTTTTTGATCTTTTATTAATTCATTCATGCAATCACTCCTTCATTGTATTGTACTCATTTTTATTTTTTTGTAAAGTATTTATTTCTCAAAATTGTCGATCATTTTAATAAAGTAATTAGGTAATTCACTATCAAATATTACTTGTTGCTTAGTTTTCGGATGAATAAAACCTATTGTTTTAGCATGAAGATATTGTCCACTATTATCAAATGTTTTTTTATTGCTATAAACCGGATCATTTATTATAGGGTGTCCAATATATTGCATATGGACTCTTATTTGATGAGTTCTACCTGTATCTAATTCAACTTCTAATAAAGTAGCTTCTTTAAATCGTTTTATTACTCTAAAATGGGTTATCGCTTCTTTACTATTTGATGAAGTTACAGTATATTTTTGGCGATTTTTCAAATCACGGCCTATTGGGGCATCGATTGTACCAGTATCATTATAAATAACACCCCATACTAAAGCATAATATTTTCGAATAACCGAACGATTTGCAAATTGTAAACTTAAATGATTATGGGCTTCATTATTTTTTGCAATAACTAACAATCCTGTTGTGTCAGCATCCAAACGATGAACTATTCCAGGACGATCTTCATATAGATTACTAAGTTGATTAGTATGAAATAAAAGACCATGAACTAAGGTCTTGGCATTATTACCAGCACCTGGATGGACAACAATTCCATTATCTTTATTAATGATAATTATATCATCATCCTCATACATAATATTTAAATCCATCTCTACAGGAATTAATCCCTTTTCTTCTTCTATTTCTTCAACAGTAACAACATCTTCAGCTTTTAAAAGATAACTACTCTTTACACATTTATTGTTAACTTTAATCAAGTTCTCTTTAATTTGTCTCTGGGCTTGACTACGACTAAGATTTAATGTATCACTTAGAAAAACATCTAAGCGAGTTAATTCTAAATCATTATTAATTACAAACTTTTTCATTTTTATCACTTTCTCTTATTATCATTAAAATCATTAAACTAGTTGAAACAACAATTAATATATCAGCTATATTAAAAACCGGGAATTTATAACCCAAAATATTAAAATCTAAAAAATCAATAACATAATTATATATTAAACGATCAACTAAATTACCTAATATTCCACCAATTAACATCCCATAAATAATAATTTCTAGAATACTAAGATGTTTATTTTTAATAAAATATATATATATAAAAGCAATTGCTATAATTGCAATTAATATCAAAAAAAAGGTATTTCCTTCTAAAATGCTCCAAGCAGCACCATAATTACGAACATAGGTAATTGAAAAAAATGATTTAATAATACTAATGCTATCATTTAAATTCATTTTTGTTATTATTAACAATTTAGTTATTTGATCTAATAATAAACATCCAAAACTAATTAAAGATATTTTTTTAACCATACAAATTCACCAATATAATTATATCATGAATTTTATTTTAAATAAAGAAAAGACAGATTTTTCTGTCTTACTTTGCTTGCTCTAAAGCATTATTAACAGCTTTATATAAAGCATCAATTTTCATTGTTACGCCACTTACTGAATCAGTTGTTGTTTGTTCTTCGTCACTCCATTTTAACCAAGATAAACCTTGTTCATCAACAATTTTCTTTTCAAAAGCTTCTACTTGCTCAAACCATTCTTTTTTTATTGGTGAAGCAACAATCATATTATATTTTTCACCTAAAGTCTTTTTAGTTGTTAATACATCATCTTTACTATAAGTTGCATCCATAAAGACTGATTTAATAAATCCATCCTTATCTACATAAACAACTGCTGTTGACACACTTTTTGAGCCACCATAATTATCTTCAACACTTCCAAAATAAACCCCTTCTTTGTATTCGCCTTTTTCAGTAACTGGTGTACATCCTGTTACAACAAACAAAAAAACCAATAAACTTAATAATACTTTCTTCTTCATGATTTCCCTCCTATATTACGTATAAATTATACATCAAATTAATTGCTTTTTCAAGCCACTTTCAAAGTAATTAACCAATTCTTTACTAATTGCCCCAATAAATATTCCTGTTGGAATAGAAAATATTAAAATAATTGGCAAATAATAAATCATTTTTGTTGTTTTTATTAAAAAAATCGCACATATTATTTGTCCAATACTATGAAATATAGAACCTATTACACTGACTCCAACAATTGATAAATTAGTTATTTTTTTTGCCAAAAACATAGCTAATATACTAAGTAATGCACCACCTAAACTAAAGAAAAAGGCCACACTAAATAAACCGGTTCTTAAAATTCCTACCAAAAAGACTCTTGCGATTGATATATATAATGCTTCTTTAAAATCATATATATATATAATAAAAAGAATTATTGAATTTGCTAGCCCTAATTTAACACCGGGTATATAACCATTAAAAAAAGGAATAGTACTTTCAACTAAATTTAAAACAACCGATAATGATAATAACATTGATAATCGAACATTTTTTTGTAAATCCATAACATCACCTATCTTATAACTGTATCAACTTCACTTTGTGACTCAATGGAAACCACAATTTTATTTGGAAGACAAACAATTGTTTCAAAAGAATCTTTAATCCAGCCCATTTTTGAGCATATATGAAGCGGACTTTCTTCCTGTATAACTCGGACCTTATCACCAACAACTTCAATGACAACATCACCATTATACCCTTTAACTGCATATTTACGGTTTTTATTTTGTGGTAAGTCAATAGTTAAAATTAAATCATTTTCATAATAAACTTTAGCTATTTTTTTACCATTTGTCTCAATCAGTTTAAAAACCAAATAAACTAATATTGCAATTATAAAAACAATGAGAATTAATTTTTTATCGCTTTTATTCATAAATACTAAAACCTTTACTCTTAATTATTTTATTATCATTACTATACCATAAAGCTTCTACTTCTGGAAGAGAATCAACCAATTTTTTACCATCTTCAATTGGCATAATAAATAATAAAGTTGTTAATACATCACTTAATTTGCTATATGGCGATATAACAGATATGCTTTTCATATAATTACTAGGATATAATGTTGTAGGATTTATAATATGATGATATTTGTTCCCATTGTACTCATAAAAGCGCTCATAACCTCCACTGGTAGCTACACTAATATTACTGCCGTTAACTACTATTAAATGCCCCTCACTATTTGGATTTTTAATTCCAATTTTATATTTTTCAGAATTATTCTTCTCACCTACTAAAACCTGACCACCAGCATTAATTATATAATCATTAATTCCTTGTTCTTTCAAATATTGACCAACAATATCAGTCGCATAGCCTTTGGCAATACCACCCAAGTCAATATTTGGATGATTATTAAGAATTTTATTTGGTGATTGCAATACTATTTCCTTGTAGTTCAACTTAGCCTCAACTAACTCTTCATAACTAGGAATTCCATTTTTATCATTTATATATTTTTTCCAAATATCGATAACATTACCAAAACCAATATCAAATACCCCATTACTCTTTTCATACCAATCAAGACTGTAATTTATAATATCATATAATTTTTTATCAATTATAAGGAATTCATCATCGACTTTATTATTATTAATATAATAAACATTTATCATTTTATCATATTGATTATATTTATCCGTTAAATAATGATATTCCTTATATATTTTTTCAACATCCTTAAAGATTTTTTCAATATTATTTTTTTTATTACTATTAATTTTAATATTTATATATGTATCCATATATAATAAGTTTTTCGAATAAACTTTTGGCCTTTTAATCACAAAAATTAGTGAAAATAAAAAAAACAGTATTAATAAAAATATTAAAATATAAAGTTTGTTATTTTTCACATTACCACCTATTAAATTATAACAAAAAAAAAAGTAAAATTCTACTTTTCTTATTATTTTATTATTGACAACTTTCTTGGATTTGTTCCAAGCCAATCTTATTGGTTGATTTTATTGTTGTTAACTTATAGTTTTTGAAAATAAAATTTTGTTCGCTTTTACGATGCTTTGTACTACCTGTAAAAGTAAATTCGAAAAATTTGTTTTGTTCTAATTTAGAAACTTGATTATTTTTTAGTTTAACAAGAAATGGTTCATTAATTTGAAATTGATCTAAAATGACATATTTACTATCTTCACCCTCAATTTGAAAATCCAATATATCTTTAACAATATAAGTTCTTATAAAAGTACATTCCTTCTCATTTTTTTCTTCTTCCTCTAATTGTTCTCTCAAATCCTCATTTTCTTTAGTTATGTTTATAATTCTCTCATTTAAAATTAAATTATCTTCAGTTAATTTATCATTTTCATCTTTTAATTGATTTAGTTTACTACTTCTACACCCTGTTAAAACTAACATTAAAATCAAAACAAAAATTATTTTAAACTTCCTCACCTTGATGACCTCCATCCAACTATAATAATTATATCATATTTTTTTTAGTTTGTGCTTTTTTTTTAATAAAATTAAAAAAAGGTCACAAAGACCTTTTAACTGATTACAAATAATACTCCTCTTTTGACATTTCTAACGTTAATTTCATAACCAACTAAATGTAATGTTTTTTTAATAATTGATAAACCAAAACCAAACTGACCTTTTATCCCTTTTTTATATGGGGTAAATAAATCATATAAAACATTTTCATCAATATTAGGACCATCATTATAAAAAGTTATTTTATTATTTTTGATTGTTATTTTTATTTCTGATTTGGCATATCTTATAAAATTATTTAGCATATTATCGATAATGGTTTCCCACATATCAGAGGTTCCAACAAACTTATTTTGTTTATCATTAAATCGGATTTCCCATCTAATATCTGGTCTTTCAAATTTAAATTTTTCAACTGATGCATTTAAAATAGACATAATATCAACAGTTTCATTTTTATAATTGTTATAATCCTTAATATAATTCAATTTATTTAAATATAAAAGAGAGTGGACTTTATTTTCTAATTTATTTAATTGTTCTTTTATTACTGTATGACCTTTATCGGCATCTAAAATACCATCATCTAATGCTTCTATATATGATTTTATAACTGTTAGAGGAGTTTTAAAATCATGGGATATATTTTGATACATTTGATTTTTATATTCTTCTTGCTTTTTTAGAGTTATATGCACATTATCAATTGCACGTGATAAAAGATTTAATTCATCGTCAGCTTTAAAACGATATGTATTTTCATAATCATCATCATCTAGTTTTTCAACTTTGTCTTTTAAGCATTGAATTTTTAAAACTAAGGTCCTTGCCCATATTATTACTAATGTTATTATGAACAAAAACGTAATAACTAAAATTGGAAAAATGGTATATAAAACTTCTCTTTTTAGTAGATTTATATATGTACTATCGGTAAGTGCTATTTTCTTGGCATTATCACTATCAGAGGTATAATAGTAATAATTTTTTCCTAAATATTTGAACTTACCAAAATCTTTATCTATTTTTTCTAAGACTTGTATTGGGGATGTTGGAATTATTTCTTCTAAATTATCAGAAATATATATATTATTATCAGGATATACAAATAAATAAGCAATATCGCTAACAATTTCATTATAATCTATTTTATTATTAATAATATCTAATGGTTGTTTTAAATAGTTGTAAATAGTTTTTTCATATATTGGTATTAATACTTTAGGTAATAAAATGCCCAAACTAATAAAGATAATACCAAACATAATTATTCCGATTGATATTAATTGGCGGAACAGGTTATGTTTTAAAGGTTTCATGTTAAACGATATCCAAATCCATAAATGGTTTTAATTAATAATTTTGGCATTTTTTTTCGGAGCCTTCTTACTAAATCATCCACTACACGATCAGTACCAAAATAATCAATACCCCATATTTTTTTTATTATTTCGTCACGGCTAAGAGATTTGTTCAAATTTAATAAAAACATTGATAATAAATCAAATTCTAACGATGTTAAAATAATCTCACTATCGTTTTCAAATGCTAATCGTTTATCTATATCAATCACATAGTTATCATATATTTGCTTATTAGTTTTATTAGAATAAACCCGTTTAATAATATTATTTACCCGTAATACTAATTCTTTTGGTGAATAAGGTTTGGTTAAATAATCATCCCCCCCTAATTCTAGACCAATTATTTTATCTAAATCTTGATCTCGAGCAGATGTAAAGATGACCGGTATATCAGGATTAATTTCTTTTATTTTTTTTAAAATGTCATAACCGCTAATATCATCACCTAACATAATATCCAATATCCATAGATGAATTGGTTGTCCTACATAATCAATCGCGTCCTTTCCATTATAGAAGTTAACCACCTCATAGTTTTCGCGTATTAAATAAGACTTAATCAAATCATTTAGATCTTTTTCATCCTCTACTAAACAAATCTTATACATAATTACACCTCAATATAAGTATAACACTTAAAACTTTCGTTATCTACTCATTACCACATCCTTTCGTTGGATTGATGTTTTTGTTTTTTTCTATTATCACCTCCGTAATAATAGTTTACTAAAAAAATGTGGGTAAAATTTCAAAAGAATATGGGAAATTATGAAATAAAAAAAGTCATAATTGACTTAAAAAAGGATTATATATTAGTTCTTCATTTAAAGTACTACTAGGACCATGACCTGGATAAATAACAATATTTGTATCATAATTTTTAATTTTCCTCAAACTTTTTATTAACTCACTATAATTTCCAGTTGGTAAATCATATCGACCAATTGAATTTTTAAATAGAAAATCGCCTGTAAACATTGTTTTTTCTTCATTAAAATGAATTGTTATTGAGTCATTAGTATGACCAGGTGTATAAATAACATCAAAGTTAAAACTATTTAAATTGTAGTTTTTTTCTTCTAAGTTACTTTTATCATAAACAGAGCATCGATAATAATCTTTTAGCTCATCTAAGGCACCTATATGATCAAAATGATTGTGGGTTACAATAATACCAATAACCTTAGTATCACCTACTTCGTTTATTATTTTAGAAGCTTCACAGCCAGGATCAATTATTAATGAAAATTCACCTTTTTTTAATATATAACAATTAGTTTCTAATGCACCAACAACTATTTTTTTAATTTCCATTCAAAACCTCCTTTACCGGATTATATGTTTTTCTATAACCATCAATTACGCCATATTGTTTTAAAGCTTCGATATGTTTTTTAGTTGGATATCCCTTATGTTTATCAAAACCATATTCTGGATATTTAAGGGCGATTTCGTCCATCATATGGTCACGAATCACTTTAGCCACAATACTAGCTGCAGCAATAGATATACTTTTAGCATCTCCTTTTATAATTGGTGTATTAGGTATAGTTAAATCCAATTTCATCGCATCAATTAACACATGTTCAATTTTAATTTTTGTATTTACTTTTTCAATTGCAATTATCATTGCTTTTTTCGTTGCCTCATAAATATTAATTTCATCTATCACATCGCTCTCAACTATACCAACATCCCAAATAGAATTGTTTATAATATATTTATAATATTCCTCTCTTTTTTTAAGACTCAATTTTTTTGAATCATTTATTCCTTCTAGTTTAAAATCACTTGGCAAAACAACACAGGCAGCGACAACCGGGCCATATAATGGTCCACGCCCTACTTCATCGACACCAGCTATATTTTTTATACCTAATTTGTATAATTCTTTTTCATATTTATATAAATTTTCCACTTTATCACCTAATATATAGTTTATCACATTTTAGGTACTTTTAAAATTACATTAATATCATTTAGAAATATATCTTAAAATTAAAAAAGATTTAAAATTTTTAAATCTTTTTACGATAGTTATTTAACAACAATATTTACTAATTTTTGGGGAACTGTTATTATTTTAATAATTTCTTTTCCTTCAATAAATTTTAAAACATTATCATGCTCCAACGCTTTTTTCTCCATATCTTCTTTAGAAATATCAGATGGAACATCAATCTTACCACGAACTTTACCATTAACCTGAACAACTAATGTGTAAGTTGTATCAACTATTTTATTGGGATCATAGTCAGGCCACTTTTCATTTGAAATAAGGTTTCCTAATTTTTTGATTTCATTTATTTCTTCAGTAATATGTGGTGCAAATGGATTTAATAAAATTAAAAATGTTTTTAAATCTTTTCTACTAATTGAGTCTACTTCTTCAAATTTATTTAATAAAATCATTAAAGCAGATATGGCAGTATTATATTTCATAGTTTCAATATCTTCATCTACCTTTTTTATTGTTTTATTAATAATTACTTCTAATTCTGGTGAATATATATCTTTTTCATTTAACTTTTCTTGAATACGCCAAACTCTTTCCAAAAATCTTTTACAACCTTTTAATCCATTCTCACTCCAAGCGGTATCACTTTCGTAATCACCCATAAACATTTCATAAACGCGAAGTGCATCTGAACCATATTCATCGACGATTTCAGTTGGACTAATACCATTTCCTTTAGATTTGCTTATTTTGTCACCATCTTCACTTAAAACCATTCCGTGGGCTGTACGAAGATTAAATGGTTCTTTAGTTGGTACTAAACCAATATCATATAAGAAACGATGCCAAAATCTCGCATATAATAAGTGTCTAGTAGCATGTTCCATACCGCCATTATACCAATCAACTTTCCCCCAATAGTCCAAAGCATCCCAACCAGCAAATTCTTTGTTATTATGCGGGTCCATATACCTTAACCAGTACCAAGATGAACCAGCCCAGTTGGGCATAGTATCAGTTTCCCGTTTTGCAGTTTTTCCACATTTTGGACAAGGCACTGTATACCAATCTGATAAATTAGCTAATGGGCTCTCACCATCTTCTGTCGGTTCATAGTTAGCTACATCAGGTAATAAAACTGGTAAATCTTCTTCAGGTACCGGAACCCAACCACAATCATTACAATAAATCATCGGGATTGGTTCACCCCAAAATCTTTGACGTGAAAAGACCCAATCTTGTAAACGATAATTTATTTTTTTAGAACCTATTTTATTTTTCTCTAAATATTTAATAATTTTACTAATAGCTTCTTCTTTATTATTAATTCCATTTAAAATACCAGAATTAACCATCTCACCATCACCAGTATAAGCTGATTTTTCAACATTTCCACCTTTAATAACCTCAATAATAGGAATATTAAATTTTTGGGCAAATTCGTAATCTCGCTCATCATGTGCTGGTACTGCCATAATTGCACCGGTTCCATAATTCATCATTACATAATCTGATATCCATATTTGAATTAATTCATTATTTAATGGATTTACTGCATTAATTCCTTTTAATTTAACACCAGTCTTATCCTTTACCAATTCAATTCTCTCAAATTCAGATTTTTTCATAGCTTGATTTTTATAATCTATTACTTCATTATAATTTGTTATTATTGATTTTAATTTTTCAATTACCGGATGTTCAGGTGCAATAACCATGAAGGTTACACCATAGATTGTATCTGGCCTAGTTGTAAACACCGTCAATATATCATCAGTTTTATCTATTCTAAAATCAACCGATGCCCCTTCGCTTTTACCAATCCAATTTATTTGGGCGGTTTTAACACGATCAATAAAATTTGTATCATCTAATCCTTCTAATAATTTTTCACTATAACTTTGCATTTTTAACATCCATTGTTCTTTTTCTTTACGAACAACTTCTCCACCACATCGCTCACAGTTGCCTTTCTCTATTTCTTCATTTGATAAACCAATTTTACAAGATGTACACCAGTTAATACTTTTTTTAGCTTTATAAGCTAATCCGTGTTCGTAAAACTTCAAAAATTGCCATTGAGTCCATTTATAATATTCTGGATCAGTTGTTGAAATTTCACGAGTCCAGTCAAAAGAAATACCTAATGACTTTAATTGATCTTTAAAAACCTCAATATTTTCACGAACTGCATCACGTGGATGAATTTTATTTTTAATTGCATAATTTTCTGCGGGTAATCCAAACGCATCAAAACCAATTGGAAATAAAACGTTATAACCTTGTAATCTTCTTTTCCGTGCTAATGAATCAAGAGCAGTGTAACTTCTTGGATGCCCTATATGTAATCCACTTCCTGATGGATATGGAAACTCAATTAAAACATAATATTTTTCTTTTTCACTATTATTAGAAGCAGCAAAAGTATTATTAATATCCCAATATTTTTGCCATTTTTTTTCTATTTTTTCAAAATTATACATATTTATACCTCTTTCCTATTTTGGTAATACATACCAATTATATGATAAACTAACAATTGTAAAATTAATAAAGTTATAAAACCAATTATTATTTTAAATATTAAAACATTAACAAAACTAACAATAAAAATAACAACTGAAATAATAAGTGAGTTGCAGAGGGCAATTATGGAAGCTAATTTCTTTAAATTATGTTTCTCTGGTTGAAAATTATATTTGAGTTTTAAAAATTTAACTTCAATGCTCTCTGTTATCTTATCAATTTTTTTATTACGCATTATTATAAATAAATAATAAAAAGAATAAATAATTATAAAGTTTATAAAAAACGAAAAGATTTTTTCCATAATTAACCTCCTAACAAAAAAACATTATAATTTAAGGACGAATAATCGCGGTACCACCTTAATTCATAATGTTTATGCTCTTTAATTTTTAACGCAAATTAAACGCCACTAGGGAACTCCAAAGCAAGTTCATAATCATTTATTTAAAGTTTTCACCAGCCACTTTTTCTCTACAAAATAAATTAATTATTACTACTCTTCTTCCTTGTTTTTTTTAAAAGTATATTTATATTATATTACACTTGATCAATATATTCAAGTAATTTTAGAAATAAACGGACAAATTTTGGTTGTAAACCTTTATTTCTCAATTTTCTTATACCTATTCTCTTTTTCTTAATCGGTAAATCACTAAATATTACAGCATCAATTTTTTCTTTCATTTCTGTTTCAATTTGTAAATCAGAAATAATTTCTTCAATATCATCATTGATTAAACGGATAGCATCAATTTCAATATCTTTTCCTTTACAGTTAACAGATAGTTGGGCGATTGTTGAAACATCTTTAACTTCAACAATAAAATCCGGACCATCAGTATATTTTACGTTTTCAATTGGAGCGTCATTAACATATGTAATTACTTCATTTGCATATTTAGTGTTACGGAATCTAAATTTATAATTTCTTGTTTTAGGTATAATACCACTTTTTCCCTCTATTGGACGAATAATAACCGTATAATTATTAGGCATATAGTTATAATCAATATCAGTTTTAATAAAAAAGCCTTTACGATATAAATCACTCATACCATCATCTTCAAATAAGTGGTATAAATTACTGCGACCTGGGAAAATATGTATTTCCATATTTTGTGGTGGAGTTGTATCGAATAAATTACCATTATCACCAAGTGGAATAATTGCACCTGCTTTAACAAAAACAGGATAATCTTGGTCTCTAAAAAACGATACATATTCTCGACCTCCTGGAAACTTTTTTCCAGTTACATAATCATACCAAACACCATCTGGTAAGTAAAATTTATGAATTACCCGATTCATTATATAATTTTTTTGTGAAATAATTGGTGAGATAAAAAATTCGCTACCAAAATAATATTGATTTCGATATAAAACATCATCATACATTTCACTATAACGATAATAAATAGGCTCTATTAATAATTTTCCTTCCTTATGATATTTATAAGCCTCTGAATATAAATATGGAATTAGACGATGTCTCAGCTTTAAATAATCAGTTACAATAGTATATGTTTTAATACTCCAACGCCATGGTTCTCTTTTATAATACTTACCTTTTTCACTCCCAAATTTTAAAATTGGACTAAACACACCCAGTTGCACAAATCTTATATATAATTCATTATCTTCTATACCTTTATGATAACCACCTATATCATGACTCCACCAAGTAACACCAGCATTAGAAGCACCGGAGTTGAAAAACGGAATTAATTTTATTGTTTTCCAATCAACGATTGTCTTACCAGAGTACAGAACCGGATAACGATGGGCGGCAATTCCTGCATTACTCGATAATATCATCGGCCTTCTTTTATAATTTCTCTTCATATCATTAAAATGATAATGATTTAAAACCCAAGATTCTAATTTATTTTTATTTGCATTAGTATCAATCCAGAAAAAATCAACATCTAAGTTATCTAAAGGATGAATTAACATTTTTAAATAAACATCTAAAAATTTAGGGTTTAAAACATTAAATGGAATAATACCTTTATCATTTGTTTCTAAATATTTCTTAGCCTCTTCATAAAATTCTTCATAAGGATAAATTCCTTCAAGCGGATTAACGTTTAATCCAACCCGTATTCCTTTTGAGTGTAAATAAGAAATCATTCCATATGGTTCGCGAAATTTTTCTTTGTTAAATGTAAAACCAGACTTTATATTTTCTAACTTATCATATTTATTTAAATGCCATTCTCCACTTAAAAGAACTATTGAAATAGGAACGCCTTTATATGAAAAATCATCAATTAATTTTTTTAAAGATAAATCACTATAATCTTCGTTACGGGACCACCAGTTACCCAAAGCATATCTTGGTATTAAGGCTGGATAACCAGTTAGGCTAAAATAATCTTTCAAGCACAAATCAAAATCAGTATGATACATAAATAAATAAATATCAATCATTTTATTAGATCGTTCTGTTAAAACACCATTTTCGCTTAAAATACTTGATTCACTATCATCAATACTAGCAAAACCATCAGATGAATATAATGCCCTTTCAAATTCGTATTTTCCTTTTTTATTACTTAAACGAACTGTTGGAGCACCTAAATTTCTAACTTCAGGGTGACCATAATACCAAAAACGATCACTATTTTTTAATTCAACTTTTAAATTTGCAGTTGGATTTAAACGTGACCCTTGAAATTTTTTCTCTTTTGAATAATATAATTTAAAATATTTAGTTTCAAGTTCAATATACTTATCATCTTCTTTAACGTTAAATTTTGGAGCCTCAAAATTACGATGCCATGCTAATTGTGTAGGACGATCTTCAAATATTCCTTCTTCACTATATTCTAATCTAATTAATCTTTCTGTTAAAAGTGATATACGATATTTATTACCTTGAAAAACGCATTCTTCATTTACTTGCGCATCATTATAATTAAGTTGAAATTGGGAACCTAATTTATACATTTAACCACCCCTATTTTTTATATTTCTTCTATTTTCATAAAATTAGTATGACGAACTTCTCGTAATGGATAACCACCAGTTATTATTATTTTATCATTTTCCTCTAGTTGTAATATTTCTTTAGCCATTTTCCTTGATCTTAATATTATTTTATCAAATGAATTTAACTCTTCCATTAATAAAGGGTAGACACCAAAATTAAGTGCTAAACTCTTGACAGTATCTATATTAGGACTAAGAGCAATAATTGGGCAGGTTGGACGAAAACGACTCATTTTACGGGCAGTATAACCACTAAAAGTTGGAACAATAATAGCTTTAGCTTTCAAACGATTAGCACAATCGGCCACACTATAAGCAATTAAACCTGTTACATCTTGTTTCTCGGTTCTCATTGCCCTACTCAGCAATTCAATATAATCAATATTTTCTTCAGCTGAGCGAATAATTTTTTCCATTGTTTGTAAAGTTAATACTGGATAACGACCAATCGTTGTTTCACCACTTAACATTACAGCGTCAATACCATCAATTACGGCATTAGCAATATCACTTACTTCTGCCCTCGTCGGTTTATCATGATACTCCATTGAAGACAACAATTCAGTTGCAACTATACTAATTTTTCCTTGATGATGGCATTTATTAATAATCAGTTTTTGAAGACTAGGTATTCTTTCCATTGGGATTTCAACACCCAAATCACCACGGGCAATCATTATTCCATCACTAACCTTAATAATCTCATCTAACTCATTTAATGCTCGTTCATTTTCAATTTTAGCAATTATATTTAAATGATCATTTCCTAAATTAATTAATATATCATTTACTAACAAAATATCCTCAGCACTTGAAACAAATGATAAGGCTAAATAATCAACATGCATCATATTAGCAAATTTAATATCCTCAATATCTTTTTCACTTAAAAAAGGAATGTCAATTCGTGAACAATTAACATTAACACCTTTATTATCTCGAATAATACCATCATTTAATACTTCACACTCAAGGTAATCATCAGTTTTTCCTACAACTTTTAATTCAATTTTACCATCATCTAATTTAACAATCATATTATGTTTAATATTATTAATTATTGCTGGCATATTAAGAGAAAAAGCGTTTTGATCACCAACAATTTCTTTTTTATATATTCTTAAAACTTCCCCTTTTTTTAAATAAGCCTCACCACCCCGAAATCTACCAGTTCGAATATCAGGGCCTTCTGTATCAAACATAACTGCCACATTAGTGCGTAACTCCTCATTTAACTCATTAATCTTGTTAATAATATCCATACAAAATGGATAATCAGCATGGCTCAAATTAAGGCGAACAACATCTAAACCACTTTGAATTAATTGCTTTATTATTTCTTTATCGGCACTAGCCGGGCCGATTGTGGCTATTATTTTTGTTTTATTCATAGTATCACCATACCAATTATATCAAGTTTTTACAAAAAAAGGAATTATTTTTAAAAATTTGTTATAATATTAACACCTTAGGAGGGGTAGTAATATGAACCCATTTATATATTCAGATAGCAATAAAAGATATCATACTTTAAATTATTTTTATCAACAAAAATTTAAATCAAAAGTATTTAAAGTTAGTTTAAATGCTGGTTTTTCATGTCCTAATCTTGATGGGACCGTTGGTGTTGGTGGTTGTATTTATTGTTCAAAATTAGGAAGTGGTGAATTTGCCGGACATTTAGGGGATAATTTAATCAAACAATTTAATGATGTTAAAAGTATTTTACATAAAAAATGGCCGGAAGCATTATATATTGGCTACTTTCAAGCAAGGACTAATACATATGCCCCGGTAAATATATTAAAAGATAAATATGAAACAATTTTAAACTTAGATAATGTTGTAGGGTTATCTATTGCAACTAGACCTGATGCAATAAGTGATGAAGTTTTTGAATATTTAAAAGAATTAAATAATAAAACATTTTTAACAATTGAATTAGGTTTACAAACTATACACAGTAAAACAACCAAATTAATTAATCGTTGTCATACTTTGGAATGTTTTACTGAAATGGTTTATAAATTAAAAAAAGCAAATATTAATGTTGTAGTACATATTATTAATGGGTTACCTTATGAAACAAAAGAAATGATGTTAGAAACAGTTAATTATTTAAATAAACTACCTATTAATGGGATTAAAGTTCATATGTTACATATTTTAAAAAATACAGAACTTGCCCAAATATATCAAACAAAACCCTTCCATGTTTTAACTAAAGAAGAATACGTTGATATTGTATGTGATCAATTAGAAAGTCTACACCCAGATATAGTTATCGAAAGAATTACTGGCGATCCTAAAGTTGAAGATTTAATTGAACCTAATTGGCTGATCAAAAAATTTAGTGTGTTAAATGAAATTGATAAAGAGTTAGCTAGGCGGGATACTTATCAAGGTTTTAATCTAAGTATATTAAATAAATCAAAACAATTAATTAGAAAATATGTCAAACATAACGACATTGTTGTTGACGCAACTGTTGGAAATGGTTATGATACTTTATATTTAGCCAAGAATGCAAAAAATGGATTTGTTTTTGGCTTTGATATACAAAAAATAGCAATTGATAATACGATACAATTATTAAACAAAAATAACATTAATAACTATAAACTATTTTTAGATAATCACATAAATATAAATAAAAAATTAAATAATTATATTGGTAAAATAAGTTTAATTATTTTCAATCTTGGTTTTTTACCAGGTAGTGATAAAAAAATTAAAACTAATTATATAACAACTATTGAATCTATAAATAATTCCCTTCCTCTTTTAAATAATAAGGGTACAATTTTAATAACTGTTTATCCAGGACATCCAGAGGGGAAAAGGGAAAGTGTTGAACTAAATAAATATTTTCAAAAACTAAATAATTATAAAATTAATTATTATCATAATACCAATAATGAACTAGCACCATATTTAATTGAAATCAAAAAGATGTAGGAGGTGACCTACATCTTTTATTAATAAGTTGCTTTTTAAAATTGCATTATGAAACATATCTTAAAAGTTATCATACTTTATATTTTTCTTACAAAAAATAGGATTTAAAACTTTTTGAAAATTGTACTTAATTTTATTTTCGTTTTTTACTTCAAGAACATAATTTAAATCCTCATGTAACTCAACCTGTGTTTTTATTGCCATATTAATTACAGCCTTTTATAAATCGGTTAAATAAACCATACTTGACTTATATCAGCACTACTGCTTTCTGGAGCTGGATTTGGCATTGCAAACTTCAATAAAACAGGAACATTAAAAGCTAATCCAAATGCCATACAAACACCCGGTTGTAATATTCTTAAACTTTTAATAATTTCATTTGTAATATTTGGAACCATTTCTCGTATATATTCAACATCGCGAGGATGTAACATTTTAAAAATAAGGAAATTATTACATTGTGATAATGTTGTTTCAGATAACTCAGAAGGGCGTTGAGATATTAGTCCTAATAAAACACCATATTTTCTTCCTTCTTTTGTTATACGTTCAAAAATATTATATCCTAACAAATTAACATCATTATCATTTTGAACATAGCGGTGAGCTTCTTCTAAAATAATATGGAATGGTAGTGATGCTCGTTTATCACTTTCTTTGGCATGATTAAATAATAATTTAGAATATATTTTTGTTATTGTTTTGGCTAATCGGTCATCAATATAGTTTATGTTAAAATTAATTATTTGAGCCTTTTTACCATTATGAGCTGTTAATAGTTTTCTAATATATTGTTCACGGCTAATATATTCTGGATAATCAAAATATTCACTATAACTACTATTAACTAAAGAATTTAATCTCGTTTTTAAAACGTTTGATTCGTCATATATTTTATCACTTTTTAAAATACCTTCTGATATAAGCGCGAATTCAAATGCATCTTTTAAATCCTTTAAACCATATTTAAAAGAACCATCAGGTAAATTTAATTCTAAATCATCAGTTATAAAACTTTCGATAAAATTAGTAAGTAATTCCATTTCACGGATTTTACCAGAGGCATCTACTAAAAACAATTGTTTTAATGGTCTAGTATAACCCGGTTGAAAAATTTGAGTCTCTAAATTTAATTCGCTAGTATTATAATAACTTAAAATTGAGAAAATTTGATCTCTTATTTGAACTGATGGTCGACCACTTGCTAAAATATCTAATATAGCTCGTGCTATAATATCATTTTTATGCTTTAAAACTAATTCTTCTTCTCTACCAAAAATGGTTACTAATTTTAAGGCTTTTTCTATTATTGGTAATTGTGAATGAATATCTGCACCAAGTAATATTGCAATATCATCAACATCTAATAACCATAATGGGATTTTTAACACTTCAGTATCACTAAATTTTAAATTAGTCGTATATGTTTTAAAATTTATATTAGGATTTTTTTCATTTAATTTACTAAAAGCATTATGATATTCGCCATATGCATCAAAAATCAAAATACTTGCACGATAGGCAACTGCATTTGGATTTTCAAATAAATTTTGAAATATTCTTGCTATACTACAAGATTTACCGCTACCCGTTGAACCAAATATTGCAAAATGATTACTAAAAAAGCGATTTATGTTTACTCCTAGTTTTACCCCAGGATAAACTGGGCTCGTCCCTAAAATTAAATCTTTACCATCAGCATAATCAGGTATTCCCATTATTAATGGGATTTTTTCCCTTGAAATAAGCATTACTCTAGATGAAAAGGACGGTTTACGAATAACCCCAAAAACAAATTTATCATTTATTATTTCACCAATTAAATTAGCTTGTGCTATTTTACCATTAACGCTGACTATTTCACCTACTAATTTTTTACCCTCGTCTTCCATTATAATATATAAATTTATTAAACTTTGAATTTTATTTATATCAATACTTAACTCAATTGTTACTAAATTTTCTTCAACCCCTATTATTTTTCCTAGCACATAACCACTCCTTATTCTATATTAAACTTGGGCGAGTATATACATCTACCCCTTCAAACGCATATACTTCCACTATTGAAGGCTTCTTAAATTTAACAAAACATAATCCCTTAATAACAATATCTTGATTTTCTTTAACTCTTACTGTATGTTTATGAAAATTTTCATTCTTTGGTTTTCCATAAACTCTTTTTATTAACAATTTATTTGATAAATAAAATGTAATATCGTTTGCACCTTCTATATAAAAACTTGCAAATTCATCAATTACTATTTGTTGTTCTTTTTTTATTTGAAAAGTAACAGGTTTCAACACATTATTAGGCACTATTTTATTTAAGCTTTTATTATTATATATTTCAATTATACTATTTTCATCTATCAAGCCAGGCGTATCAACTAATGTTAAACTATCATTAATGTCTATAAAAATATTATCAAGAGTTGTTGTTGGTTTATTACTAGTTGTTACTTTTCTTTTAAAATCAGAATAATTATAAATTATTTTATTAATTAAAGTTGATTTACCAACATTAGTATATCCTATTACATAAACATAAATACTTTTTTTATATTTATTTATTAATGAGATTAAATTGTCTAAATTATAATTCTTATTACTACTTATTGTAACAATATCTTTATATTTAATATTAAAATTATTTAAATATGCTTTTAATTTTTCTTCTGATAAATATGGTTTTAATAAATCATATTTAGTAAATACAACAATTAAATCATTATTAATATTTTTGGTGATTATATCTAAATCTTTTGGTATATTAAAAATATCAATTAATAACAAAACAAGATCATTAGAATTATTAATCTCTTGTAACATTCCTGCAATATCATCATTCGTCTTGACAATTGATTGATATTGATTATAATTTTGGATTTTAAAACATCTCATACAAAGTTTCGACTGATTTAACTCACCCTTAACATAACCTGATTTTTCAGGTGATTTATTTTGTAATAAAACGCCACATCCTAAACACTTAATCATAATATTTACCTAATACAAACAGATCATCTTTTCTTAATTTTCTCATTAATCTCTTTTCAAGCAGGCGGTTAAATCGAGTTACAAATAAATCTTTAGCACTTATAGGATTAATTAAAATTGTTGTTATTCCTACCTTATTACCACCTAAAACATCAGTGAATAATTGATCACCAATTATCGCAACTTCACTCTCGTTGTAATCATTTTCTCTCAATACTTTTTTAAAGTTTTTAGGAAAAGGTTTACAAGCTGATGAATAAAATTTAACACCTAACTCCTCGGCAAAAACTTTTACTCGGCTCTTAGAACTATTAGAAAATATATATATATTAAAATTTTGTTCTTTTAACTCGTTAAATAAGGTTTTTAACTTTTTATTTGATTTCTTAATACTTGCAGGAACCAATGTATTGTCTAAGTCAAACAAAAGACATTTGATACCTCTATTTATTAATTTTTGATAATCGATCGTGTAAATACTTTGTTGATAAATATCCGGTATATATTTTTCCATGATTACCTCCTACATTTATACCTATCATTATAACAAAAAATCATGTATAATACAATTTGTTGGAGGGATTTTTATGAATATCGGATTATATTTTATTATTTTTATTTCAAAAGTAATTGAAAATACACTTGCAACACTTAGATTAATTGTAGTTGCAAACGGAAAAAAAGGATTAGGTGCAGTTTTACAATTTATAATTGCCCTTGTTTGGGTAATTGTTACTGGTGCCGTTGTTACCAATATTACTGAAGATCCATTAAAAATTGTTTTCTTTGCCCTAGGTTCTTTTGTCGGCTCTTATACTGGTAGTTTTATTGAAGAAAAAATGGCCTTGGGTAGTAATATGCTAATGGCTATTGTCGATAAAGATTTAGGTGAAGTTATAATTAATAAGTTGAGACAAAATAATTTTGCTGTAACTGTTTTAGAGGGCGAAGGGAAAGATAAGGAAAGAAATGTTTTAATGATAATGGTATCTAGGAAAAAACGCCATGACGTCGTTGATATTATCAAGAGTATTGATAAAGAGTGTATGATTGTTGCCGAATCTGCTCGCACTATTAGTGGTGGTTATAATCAAGAAAAAAATTAATAGTTCATTATTTCTTAAATAAATAAGATTTATCTGTAATAAAATACATTTTATCTGTTATATTTTTTAAATGAGTTTGAAAAAACTCTTTTTTATTTACCGTCCAAAAAAACAATGTTTTATTAGTTGTAAGAGATTGAAAGAAATTGTAATTAATAAAAAAACCATTATACCTAATATCATATTCATCAATATCCATTTCTGATGGTATAATCGGTATTGATAAACCAATATTAAATAAATAATTATGATTTATTAAATACTCTGTTAATTTATTACTAGCACTAGTTAACCATATATTTAAGTGTTTATATTTTTTTACAACTTTTAAAACTAAATTAGCAACCTCTCGATAATCTAGAAAATAACTTTTAATATCAATTATAATTAATTTATTACTCTTAATTTTATTTAACATTTCATTTAATGTAACTATTTTTGAACTATGATATTTATTACCAAAGTTAAATTGTTTTAATTCTTTAAGAGTCATGTTTCGAATAATACCATATCCATCACTAACTCGGTGAATAGTATAATCATGATTAACAACCAATTTTTTATCTTTTGTTATTTGAACATCAATTTCAACCCCCTTTATATAATCTTCTTTTAAAGATGATAAAACCGCCCCGATTGTATTTTCTTGATATGAATGATCATTATTTCCACGATGTGATATTAAATTATTCATAAACACCCCATTTAAATATATGAAAAAAATCATAAATTAATATGATTTTTTATTAAGATATAATTAATCGTGATGTAGCATTACCTATATTTCTCCCTACTAGTGTACTATATAAATATGCTCCTGCACTAACTCCATGATAATCACCACCACCACGATAAAACCATGGTTTAGTTGGAATTGCAAAGGAATTCATATCATTATACCATCCTCTAGTTTCGCCTGTAGCATCACCTAATTTACGACGATTATAAGCATCTGGATCATTATAATCTGCTATTCCATAAGTATATTTATCAATATATTTATTCATATAAGCACTATCAATAGTTGCTTGATCAAAACCAGATTCAGCAACTAATAATGTTGTATTATTACTATCAAACATACTAGCCATAACCAAATCATAGGCACCACCACTCATATCATATACACCATATATATTGCCTGTAGTGCTTGCTTTTAAACCATTGGCTGTATGATATTGATTAGGACAACCATTAGTCGTTTCTGCAGATACGCTTTCACCAGCACAACCAGTTATAAAATCGCCACTTGGATTTATCCATATTTCGTTATTTTTTCCATATTTACTATGACTTAAATATGATATTGCTCCCCATTCAAGATTTTTAATCATATGAGCATCAAAAGAGTTTTCTACTCCATATATTGCAGCATTATTAAACTTTTGGGCTGTAGTAAAATGAGTACTCACATTTAGACCTCTTAATGAAGTTATATTTGGTTTTATCGTTGGTGTAGAAATTGAGCCAGTCGTTTCAAATTTTCCTACCCAAAATCCATCTAATTCTTTATCACCAAATGTAAATGCTGGATGGGTTAAATAAGCACCATTAGTACTACCATTTGATTTTGATGTTGTTTTTTTCTCAAATACAATTTCTATTTCTTGTGGATTGCTTTCAATTGATTCAACATTAAATAATTTATATTTATAACGTGGTATCCAAACTAAATAAGCCATAACATCATCATTTTGGATTATTGTCCCTGGTGAAGCTTCTTTATATAGTGATCTACTTGATTCAGTTGTTAAAACTACATTCGCCCATTTTTTCTCGTCATAATCGTACCAATTAGTATTAATATCTGCTTTGATCCAATTTTTACCATTCCAAATAATTGGAATCATACCAATACTTAAAGTTGGTTCATTAGGGGTTGGTATAACGCAATCATCTGATGTTTTGTCCGTTAAAACTATTATATTATCATCATAATTTTTTTCAGCACACCATTTGCCATTATGTAAAGCAATAGCTACTTTACCATCAGTATTAACCATTACTTTTCCACTTTTAGGTTTTGATCCTTTATAATCCAACGCATATCCCTCCGGAATCGAAGCCTCAACTCCATCACTATATGTAAACTGTAATTTTTTACTGTTTTCTTTTATTAGCATACTAGTATATTGTATTTCCGCAGATTTCACAATACCGTATGCTGAATTTCTAAAAGCACCTTTTCTTGCATCGTTTATGACATTTACAATTAATGGTGTTGCAATTAACATTATAATTGCCAATATCACTATTACCGCTAATAACTCAATCAAGGTAAATCCTTTGTTGTTATTTATCATAATATAAAACCTCCACACATATAACATAAATATTTTACTTACAATATTACAATTATACTATCTTCTATTTATTTTATCAAATACCAATTCATAAAGTTCTTCATTTATATCAGCTATTGTTCTTATTTTGTCGTCTTCATAACAATTAATTGTATCAAAATGATATTTTTCAGCGATTTCAATATAAGCTTTCTCTGCATTTCTTAAATGTTGTTCCGATATTTCATGACCATCCGGTTTCTCTTGACGATTCTTTTTTAATAAGCAAGCATGTTCATATGGTAAATGTAAAAACACACCAATATCTGGTCTTGGTAATTCTAACAAGTTAAATTCTAAATTTTCTAACCACTCATACATTTTAAAACGTTCTTCTTTATTTAAAATTTTACTTGCTTGATGACCCATATTAGAAAATGCATATCGGTCAAGCAAAACGTTTTTTCCATTTGCTAGAAGTTGATTAATTTTGGTAATATTATATAATCGATCAGCTGCAAAATATAAAGATGCAACTTTAGGTTCAACATTAGCTGCCCCTTCTGTAAACCATGATTCACCTATATATTCTTTCCCTAAATAAGGGCCAGCTATTATTCGACCTGTTGGCGAATCATAATTTGGAAATGAAAACTTTACAATAGGTATGTTATCTTTTAATAATTTTTTAATTAATAAATCAGTTTGCGTCTCCTTACCCGAACAATCAGTTCCCTCAATTACAATTAATTTTCCCATCATTGTTTCCTCCTGTATTCAACTATTTTGAATTTTATATCTTTATCATTTTCAAAAATTAAAATGGATTCCCAATCTTCTTTATTAAAATTTGGAAAATAAACATCGGCATCATCACTCTCTTCATCAATATGAGTAATATACATTTTGTTGACATATGGAAAAAACTGTTTATATATACTATATCCCCCAATAATAAAAACCTCTTCATCAACATTTTTTAATTTTTTTAATAAACCTGCAAAATTATTAAAAACCAATACCCCCTCTGGCATTTGTATATTTGAATTACTTAATACGATATGCCGTCTATCGGGCAGTTGCTCTGGTATTGAATTATAAGTTTTACTTCCCATAACAATTGTTTTATTCATTGTTACTCTTTTAAAAAATTGTAAATCACCAGGTATTTTCCAAATTAATTGATTATTACAACCTAGTTCAAAATTTTTGCCAACCGCTGCAATTATTGTTAATTTCATATTACCACATCCATTCATCATAGCTATTTAAAACTAATATATCTTTACTTCTAAATATTTTCGGCTTGCTAAATAATCACACATATGAACAAATTTTTGTTGTTTGGTTTCGGGTTTTGATAAAACTTCATTTCCTTTATAATCTTTTACCCATTCACCCATATGGGTCTCTAATAATAACTTTAACAATTTTATTTCTGGATCTTTTAATTCCAGTTCATTTTGATGAAGTGTAACAAATTCGGAAATTAATAATGGATGTTCAATAACTGTATATTGTTCCTTATTAACACCTGATTTTAAACCATCATGAATAATTAAAGCCATAATAATTATATCTTTCTCTAATTTTGTAAAATCATTTCCTATTGTTTGATTATTAAACAATAGATCATTTGCCAACAAAACAGCAGCCTTAGTATGTCTTACCAACCCACCTCTGCCTAAAGCATAATTAGGATGATACTTCCCAGTTGAGCTAGCCGGTATTTCAAAAAAATAATCGGGCAATTGACTAACTAAAAAACTAGCACTTCGTCTTAATCTATCATTTTTGATACAATTTAATTCATTTTTAAAAACATCTTCTTTTTTCATTTTACACCATTAAACTAACTAATATTTCATTTGATATATATAAATATTTTGAATTTATATATATATTTTCACCATCATCTATTAGTTTCCCTTCTTTTAATAATTTTGAAACATTATGAAATTCTTTAATGCTAAATTTAAATTTTTGATAAAAACTTTGTTTGTTAATACCTTTTATTTTGCGCAGCCCTAATATAAATTCATATAATAATATATCTTCTTTGGTTAAATATTCCTCATCTGCACGATAAATACCACTTATATATTTATTAATGTTTTTATTGTTTTCATATCTAATATTATTTAAATAACCACTAGCCCCCATCCCAAAACCATAATATTCATCGTTGCTCCAATATGTCAGATTATGTTTTGATTCATAACCACTTTTACTAAAATTACTTATTTCATAATGATTATAACCATTATCAATTAATTTTTCCCTAATAAGTTCATACATTTCATAATCCAAATCTTCATCAATATAATCAGTTTTTTCGATATATAATAATGTATGGGGTTCAATTATCAGTGAATATGTTGATATGTGGGTAATATCTAATTTAATTATTTTTTCCAAATCTTCTAATAATTCATCTAATGTTTGGTTGGGTAAAGCGTACATTAAATCTATATTTATATTATTAAATCCTACTTTTTTAGCTAAATTAATACGATTAATTATGTTATCAACATTACTCCTACCTAATTTTTGAAGATGGATACGATTAAAAGTCTGAACACCTATACTTAAACGATTTATTTTGTTTTGATAAAATAGATTTAACTTATCTATCGTTACATCTTCAATATTAGTCTCAATTGTAAATTCAAAATTTTTATCTAAGTTAAATAATTTAATAAGATCAAATAATTTTTTTAATTCCGACATTTTTAAAGAACTAGGCGTTCCACCACCTATATATATAGTTTTAATTAAATCACCTTTATAATTACTCTTGATTTCTTTTTCTAACGCTAATAAATAATTATTAATATATTTTTCATCATAAAATATTTTACAAAAATCACAATAGGAACATATTTGTTTACAAAAAGGAATATGAATATAAACTGAGTTTACTTTATTCATTAAAATAGTGACAATTGATTAGATTCATCTAGATGATCTAATATTCCCATTAAACGCATTTTTTCAATTGTTGTCACTGTTACCTTACCCCTTTTTTGTAAATCCTCAATGCTAATGAACGGTTTCTTTTTTCTTTCTTCAACTATTTTGTTGGCAACTTGACTACCTAATCCATCAATCGCACGGAATGGTGGTAATAAGGTTTTATCGTCTAAAATAATAAAATTAGTTGCATCGCTTTTGTTAATATCAATATTAGCAAATTTAAAACCGCGTGCTGTCGCTTCTAAAGCAACGTTTAAAACATCCAAAATTGCCATTTCCTTATTAGTAGCATCGTATCCTTTTTCTGCAATTTCACCAATTACATCTTTTATTGCATCATAACCTTTAATCATGGCATCAATATTAAAGTCATTACATCTGATTGAAAAATATGCTGAATAATAATAAATAGGATGATGAACTTTAAACCAGGCAATTCTCAATGCGCTCATAACATAAGCTGCAGCATGAGCCTTCGGGAACATATATTTTATTTTGCGACATGATTCAATATACCAGTCTACAATTCCCGCTTCTTTCATCATTTCTTCATAATCTTTCCATGCTTCTGGTTCACGACTAGGACGACCTTTTCTAACAAACTCCATTATTTTAAAAGCAGCTTTCGGTTTTAAACCATTATACGATAAATAAACCATAATATCATCACGACAACCAATAACATCTTTAAATTCACAAACATTATTTTGAATTAATTCTTGGGCATTACCTAACCACACATCTGTCCCATGTGATAATCCCGATATTTTTAATAACTCACCAAAAGTTTTTGGCTTTGTTTCTTTTAACATGCCAATAACAAAATTTGTACCAAATTCTGGAACACCTAACGTTCCTGTTTCACACATAATTTGTTCTTTAGTTACACCTAAAACTTCAGGTGATGAAAATATTTTCATTACTTCCGGATCAGACATATCAATTTTAGTTACATCAATGCCTGATAAGTCTTGTAACATTCTTAAAATAGTTGGATCATCATGACCAAGAATATCAAGTTTTAATAAACTTTCATCAATTGCATGATAATCAAAGTGAGTAGTTCTCCATAAAGAGTTTGGATCATCAGCTGGAAATTGATATGGAGTAAAATCATAAACATCTTTATAATTAGGGATAACAACAATTCCACCTGGATGTTGTCCCGTTGTTCTTTTAACCCCGGTACAACCCTTAGCTAATCTTTCAACTTCAGCACCTCTTAAATTAATACCTTTATCTTCACAATATCCCATAACAAAACCATAAGCTGTCTTATCTGCAACAGTGCCAATTGTTCCAGCCCGATAAACATTATCAACCCCAAACAATTCTTTGGTATATTCATGGGCCCGCCATTGATATTCACCTGAAAAATTTAAATCAATATCTGGAACTTTATCTGCATCAAAACCTAAAAATGTAGCAAATGGCATATCATGGCCATCACGATTCATAACTGTATTACATTTAGGACATTTTTTACTTGGCAAATCATAACCGCTAGAATATTTACTGCCTAAAACAACCCCATTTTCTTCAAAGATACTGTGTTTACAATTTGGGCACAAATAATGTGGTGGCAATGGATTAACTTCAGTAATTCCCATTAAGGTAGCAACAAACGAAGAGCCGACCGAACCACGACTACCAACTATATATCCATCATCATTGGATTTTTTCACGAGTTTATGAGCGATTAAATATATAACATCAAATTCACCTTTTATAATCCCTTTCAACTCTTCCTTTATTCTCTCATCAAGTAAAGTAGGTAATGGATTTCCATATAATTCATAAGCCTTTTCATAAACCATTTTATTAACTTCTTCTGCAGAATTCTCAATTCTTGGCGAAAATGGTATACCTTTGGTATCAACTAACACTTCATAAATATCAACCATATTTGCTATTTTATTAGGGTTAGTAACAACAATTTCTTCAGCTATATCCTTATCTAAAAAACTAAAATTTTTTAACATTTCATTTGTCGTTCTAAAATGATTACTTGGAATGTTATTAATATTATTACGCGCTAATGGATGACGACCACCGCCTGGAACTTTTTGATTGACTATAATTTCACGATATATTTTATCATCTAATTTAAGATGATGAACATCACCGGATGCTACAACTAATTTGCCAGCATCTTTTCCAACTCTAACAATTTTTTTAATATTTTCAGTTAATTCAAATGTATTAGCAAATACACCACTTTGTATTAAATGATCATAACAATCAATTGGCTGAACTTCAATATAGTCATAAAAATTCATTATCTCTGATAGTTCTTCTTCCGTTTTAGAGCGTGCTTCGACAAAAACTTCACTTTCATAACAACCACTACTAATTAATAAACCTTCTCTTAATTTTTGTATTTCACTTCTTAAAATCCTTGGTGTTTTATATAAATATTTAGTATTAGCATAACTGATTATTTTAAATAAATTTTTAATACCGATTTCATTACGAGATAAAATATTAATATGATATGTCCTACCAAATTTATGAATTTCCTCTTTTGAAACTAATTTATCTAAATCACTGATTGTTTTAAATGTTTTTGTCGGTAATTTATTAATCATTTTATGAAAAACCATTGCCGTACCCTCGGCATCATAATCTGCACGATGGTGAGCATCTTCATCAAAATCAACCTTATATCTTTTAACTAAAGCTGATAGACTATGACGAAATTGGTTTGGCTCTAAAGCACGTGACAATTCTAAAGTATCAATAATTGGGTTTTTAAAAGTTCCTAAATCGTATTTAGCATAAGCCATTTCTAAGAAAGATAAATCGAATTTAGCATTATGGGCAATTAATGGCGCATCACCAAACCAATCAATAAATCTTTTAATAACTTCTTTTTCTGATGGTTTACCTTTTAACATATCATCTGTTATTTTTGTTATTTCTGTTATTTTTGCTGGTAATGGTCGACCAGGATCGATTAATTCTGAAAACCGATCAATTATTTCTCCATTTTTGATTTTAACAGCACCAGCTTCAATAATTTGATCACCACCACCGGCATTAAAACCAGTTGTTTCAAAATCAAATACGACATAAGTTGTATTTAATAAATCTGTTTCATTCGCATTAACAACAATGTCAATTTGGTCATTAACCATTGTTAATTCTGCCCCAAATAAAACTTTAAAAGGTTCTTCCCCCTCTGCTAACTTTTTATTTATACTTTTCATCTCACGATAAATCTCTGGAAAAGCCTGAACACTATTATGATCAGTTACAGCTACGGCTTTATGCCCCAAGCCCTTAGCATATTTAACTAGGTCAGCTGGTGGCACTAAACCATCCATTTGACTCATAAAGGTATGTGCATGTAATTCGACTCTTTTTATATCAGCCTCATCCTTTATTTTATTATCTTCTTTAATAATTAAATTTATATCCCGAGCATTTAAAACAATTTCCCGAGCATATTCATCATATTTTGTATAACCTCTTATTTGGTACCAATTACCAACTTTTAACCTGCTTTTCAAATCACTAAATTGAGTGGCATCACGGGTGAAAATTTTGCAATATATACTATTAGTATAATCTGTTATTTTTAAAGTAATTATTTTAAAGTCCGTTCGATTTGATTCAAAAATATCAATATCAAACACATGTCCCTCTACAATAACATTTGACTCTTCACTTATAATATTATTGATTGTTGTAGTCTTTCCTTTTATTATATCACCTAATATTATTTTATTAACTGTTTTTACTTGTACTACTTTTTCAATTTTTTTGATATCTTCTTTTATTGAATTTTCTATCTCTTCCTTTATTTTTTTAGATTCTTCTTCATTTATTTTTATATCAATTTTTATATTACTAAATCCAAACCGTTCAAAATCCTGTTTTAAATTTTTCTTTACACTAGATAATCTCATTTTTTCAGCTTTATTAGCTACTTCAATTATTAAATTATTATCCTCTAGTAAAATTTTATTGTTTTTAAAAGTTTCTAAAAAAGGATGTTCCTTACTATATTTTTTAATAACATATTCAAAATATTCTTTGACAATACCTTTATTTACATTTGACACAATAAATTTTACATCAACTAAATTAACCGTAGGAAATTTTTCTTGAATCTTATTAATAAACTTATCAAAAAGCACTATTGGTAAGGTTTTATTTATGTTTATTGTAAAACAATAAGCATTTTTCTTCTGGTCACATATTATTTTTTCAATATAACCTTCATTAAAATATTTATATTCTTCATCATTAAATGATAATTGTTCTAATAAAATTTCTAACTTCTTATCCACAGTATCACCATTTTAATTATACCATGGATAAAGAAATATATAAATGAAAGAATCAATTTTAAATCATAAAAGTTTAGTATTAATACCATATTTAATAATATGTTTATAACAAAAAACACTTATATTTTTTATAAGTGTTTTTAATCGGATAAATTATTAAATATAAATAAAAAGCGATTTCTCCCTTGCATATCTTTTTCAATTTTAATAATTGCATTAGGAAAATATTTGTAAGCAATTTTTTCAATACAAGTGCCTTGTTTATAACCAATTTCAAATGCTATCAGCGACTTTTCTTTTAAAAAGTTTCTAGCATTTCTTAAAATCAATTCATAAAATTCTAAACCATCATTATTAGCATATAAAGCAAGGTTTGGTTCATTATTTTTAACAAGCCCCATTACTTCTTCTTTTACCGAAATATAAGGGGGATTACTTATTATACAATCATATTTATCAGTTAAAGGTTCTAACATATTGCCTAAATAAAAATTAATTTGAACATTATTTAACTTGGCATTTTTTTTAGCAACCTCCAGTGCTTTTTTTGAAATATCAACCGCATCTATATGAGTGTTATTTAATTTTTTTGCTAAAGTAATAGCAATACAACCACTACCAGTTCCTAAATCAACTATTTTAATATTTTTATCAAAATATTTATTAATATAGTTAATTGTCTTATAAACTAGTTCTTCAGTTTCAAAACGCGGTATTAAAACATCAGGCGTTACCTCAATTAAATTACCATAAAAATTAACATTACCTACAATATATTGTACTGGAATTCCTTTTTCTAACTGTTTAATACCTTCTTTTAATTTATCTGGTGAAAGATATTTTTCTAAATACTTAATATTGTTCTTCATTACCCTTTTAACAAACGATTTTGGTCCTCTATTATTAAGGCATTAATAATATCAAATAAATCGCCATCCATTATTCTATCTAATTGTTTTATTGTCAAAGAAATTCGATGATCAGTTACTCGATTTTGCGGATAATTGTATGTTCTTATTTTTTCCGAACGATCACCGGTTCCTACTTTGCTTCTGCGGGAATTGGCGATCTCTTCTTCTTGCTTTCTTAAAGTTTCTTCATAAACTCTAGCTCGTAATATTTGTAGAGCTTTCTCACGATTTTGAATTTGACTTCTTTCGTTTTGACACGTTACTACAATTCCTGTTGGAATATGGGTCATTCGGACAGCACTGTCGGTTGTATTAACCGATTGTCCCCCGGCACCGCCACTTCTAAATACATCCACTTTTAAGTCAGTTGGTTTTATTTCAACATCTACTTCATCGACTTCAGGCATAACTAAAACAGTCGCAGTAGAAGTATGAACTCTTCCTTGTGTTTCGGTAGCTGGGACTCTTTGAACACGGTGAGCACCACTCTCATATTTTAATTTTGAATAAACATTTTTACCTTTTACCATAAACTCTACTTTTGTAAATCCACCGATTGAGCTTTCCTCTTCATTAAGAACTTCAATTTTCCAGCCTTCTTTCTCAGCAAAACGAGTATACATTCGATATAGATCCCCAGCGAAAATATTTCCTTCGTCGCCACCAGCAGCACCCCTAATTTCCATAATAACATTTTTACCATCATTTGGATCTTTGGGAAGAAGCATAACTTCTAATTCGTCTTCTTTTTGTTCTTTTTCAAAGTTTAAATTTATTAATTCCTCTTTAGCTAATTCGCACATTTCTGGATCATTAATCATTTCCTTAGCATCTTTAATCGCTTGAATTATTTTTTTGTAATTTTGATATAAATTATAAATATCTGATATATCTGATTGTTCTTTTGACAATTCCATCATTAACTTGACATTATTTATATTTTCTTGTTTTATCAATTCATCATTTATTTCATTATATCTTTTCTCTATTTTTTCCAATCTCTCAATCATTTGGAACCTCCTAATTAACTATTAAAAATTATACTATAAACATATTGTTTATGCAATAAAAAAGCAATTAACGAATTGCTTTTGATTTTTCATTGGACAATTTATCAGAGTTTTCTGCAATATAACTCATTATAAAACTTATTTTTTCTTCTGGTTTTTTTATCGTTTTAACTATACGACAAAAATTCGAATCAATAGATGCTATATTATTTATTTTTTTTAAATTATTTTTAATATATTTAACAAAATTCCTTTTTTCCATTCTATTAATTTGTCTTTTCGTAAAAAAATAATTTTTATCCAAATATTTAATATCAAAAAAATTTTCATTAGAAAGAATAGAACCGTCAACTGGTGATTCGTATAATATTCTGTCCGGCTTACATGATGTTTTTACTATTATACTACGATCAATTAGATTATTAGTATATATAAATTTATTTGTAATTAAATCATAACCTTCTCTTGTAAACAATATATTTGATGTAATATTATGTTTTAAAAACTTTTCATATTCAAAATTATTTGGTAATGATTTAAATTTATAGTTAGTAATTAGTTTTCTAGCTATTACTAACCAATCAACATATTCCATACCACTTAGAGTAGATTGTTCATCTTTTAATTTTCCTAAAACAACATAATCTTTCTTATTATTTTTTACAAATTCATGCATAATAACAATTTCCTTATGACCACCTTGGACAAAACACACTTGAGCTATATCCTCGTTAGAAATATTTCGATAATTAACACTCTTCATCATATAATATAACCACCTAAGTTAATAATAGCATAAATTATTATATTTGTAAAATAAAACCACAATAATGAGCCCATTACTGTGGTTTAAATGTTACATTTCCAACTCTTCATCATCAACAATTGTTAAATCATCAATTTCATCATCTAATTCATCATCTAAATCATTATCTAGTTCA
Source organism: uncultured Muribaculaceae bacterium (assembly GCA_964629735.1). Classification (GTDB taxonomy): domain Bacteria; phylum Bacillota_I; class Bacilli_A; order RF39; family UBA660; genus CAZVQX01. The sequence goes on from CAZVQX010000004.1 coordinate 39,907, forward strand.
TCGTCGAGTTCTTCATCATTATCAAGATTCTCTTCAACATCTTCTTCCGTTTCAAAAAAATCAACATCTTCATCATCTTCATCATCTTCAAATAAATTAATCGAATGTTTTTCTCTTAAATCCCATTCATTATTCTCCAATAATATAAATCTTTTATCAATTGTTAATGAAGTATAAAAATCACCAATACCATCAACATATTGCTCATCACTATAATCTAATAAGTCACATATTGTTTTAAAAATAACTGATGTATTCATTGCCAATTTATTTTCTTTTAATATCATATATGTTAAATCAGTATATGAAAGAAGTTCAAGTTCTTCCACGCTCATGTCGTTTAACTTCATAGCTATCCCCCTCTACATTTCTTCAGGAACATCAATCCCTAATAAATTCATACCCTCTTTTAATATTATTGAAACTATTTCACAAATACTTAATCTAAATTGAGTTTTTTCTATATCTTGATCAATTATTTTTTCAAATGCATAAAATTTATTAAAATCACGTGCGAGCTCAATTATATATTTAGCAATTTCAGATGGATCATAATTTTCTTTTGCACGAACTACTACATTTGGAAAATCGTATAATTTAAAAATCAAATTCCATGTATACTCATTAATCTCAATATCATTATAATTAATTTCTAAATTTTGTTTATATTTTAATAATGATTTAATTCTCGCATATGTATATTGAATATATGGCCCGGTCTCACCTTCAAATTTTAATATATCGTCTAAATTAAAATCAATATCGCTAGTTCGGTAATTTTTTAAATCATTGAAGATTACCGCACCGACCCCAATCTGACAACTAACTTTATCTTTGTTTAATAATTTGGGGCTTCTCTCCTCAATATATTTTTTAGCTAAATTAACAGCTTCAACCAAGACATCATGTAATTTTACACTTTTACCCTGACGTGTTGACATTTTTTTACCGTCTTGTAATATTAAACCAAAACCTATATGATGAATATCCTTACTCCATTCATATCCCATTTTATCCAAAACCAATTTTAGTTGTGAAAAATGCAAGGTTTGTTCATTACCAACAACATAAAGTGCTTCATCAAAATCATAATTGTTCTTTCGATAAAAAGCGGCGGCTAAATCTCTTGTTATATATAAAGTTGCACCATCACTTCTTTGAACTAAAGCGGGAGGCATGTCATCACCTAATCTTACAACGTATGCACCTTCACTTAATTCTAATAAATTTTTTGAAAACAACTCTTTTATAACTGGTTCCATTTTATCATTATAAAAAGATTCACCGGTATTATAATCAAATTTATTAACACCTAATAAATCATATGTTTTTTCAAATTCTTTCAACGATTCATTTTTAAACCAATCCCATAATCTTAAACATTCAGGATCCCCATCTTCCAATTTTTTAAAATTTCTACGTCCTTCATCTTCTAATTCTGGACTGTTTTCAACCTCTTGATGAAATTTAACATATAATCTTGTTAATTCATCAATTGGATTTGACTTTACTTTTTCTTCGTCACCCCATTTTTGATAAGCATAAATAAGTTTACCAAATTGAGTTCCCCAATCGCCTAAATGATTAATCCCTATTACCTTATAACCATTCTTTTCGCATATGTTTTTTAGCGCATTACCAATAACTGTACTTCTTAAATGACCAACACCAAATGGCTTAGCAATATTAGGCGAAGAATAATCAATAACAATTGTTTTTCCTGTGCCAATATTATTCGAACCATAATTATTTTTATTATCTAATATAACATTAATAACATATTCAGAAACGATTTTTTTATTAACTAAAATATTTAAATAACCATTTACTACATTAACCGTCTCGTATATTTCGCCTTTTAAATTTTCTTTTATTAAATTAGCAATATCATTTGGACTTTTTCTCATTACCTTAGAATATGGAAAACACGGCAATGCATAATCACCTAGTTTTCGATCTCTAGGAGTCTCAATTAATATATTTTCTAGCTCGATATATTCCTTTAATATTTCATGTATATCTTTTTGAATTATTTGTTTTAAATTCATTTTATCACCTCATATACTAATTTAAATTTAAACAAATCAATTTCTTCATTATTCATTTTTAACAAATATTTTATTATTATATTATTATTTGAATTTTTTAATTCTACAGTTTTAATTTCAAGTGGGATTTGATAATTTAGTTTTTTTATATTATAAACACCTTTCGTTTTTTTATTTAATTGAAAGTCAAAATCAATTGTATAGTCTTCTGACCGCCGAGTCAACAATATTTTATTATCGAATTGTAAAAGGGTGACCATCACATCTTCTTCTTTATAAGTTATTTTATTATCAATTATAACGCCTAAAGTTTGAAAAGAAGTTTCTTCTTCGCATGTTTTCAAACTTGTATTTAACTTAATTTTCGACATTTTTTCCTCTTTCCATTAACTGAATGTAATTATAGCATAATTTATATGAAATTGCACTTATAAATTATCAAAAAATTCTAATACTAAATTTAGTGGGTGATTATATTGAAAAAATTAAATAGAATTAAAAATTTAATGATTATTTGCTTATTTATATTTGGTTTTAGTTATGTTGGAATCTATACATATGCTTGGTTAAATCCTAAACTACAAATTAATAAAACTAATCACTTCTATTTATATGATAATAATAACATATTATATACAAACTCTAACGCTAAAGATTGGGTTAATTTAAAAGATATATCACCACATTTAATTAATGCTACGATTTCTATAGAAGACAAACGTTTTTTTAAACATCATGGTTTTGATTTTCCAAGAATTGCAAAAGCTTTATATATTAATCTCAAATATCAAGAAAAGTTAGAAGGTGCATCAACAATTACTCAACAATATGCCAAAAATCTTTTTTTAGACTTTGGGAAAACATGGGGAAGAAAACTTGAAGAAGCGTGGCTGACAATGCGTCTAGAAACACATTATAATAAAGATGAGATATTAGAGGGCTATTTAAACACTATTAATTATGGTGGTGTCTTTGGAATTGAAAATGCCTCTCATTATTATTTCAATAAAAGTGCGAAAGATTTAACCCTATCGGAAGCTACTATTTTAGCCGGAATACCCAAAGCACCAACTTATTATTCCCCTTTTTCTAGTGAAGATAATGCTAAAAATAGGCAAAGTATTATTTTAAATTCTATGGTTAGAAACAAATATATAAGTGAACAAGAAAAAAATAATGCTTTAGAGGAAATATTAGTATATCATAGTGGTGAAGATGAAAAAAAATTAATAACCTTAATGTATTATCAAGATGCAGTTATTAATGAATTACAAACAATTAAATCAATACCACCCTCTTTTTTAAAAACGGGTGGATTAAAAATATATACCAACCTTGATATGAAAGCACAGACGATTATGGATGATAGTATTAAAAAAAATTTTAAAGAAACAGCCGATTTACAAGTTGCTACTATCGCTATGGTTCCAAACAGTGGTAAGATTATTGCTCTAGCCGGAGGAACTGATTACTCAAAAAGTCAATATAATAGGGCAATTTCTTCTAAACGACCAGTTGGCTCCTCAATGAAACCTTTCTTATATTATGCTGCTTTAGAAAACGGGTTTACACCTTCAACTACTTTTATAAGTGAAAAAACAACCTTTACTTTTGCCGAAGATAAAACTTATAGTCCTCAAAATTATGCCAATATTTATGGGAATAAACAAATCAGTATGGCTGCAGCTTTAACATATTCAGATAATATATACGCAGTTAAAACCCACTTATTCTTAGGTGAAGATACTTTAGTTGATATTTCTAAAAGACTTGGAATAAAATCAACACTACCACCAGTCCCCTCTTTAGCACTAGGCTCTGCCGAAATAAATATAATGGAAATGGTTCAAGCTTATAGTGCATTTGCAAATGAAGGATATAAAGTTGAACCATATTTCATTGAAAAAATTGAAGATGTTAACGGAAATGTATTGTATAAACATCAGAAAACACCAGAAAATATCTTAAATAAAAGTATTGTTTTTATATTAAATGAGATGATGGCCAACTGCTATTCACAAGAGTTTATTGATTATACATATCCTACTTGTATTAATATCGGACCACGTCTTTCTAAAAAATATGCTATTAAAACAGGTACTACTGATAATGACCATATTATTATCGGTTTTAATAAAGATTTAGTAGTTGGTGTTTGGACTGGTTATGACAACAATAAACCAACATCTAGTTCTAACAATGTTTATAGTAAATATGTTTGGGTTGATATTATGGAAAAGTATCTTCCTAATAAAAATTCTTGGTATTCAATACCCAAAAATGTTGTCGGAGTTATGATTGATCCTATAAGTGGTAAATTAGCTAATAATAATACAAAAAAGCGCAAAATAATGTATTATATAAAAGGAACCGAACCATACGATGAAACACAAGAATTTGATAATTTAATACCTACAATAAAGAATAATAATAAATTTAAACCCCTCGGCTTTAAAACCGAGGGGCTCACAAATTAAAATTTTATATAACTTTTTTAATTTTTTTCAATAAATCATCTAAGTTAATTGCTTGAACAGGTTTATGATTAACAAGTGCAAAAAATTGATTTTTACTAATTCCACAATTATTGTGGCACCCTACCTCAATAGTAGCATTTAGCCTATTTAGCTGTGGTAATAATTTCTCAATATTATTATTTAAACATTTATCGCAAATTTGAATTTTATTTTTCATCTTTAATAACCATAACTAAATCACCTTGCTTTATTAAATGAGCGTTGGCATCATCTACATCAATATGTAATTCCCAACTGTAACTATCAGATATTTTTAAAAAAACATTATCTAAAATTCCTCCCTTAACACCACGCACTTTAACTTTAACTTTATCAATATTTTCCAAACCATATTTTTGCATATCTTCATTCGTTAAATGAATGTGGCGATTAGCAATAATGCAACCTTCTGTTAAGTCAACCCGACCTTTAGGGCCTATGATTGTAATAGAACTAGAATCATCTAAAACACCCGAATCACGAACTGGTGGATTGAGTCCTAGTTTAATTGCATCAGACCTAGATATTTCTACTTGTGTGTAATTACGAACAGGCCCTAAAACTCGCACATTTTTTATTTCTGCTTTTTCAGTTTTTATAATAACTAGCTCATTAGACGCATATTGACCTTGTTGGGATAAATCTTTAAATTTTGTTAAATCATAATTATTACCAAACAATATATCTAAGTGTTCTCTTGTTAGATGGACATGTCTTGCCGAAACACCAACTGGAATTTTCATTAAACCCCTCCCTATTTTAATCCTTTTAACCCTTTTCCACCTTTTAATCCATTAAAATTACTTAAAATATTAGTTTCAAAAGAATAGATTTTTTTGCTTTTATTTTTAAAATCTTTAATAGCTAAAGAAATCATTTCATCTAATAATTGTTTATAATTTTTTCCTGTTTCTTTCCATAAATAAAACGATAGCGAACCAGGAATTGTATTTGGTTCATTTACATATACTTTGCTTTTCTTTTTATCTATTAAAAAATCAATACGAGCCACCCCGCTTAAATTCATTATTTTGAAAGTATCAATAGCTAATGCTTGTACTTCGTTCATTAATTTATCATTAATACGCGCTGGAATAACTCGATTAGTTGCAGCCATTCCTTTTGTAGTGTTTCCTTTTTGTTTTCCTATGTATTTATCTGCATATGTTAAAAACTCCTCGGTACTTATCACTTCTTCAATAACACTGGCTTCTTGATAATTATAATTACCCAAAACACTACAATTCACTTCCACTAAATTATGAATTAATTTTTCAACTACTATTTTAGTATCGTATTTTATCGCCTCATTAATTGCCTTCTCAATTTCTTCGGCTGTTTTTACAACAGTTATACCAACACTACTTCCTAATGTTGCCGGTTTAACAATAACAGGATATCCTATTTTTTTTATTGCCTTTAATATTTCCTCTTGATTGGCAAAATAATTAGCATCATAAAACCATGTATAAGGAACTATTGGCAATTCATTCGCACTCATTATTTGCTTCATAACAACTTTATCTTGTCCTATTGCTGAACCCAATACTTTACTACCAACATATGGAATTCCTAGTGTTTCTAAATACCCTTGGAGTGTTCCATCCTCGGCATTATTCCCATGAACAATTGGAAATGCAATATCAATTGTTTCAACTTCTTTTTTAAAAAGCCCCAGTGACTGCAATACAAAATCACCATTCTTTTTATATAAAACAACTTTTTTAGCGTACCTTTTTAAACTATCAAAATCCTTATATACATCAATATCCATTAACATTTTACCAGTATACCAAACACGATCTTTTGTTATGTATATAGGTATTATTTCATATTTTTCTTGATCCATACTTTTCATTGCTTGAACAGCTGATATAATGCTTACTTCATGTTCAACTGTTTCACCACCAAATATTACTCCAACTTTAATTTTCATAAATTCACTCCCTATTCATTAAATATATCTGGTAAATCATTTTCTAATAAGACATATGTCTCTTTACCTTGTAACTTTTGTATTAATATAAATGCATCTTTAACATCATTTAATATGTGGATATTGTTTTCTTTATATTGTTTAGAAATTAATCCCTCATAAATCGGTTTAGTTTGCTCAGGACCTACTAAAATAACTTCGTCGGCAACACCAGCTATATATACTCCAAATTCTTTATTTAAACGATACTGTTCATTACCTAAATCAATCATACCAGGGGTTACTACTATTTTTTTCCCCGGCATCATAGATAAAACATCAATAGCCATTTTTGAACCAACTGGGTTAGAATTATAAGCATCATCTATTATATTAATCTTCCCATATTTTTTTAATTCTAAACGATGCGGAATCGCATTTACTGATTTTACACCTTGTTGTAATTGTGGAATCGTTAATCCAAATTCTCGACCTAAAGCAATTCCGGCCAAAATATTATATATATTTGCTTTACCTAATAATCTAGTTTCAAATTTATATAATTTTTTATCATTTTTAAATTTAACATCAAAAGTTGTTCCTTTATAAGTTAATTTAATATTAGTCGCCCATACGTCAACACCCTTATTATCAATTCCTATCCAAATAATACGGCAATTATTTTTAAGCTTATAGTCCACTTGATATTCATCATCACGATTTAAAATTCCAACGCCATCTTTTGGTAACGATTCAATAAGCTCGAATTTACCTTTTTGAATATTTTCGCGACTACCAAACGTTTCTAAATGGGCAACACCTATTTTAGTAATAATTCCATATTTTGGTTTCATTAAATCGCATATTTCTTTTATTTCGCCTTTTCTGAAAGCACCCATCTCGGCAATAAAAACGTCACTAAACTTATCTAAATAATTATTAATAGAATTAATTAGACCATATGTAGTATTAAAATTTTTAGGTGTTGCAAATGAATTATATTTAATATTTAATATATCATTTAAAATGTTTTTACTACTTGTCTTACCATAACTTCCGGTAATACCTACAACCTTCATCGTATTCATATTTTTTAATTTGCGAATAGCTAATCGTCGATAATAATTAAAAACTTGCTTTTCCACAGGTTTATTAATAATATTTGCTATCCAAACTAGTAAAAAAGTTATAAAAACTTGGATAGAAACCATCAAATAATAGTATCCTATATTTTGTTGGTTGTATTTGTAAATAATTAAGAATAATACAATACCATAAATTATAAATAAAGTTGTTATTAATCTTTTAATTCTACTAGTTACAACTAACGGTTTTTTTGATTGTTCTTCTTTTAGTTCTCTATAATATTTTAAAAATAAAGAAAAATAAAGAATTGAATATACCCAAACTGATAATTTTAAATTAACAAAAGTTAAACCAAACGTTAAAATCATAATAATTAACTCGATAAAACTAAATGATTTTTTTCGATTACTTCTCACCCATTTTAAATATCTATTACCATCGTTATACCAATTTTGTTGTAACATATGAAGAGATTTTTTTAACCTTAATATTAAATATAAATATAATGATATTAATGATAATAAAAAGAATTTCAATTCCATACTACTTTTCCCCCTCTGCTAAACTCTTTATCATATTTGCCACTTGAATAGTATGCTCTAAATAAGCGTAATGACTAGCTCCCTCTAAAACAACTAGTCCAGCATCACTTATTAATGACTCTAATTCTTTAGCGTGACTAACAGGTACGGCTTCATCTAATGAACCCCATACTATTAAAGTTGGTGCTTTTATGTTTTTCACTTGTTTTGATATATCATAGTTAACAGTATTAACTAAAATTTCTCTCATCATTGGTGTTGCATTACGATAATCAGTTGAACCCATTCGTTTTTTTGCAAATTCTTCAAAACTTTTTAAAAATGGAATTTTCTTTAAACTTTTTAATACTTTTGTTTTGAATGATAAATTGTCACTATCAACTTTAAATGGACTACCTAAAACTACTAATCTATCTACTTGATATTTACTTGCATATAACAAACTTATTTTACCACCAAATGAATGACCAACAAAAATTGGATTTTTCACTTTTAAATTATATAATAAGTTATGAATTGCATCAGCATAATCATCAACAAACCATGCTTCTTTTGGTTCATCACTTTGTCCATGTCCGGGCAAATCAATTACAATTATATTGTAATCTTTACTCAAAAGATCACTTAGCGGTTTCATCATTGAAATGTTTTGACCCCAACCATGAAGAAAAATTATAGTTTTTCCTTTTTTATTACCATAATTTATATAATTAATATTTACATTATTTATTATCATTTAACCACCAATTATATTATAACTTTTTTTTAATATATAGTAAAGTAGTTTAAAGTGGTTTTGACGATTATATGTCAACAAAAAAAGGAATTAAATCCCTTTTTTTTCATCATTATTAAACATTTCTTTTATCGCTGTTCCTAAAGTTGCAACATTTTGTAAATCTGACGGAATAATTATTTTAGTAGCTTTGCCGTCTGCCACTTTAGCCATTGTATCAAGACTTTTTATTGTAATAATCATCTGATCAGGCTTAGCTTCTTTCAATAAACGAATACCTTCAGCTTCAGCTCGCTTAATTGCTAAAAGTGCTTCTGCTTCCCCTTCAGCTATTTTTATTTGAGCTTCTTTTTCAGCCTCAGCTTTTAAAATTGCACTTTCTTTATCACCTTCGGCTGTTAAAATACTTGCGCGTTTTAAACCTTCTGCTCTTAAAATAGCTTCCCTTCTCTCACGTTCTGCTCTCATTTGTTTTTCCATTGCATCTTGAATATCACGTGGTGGAATAATGTTTTTAACTTCAACTCTATTGACTTTAATCCCCCACGGATCAGTTGCTTCATCTAAAATCAAACGCATTTTTGAATTAATAACATCTCTTGATGTCAATGTTTGATCTAGTTCTAATTCACCAATTATATTACGCAGTGTTGTTGCTGTTAAGTTTTCAATCGCGCTTATTGGATTTTCCACACCATAAGTATAAAGTTTAGCATCTGTAATTTGATAATAAACAACTGTATCTATTTGCATTGTAACATTATCTTTAGTAATTACAGGTTGCGGATCAAAATCCTCAACATGTTCTTTTAATGAAACATTATTTGCTATTCTATCAATAAACGGAATTTTAAAATGTAACCCATTAGCCCAAGTAGCATAATAAGAACCAATTCTCTCCACAACATAAACCCTCGCTTGGGGAACTATTTTAATATTAGGTATAACTAATATACCAATTAATATTAATAAAATTATTAATAATTCCATTTTACTCCTCCTCTACCTCTAATTTATTACCATTAATTTGTAAAACCGTAACATAACTATCTTTTTGTATTTTATTTTTACTATAAGCCGTCCAAACTTTGCCATCTACTTTAATAGCACCGGATTGTTTTTCCAAAATATCTTCTACAACAATACCACGCATCCCAATTATACGGTCAATATTTGTTTTCTCTTTATTTTTATTTAGAAATTTAGTCAAAATTGGCCGACTAGTTATTAAAAGGACAATTCCTAACACTACAAAAATAGCAAACTGGATTATAAAATTTTTAATGATAAATGATGCAAATAAAGCAACTAGTGCGCTAACGACAAACCAGACAGTTGTTAAATTAGTTGTCATTATTTCAACAATTGTTAATAAAATAACAATGGCTAACCATATTTTAAACATACTTCATCACCTATTTCATTATACTATTATTATATTTTTTTTACAACGAAAAAAGGACAATTTCTGTCCTTTTAAAATTTTTATTGTGGGATATTTGTTTAATAAATAATTTAATTCTCTTTCTGAGCAATATATTTTTATTTGTTTTATTCCAATTCCGTTAAGTTCAATTTTAGGAATTTCACTTGTGATACCATATTTATTTATAACATCCTTATAATAACTAGTAAATTTATCAATATCTTTTATAAAATTACTTTCATTAAATCGATAATATCCAATTTCATTTTTTAATTTATAATTATATATATTATTTATTTTCGGATAAAAACCTATTATTTTTATTGAACCATTAAAATATTCTCTAATATTTTTAGTTGTAACACTTAAATCTTCAATTAATAAATTATATATCTCATAATTATTTTCATTATTTTCCAAGAAAACAGGATTAACATTATTTTTATTTATATTGAGCATTATATTAAGAATAATTATGAAGACAATTAAAGTTATTATTTTACGCATCATATAATCGCCTCACATTAATATGTTAACCGGTTTCGACATTTTTAAACAAAAAAAGAACTATTATCGTTCTTTTTCTGATAAACTTTTATAATATTCAAATCTCTTCATTGCATTT
>CAZVQX010000005.1:0-44464 GCA_964629735.1 uncultured Muribaculaceae bacterium
CTTCAGGGGGTTTGGCGAACACTCTCAACTTTATACCGTAAGAGTGTTCTTGTGCGAATGTCTTCGCACTATAATAATTATAAGATTTATTTTTAAAAAAGTCAATTATTTTTCTAAATCCTTTAAAAAATCATCTATTGTTAAAATTTTATTATCAATGTCATCTAAATCAATTGTTTCAATTTCCTCTTCTTGTTCTTCTTCAACTGATTCTAATTTAGTTACCATAAATGTTTCATCTATTTTTAATTTTGTAATATTTGTTCCTGTTGAATAATTATCAGATATAGGTAATTCAGTTACTTTAAAATTAATAATATCATCATTTGATTTTATTCCAATTTCACCCTTAGAATTCGTAATATAAGTTCCAACTACATAATATGGATTAGTTTTAACATCACGAACAATTAAATTACCTCTTCTAGCACGACTAATTGAATTTATATCAGTTAGCCTAATTCTTTTACCAGTTCCTTTGTCAGTAAGGACAACTAAATAATCTTCGTCATTAAAAACATGACCACTAACAACATAATCATCTTTTAATGCAATTGATTTAACACCCGCTGTTCTAATACCAGTAATTGATACTTCATCGATACTATACCTTAACCCATATCCTAAATGAGTAGCAATGAAAACTTCATTACCATTATCTCTTGTAACACTAACAACATTATCACCTTTTTTAAGATTAATACATATTAATGGTTTAGAATATCTTTGTACTTTAAAGTCAATTAAATTAGTTCTTTTTATCATTCCATCTTTAGTAAAAATGGTAACAACTTCATCAGTTTCAAAATTAGTAACTGCGGTACTATATATTATTTTTTCACCAACGGTTGTTTGAATTATATTACTGACATGGCGGCCTAATTCACCCCATTTTAAATCAGGTATATCATTAACAGGTAAATATAAATAATTACCTAAATTAGTAAATAATAGCACTGTATCAAGGGTATTAAGTTCATATAACCCGATAACATAATCCCCTTCTTTTAAAAGTGTTTCTCCTTCACTCGCACTATAACTTCGTGGAGATACACGTTTAATATACCCCTCACTTGTTACGACAACTATACAATCTTCTTTTGGTATCATTTGAGTTGGGTCGATAGTTATTTCCATAATTTCAGCACGTATTTCACTTTTTCGTGGTGTTGCATATTCTGATTTTATTTTACGAAGTTCTTCTTTTATAACGCCTTTTAATTTTTCTGGATCAGCTAATATTTGCTCTAATCCATTAATAATAATTTGTAAATTTTTATTTTCCTCTAACAATTCGGTTACATCAGTATTAGTTAATTTATATAACTGTAACATAACAATTGCTTCGGCTTGTTTTTCGGTAAAATCAAATTGTTTAATTAAATTATCTTTAGCATCACTTTTATTTTTAGAAGAACGAATTGTTTGAATTACCTCATCTAAAATAGATAAGGCTTTAATTAATCCCTCAACAATATGCATTCTTGCCTTCGCATGGGCTAGATCAAACTCAGTACGTTTTGTAATTATTTCTTTTTGATGATCAATGTAGGCATCAAGTATTTCTAAAATACCTAATGTCATTGGTCTTCTATTAACAATAGCTACCATATTAAAATTATAAGATACTTGTAAATCTGTATTTTTATATAAATAATTTAAGATTAATTCAGAATCAACATCTTTTTTTAAATCAATGGCAATTCTTAAACCATTACGATCACTTTCATCCCGAACTTCAACAATTCCATCTATTTTTTTATCAATTCTAATTTCATCTATTTTCTTAACTAACTGGGCTTTATTAACATCATATGGTATTTCATCAACAATAATTTGTTCTTTACCCCTATTTTTTTCAATTTTAACTTTAGATCTTATAATAATCCGTCCACGACCATTTTTATAGGCTGATTTTATACCGTTAATACCTTCAACAATACCACCGGTTGGGAAATCAGGGCCTTTAACAATATCTAAAATGGTATCTAAATAACAGTTTGGACTATCAATTCTTTTAATTGTTGCATCAATTATTTCACCAAGATTATGAGGTGGAATATTTGTTGCATATCCGGCACTTATTCCGGTTGAACCATTAACTAATAAATTAGGAAATTTAGCCGGTAATACGGTTGGCTCTAATAGGCTATCATCATAGTTAGGTGCAAAGGTGACTACATCTTTATCAATATCTCTTAATAATTCATTACTAATTTGAGAGAGTCTCGCTTCTGTATAACGCATCGCCGCTGGACTATCACCATCCATTGACCCATTATTACCATGCATATCAATTAATATTTCATTTTGTTTCCACCACTGGCTCATTCGAACCATAGCTTCATAAATACTTAAATCACCATGCGGGTGATAAGATCCCATTACATCACCAACGGTTTTAGCCGATTTTTTATATGGTTTATCATACGTATTACGTCCTTTATACATCGCATATAAAATTCGACGATGAACTGGTTTTAAACCATCTCTTACATCCGGTAAAGCACGATTTTGAATAATAGTTTTTGAATACCGACTAAATCGTTCGCTCATAATGTCTTCTAATGAGTAATCATATATTTTTTTTACTATACTATTCATCATATCACCTTACTATATACTAAATTCGTCTTCTAAAGAAAACTCAACATTTTCTTCGATCCATTCTTTTCTAGGTTCTACTTTATCACCCATTAAGACACTGACTCGTCTTTCAACCAATGATGCATCATTAATTGAAACTTGAATTAAACTTCTTGTTTTAGGATCCATTGTTGTTTCCCACAACTGTTCAGCATTCATTTCACCTAACCCTTTATATCGTTGATTTTCAATTTTTTTACCACCATTTTTTGCAATTATTTCTTTTCTCTCTTCTTCAGTCCAAGCATACACTTCTTTATTACCTATTTTAATCTTATATAAAGGAGGCATAGCAATATATAACTTTCCCGCCTCTATTAAAGGTCGCATATAACGGTAAAAAAATGTTAATAATAAAATTTGAATATGGGCTCCATCATCATCAGCATCAGTCATAATAATAATTTTATCATAACATGAATCTTTGATATCAAAGTCACTTCCAACACCAGCACCAATAGCATGAATGATGGTATTTATTTCTTCATTTTTCATAACATCTTCTAATTTAGCTTTTTCAGTATTAATCACTTTACCACGAAGCGGTAAAATAGCTTGAAAAGTACGATCCCGCCCTTGTTTAGCACTACCACCAGCTGAATCACCTTCGACTAAAAATAATTCGTTTTTATCTTTATTACGACCTTGAGCCGGGGTTAATTTACCACTTAAGACCCGCTCCTTTTTTCCTTTATCTTTACCACTGCGTGCCGCTTCACGCGCTTTTCGAGCAGCCTCTCTAACTTTTTTACTTTTCAACATTTTTTCAATAATTTTTGTAGCGAGTTCTTTATTTTCTTGAAGGAAAAATTGTAATTGTTCACTAATAACATTTTCAACAACAGTTCGAGCTTCTGGTGTTCCTAATTTAGCTTTAGTTTGACCTTCAAATTGTAAATATTTTTCAGGAACTTGTAAACTAAGAATGGCCGTTAATCCTTCCCTTGTATCATTACCTTCAAAATTTTTATCTTTTTCTTTTAAATAATTATTATCACGAGCATATTCATTAAACACTCTAGTAATTGCTGTTTTAAAACCAACTTCATGAGTTCCCCCATCATTAGTTTTAACATTATTAACAAAAGAAATTATGTTCTCATTATAACTTTCAGTATATTGAAATGATAATTCAACATTGATCCTATCTTTAGAACCTTCAAAACTAACTACATCATGAAGAGGTTTACGATCTTCATTTAATGTTTCAACAAATGATTTTAAACCGTGTTCATAATGAAATACTTCTTTTTTCTGATCAGCTATATCAATAACTTCAACTGTTAAATTTTTCAATAAAAAAGCACTTTCTTGCATTCTTTCACAAATTGTTGTAAATGAAAAATTGAAATTACCAAATATTTCTGAATCAGGCATAAAAGTTACTTTGGTTCCGGTTTTTGCTGTCTTAGCAAGTTTCTTAAGCGGAACAGCAGTATGACCACCATTTTCAAAACGAATATAATGTTCATAACCATCTCTTTTAATATTAACTTCCATCCAACTACTTAAAGCATTGACAACAGAGGCACCGACACCGTGTAGTCCGCCTGAAACTTTATAACCACTAGTTTCAAATTTACCGCCAGCATGAAGTACGGTATATATAACTTCTGGGGTTGATTTACCAGACTCATGAATTCCAACTGGTACCCCGCGGCCCTCATCTTCAACAGTAATACTTTTGTCAGCATTTATGATGACCTTTAATTTTTTACCATAGCCATTTATTATCTCGTCGATACTATTATCAACAATTTCCCAAACAAGATGGTGAAGTCCTCGTCTATCAGTTGAGCCAATATACATAGCTGGTCTTTTTCGAACAGCTTCTAATCCTTCTAATACTTTAATTGAACTCTCATCATATTTTGTCATTTAATCACCTACTATGTATTATAACACAAGAATAAGGTGTCGACAAATAATTTTAAGATTTGACAATTCTTTTTGTATGCTTTAAAATATATACAATTTAGAAAATTATTATTAAGTGGTGATTAAATGAATGATTTTATTAAAAACACAATGGCTATGGTTATAATTGGTGATGAAAATAATGAAAAGTTTGATGGAAAAATTAAATTTAATGGGAAAAATGATGGTTTCTTTTATCATCGAGATTCGATAAAACAAATAGTAAATGAATTAAATCATGAAGGTTATCAATTAAGTAATATTAATTTTATTGATGCTAATGAAGCTGGATTTGATTTAGTAAAAAAAGGACATATTTTATTTTTAAACTGCACTATGGAAAATTATTGTTTTGGATATCTTTTTCTTCCTCAAAATATAACTAATAAACAAATTGAATCTTTAAAATTGTTTGAAAAAACTTTCCAACAATTTTCTGAATTATATTTAATGAATATTAGCAAAAAAGATCCAGAGTTTTTTGATACTGAAACTATTTCTTATGACTTTGACACCAGTGAGATATTAAAAAATTATTATGGAATTAATAAAGGTAAAACAAAATAGAATGGAATCTCCATTCTATTTTTCTAATCTTCATTTTTCTTTTCTAATTTAAATAAAACTTCACGTGGTTTTGGTCCATTAGGTGGGCCAACAATACCGCGTTCTTCTAATAGATCCATAACTCTTGCTGCCCGATTATAACCAAATCGGAATCGTCTTTGAATCATTGATGTACTTGCTTTACCTGTTTCGACAACAAACTCAACTATTTCATTATACATTGGTTCTTCTAAGGCATCTTCTTCTAACATTGTGGTAGCATGCATTTCTTCTTCATCCAGTAATAAAGTTTCATCATATTTTGCTTTTTGTTGAGAAATAGTATGATCAACTACTTTTTTTATTTCTTCTTCAGAAATAAAAGTACCTTGAATTCTAATTGGAATGTTTTCACCCATAGGTAAGAATAACATATCTCCCTTACCTAATAGTTTCTCGGCACCCGACATATCAAGAATAGTTCTTGAATCAATACTACTACTAACAGCAAATGATATACGTGATGGAATATTTGATTTAATTAAACCAGTAATAACATCTGTTGACGGTCTTTGGGTAGCGACAATTAAATGAATACCTGCGGCTCTTGCCATTTGAGTTATTCTCATAATTGAATCTTCAACTTCTTTGGCAGCAACTAACATTAAATCAGCTAACTCATCAATAACCGCAACAATATATGGTAATTTTTTTATTTGATCAGTTTCGCTTAAAGTTGCATTTTTCTTTTCAATATAAGTATTATATCCAGCAATATTTTTAGTGCCACTATCGCTAAACAATTCATATCTACGATCCATTTCGGCAACAATTTTTTTAAGGGCGATGTTAGCTTTTTTGGGATCGGTTACAACTGGTGTTAATAAATGAGGAACACCATTATACATACTTAATTCTACTTTTTTTGGATCAACTAATAATAATTTAACTTCTTCAGGCTTAGTTCTCATTAATAATGAAACAATAATACTATTAATACAAACTGATTTTCCACTACCAGTTGCACCAGCTACTAATAAATGCGGAGTTTTATTTATTTCAAAATAAATTGGCTTTCCCATTATATCTTTACCTAAAGATGCAAGTAGTTTTTTATCATCTAGTTTTTTAGGAATTACTTCTAATATTTCTCTAACAGTTACCATTGAAGTAGTTTGGTTAGGAAGCTCAATTCCAATAGTGTTTTTACCTGGTATTGGAGCTTGAATTCTTACGTCTTTCGCCGCCAATGCCAATGCAATTTCACGATGAATATTTAAAATTTTACTAACTTTAGTTCCAGCTTTAATTTCCATTTCATATTGTGTTACTGCTGGTCCAATATTTACGGCAACAACTTTGGCATCAATTGAAAAATCAGCTAAAACTTGCTCTAATAGTTTAACATTTGATTTTATCTCATCATGACTTTCTTTATTTTGCTTTCGTGGTGCTGATTTTAATAAATTAAGTGAGGGATATATATAATTACCAGATACTTCTTCAGCGGCTTTCTCCTTAACTTCATTAACTTTTTTAAGTTCTTCAGTTGGTGGATTATCCGGTACATTAATTAATTCATCTACACTTGTTATAATTATTTTTTTATCTTTTTCAAATTCTTGTTCTGCTTTTTTGATTTCCTCTTCATGCTTATTTTTCCTAAAATTATTAATAATTTTAAAAGTACCTTGTTTTATTTGTTTAATCACATCTGTAATAGTAATACCAGTAAATATTACTGTTCCACATATTAATAAAGCCCACGATACAATAATTGTTCCTTCGACATCAAATAATAAAACAAACAACCAAGTAAACAATCCACCAATGATACCACCCCCTTGAATATTAGCAATATCATAAGTTGATGTCATAAAATTGGAAACAGTTGTACTTATAATTTCAAAACCGCGGAAATTGGTTTCTTTAACATAATTTATATGTGAGAATGTTAATACTGCAATTATAATTATATAAAGCCCCATTAATTTAGTTGAAAAAAAGTTTGGGTTTTCCCTTTTGGTCATCATATATAAACCAATAATTAAAATAAGAACTAAAAAAACATAATGCCATGTTCCAACCAAAAAGGCTGAAAATGATGTAATTAAACGACCAATGATTCCATATTGTCCAAATCCAATAATGGCTATTATTATGTATAGTAGTCCGGTTAATTCTGTATAATAACCAATGTTTTTCTTTTTTGTTTCTTTTGCTTTTTTCTTCTTTGCCATATATACCTCCTGGACATTACACAACAATTATAACATACGTGTGTATTTTTTGATATTATTTTTATATAATTACTATATTTATTATAACATATCTAATAAGGTTTAAAAAGAAAAAAACTTAAAGATTACTTTAAGTTTATACCCATATATATTTGTTTCTTTCAATTGCTTCTTCTATTCTAATTAATTGATTATATTTACAAAGTCGATCGGTTCTCGATAATGAACCAGTTTTTATTTGACCGAGATTAAGTCCAACTGCTAAATCAGCAATAAAGTTATCTTCAGTTTCACCACTTCGATGAGATATTATTGTTTTATAATTGTTATCTTTAGCAATTTTAATTGTTTCTAACATTTCAGTAATGGTGCCAATTTGATTGGCTTTTAATAAAATTGAATTACAAATTCCTTTACTAATCCCATCTAAAAATACTTCTTTATTTGTTACAAATAAATCATCACCAACCAGTTGAATTTTATCACCAAGTTTTGCGGTTAAAAGACTAAAGCCTTCATAATCAGTTTCGTGCATTCCATCCTCAATAGAAACAATTGGATATTTATTTACTAAGTCAACATAATATTCTATTAATTCATTATTACTTAGTACTTTATTTTCGCTCTTTAAATGATATTTACCATCTTGATAAAACTCACTAGCCGCCACATCAAGTGCGAATTTTACATCTTCACCTAATTTATAACCGGCAGCAGTAACGGCACGACTCATCAGTTCTAAAGCAGCTTTATTACTTTTTAAGTTCGGCGCAAAACCACCTTCATCACCAACAGCTGTACTTTGACCGTGATCATCTAATATTTTTTTCAAAGCGTGGAACACTTCAGCACCAACTCTAATTCTCTCCCTAATATTTTTAGCTTGTGGAATGATCATAAATTCTTGAAAATCTAAATTATTAGAAGCATGAGCACCACCATTAATAATATTCATCATTGGAGCTGGCAACTCGGTTCCACCACCTACATATTGATATAGAGGTTTTTCATGAAACAAAGCAGCCGCTTTTAAACATGCCAATGAAACACCTAAGGTTGCATTCGCTCCTAAAATGCTTTTGTTTTTAGTTCCATCTAACTCAATTAACATTTTATCAATTGTTTCTTGTTCAGTAACGTCCATTCCAATTAATCTTGGTTTAATAACTGAGTTAACATTATTAACAGCCATTAAAACACCTTTGCCATTATATCGCTTTTTATCTTTATCCCTTAATTCTATTGCTTCTTTTGAACCGGTAGAAGCACCACTTGGAACACTAGCACGTCCTATTATTCCATTTTCTAATATGACATCAACTTCAACAGTTGGGTTTCCTCTTGAGTCTAATATCTCACGACCAATAACATCCTTTATTTTCATTTTATTCCTCCTATTAATTTATCAACAGCACTTTTAAAATCATCACCCCGAGTTTCAAAATCAGGATATTGATCCCATGAAGCACATGCTGGGCTTAACAATATAACATCACCTTCATCGGATAAATTATAAGCAACTTTAACAGCTTCTCCTAATTTTTCTACTACTACGGTATCAAGCGATATTAAATCAGCAAATTCTTTGATTCTATCTCTAGTTTCACCAAAGGCAACAATTCCTTTTACATTACTCATATATTCTTTTAAATCAGCAAATGAATGACCACGGTCTAATCCACCTAATAATAAAATTGTTGGTTTATTAAAAGATGATAATGCCACTTGGGTTGAAATAACATTGGTTGATTTTGAATCGTTATAAAATTCACGTTTATTCAATTTAGCAACAAATTCTAATCGATGACTAACACCACTAAAATTATTTAGGACTTCTTTTATTACTTCATTACTAACATTAAAATGTTTAGCAGCAATAATAGCACACATAATATTTTCATAATTATGATTTCCTTGAATACGAATATCATTTAATTCAATAACTTCTTCTTTTTGATAATAAATTGCTTCATTTTCAAGATAAATATCACTCTTATATTTTGATGAAAAATAAATAGTTTTAGGCTTAATATTACCAACTGTATCTTTATCAGCAAAATTAACAACTGCTATATCATCGTTAGTACTATTATCAAAAATCATTAATTTATGGTTTATATAATTTTCAAAGGTTTTAAAAAAATCTAAATGGGTTTCAGTTAAATTTGTAATAATACCAATATTGGGGTGAAATTTATCAAAATCATGTAACTGTTGCGCTGATATTTCTAAAACAACAATATCGTTTTCTTTTATTTTTTCTAACATTGCTGAAAACGGAATACCAATATTACCGCCAATATGAACATTTAAACCAGCTCTTTTTAATATTTGATAAGTAATTGTTGTTGTTGTTGTTTTTCCATTGGAACCAGTAATTCCAATTACTTTTACACCTTTAGGCAATAAGTTATATGTTACCTCCATTTCATTAACTACTTTTATATTTAACTCATTAGCTTTTAAAATACATTTATGCTCATAAGTTATTCCTGGGTTTTTAATAACATAATCAAATTTATCATTCAATAATAATTCAGGCTCAGTTGTTATAATAACATCGGCACCTAAATCCTTTAATTCTTGTACGTGTTCTTCTTTTTGCTCCTTGGCATCAGTTATTAATATTTTATTACCACGTTTCAATAAAATTTTAGCAACTTCATAACCACTTCTTGCCATTCCTAAAATAAAAATATTTTTTTGTTCGTACATTATCTTCACCTTCCATTATTATTATAACATTATATATGTTTTTTGTTAATAATAAAATAAAAAAAGGTTATTCAACCTCTTTAATATTAATTTTTGCTGTTTGAAAATTTGTGTAAACATAAATGTTTTCTGTTTGAAATTTTACAGTAACAAAATCATAAGGATCAACATAATCAATTTTATATAATTCAGCAACATCAAAATCACGATTTGGTTCGACAATGAACTTACCTTCTAACATTACTGATTGATATTTATCAGTACTGTAATAATAAATACATCCTTTTTTATTACGTTTCATTTGTTTTACTTTATATGATTCGGCACGAGTACTAAAATAAAATAATTCTAGTCCTTCCCTTTTCATTGTCGATAATGCCCGAACATTTGGATAACCTTTTAGAGCATTAGTCGCCACCATAGCATATTTATTTTTATCAATTATTTCATTTGCTAGTTTTAAAACTTCCTCTTTATTCATATAGCCTCCTTTATATTGCATCAATTATAACATAATTTACTTATATTTAGAACATATAATAATTCCTATTACAATAATTCACCATATTTTTTAATGTATATTTTTTTAATAAACGAAGTTAATATCATATATAAAATAATTATTACAAACAGATATATAAAATAAATTCCTGGTAAAGGTGCAAGTCCGATTGAAGTTCCAAATGTTGTAAAAGGAATTAAAGTTAATATTATAATTCCAGCACTTGTTAAAGCTGTTAATGGGAATGAAGCACGACTTTCTAAAAAAGGAATTTTTTGTGTCCTGATTAAATGTATGACAAGTGTTTGACTCCACATTGATTGAACAAACCAACCAGCTTGAAATACAGATATATAAAGGGATCTTGTTGTCGGGTCTGTTAGTTGATGAAATAATAAACCATCTGTAAACATTGGCGATATTATATAAAACATTAACATAAAGGTTACAATGTCAAATATTGATGATATTGGTCCAATCCATAACATAAATTTGGAAACTGAGCTTGCATCCCAATCTTTTGGCTTTTCTAAAAGTTCGCTATCAACATTATCCCAAGGTATGGCCGTACATGAAACATCATAAATTAAATTTAATAGTAATAAATGAATTGATGTCATCGGTAAAAACGGAAAAAAGGCACTAGCAACTAAAACGGAAAAAACGTTTCCAAAATTTGAACTTGCTGTTAATTTTATATATTTAATCATATTAATATAAGTTTTTCTTCCTTCAATAATACCATTTTCTAAAACCATTAAATCTTTTTCTAATAAGATAACATCTGCTGATTCTTTAGCTATATCAACTGCATTATCAACTGAAATTCCAATATCTGCCGCTTCGAGTGCTCCGGCATCATTAATCCCATCTCCTAAATATCCAACCGAATGTCCTTTGCCGCGCAAAACATTTATAACTCTTGTTTTTTGCCCAGGTGACATTTTAGCAAATATAGTTTCTTTTTTTGCAATAACACTTAATTCTTTATCTGGCATATTGTCAATATCATGCCCTAAATATATTTTGTTATATTTTATTCCTAACTGATTACATACAGATTTAGTCACTTCTTCATTATCGCCTGTAATTATTTTTATATCTATACCACTATTTTTTAAAGCCTCAATCGCACCAATCGCTGATTGTTTTGGTGGATCTAAAAAGGCCAAATAACCAATTAATACCATATCTGATTCATCGGCAACTGAAAAAACTCCAACTGGGGATGGATTTGTTTTTTGTGATACTGCAATTACCCTCATTCCATCTTTATTTAATTGTTGAACTTTTTCTAATACATAATCTTTTAGATCATCTGTTAATTCAACAACTTTACCTTCATATTCAACAAATTTAGAAATAATTAACATTTCCTCAACCGCACCTTTTGTAATCATTTGAGTTTTTCCATTTTTATCCTCCACTACGACAGACATTCTTCTTCGATTAAAATCAAAAGGTACTTCATCTACTTTTTTATAATTAGTAACACTATTAGAAAGTTTTTCTTCAGTATATTTAAGTTCCATCGTTTTATTAATTATAGCAATATCCATTAAGTTTTTTAAACCAGTTTGATAATATGAATTTAAAAATGCATGGCGCAAAACTCGAGTATCTAAATTTCCCATAACATCTAAATGATATTGAAGGACAATTTTATCTTCGGTAAGAGTACCTGTTTTATCAGTGCATAATATATCAATCGCGCCTAAATTTTGAATTGAATTTAAATTTTTAATTATTACTTTTTCTTTTGACATTGCAATCGCACCTTTTGCTAAAGATGTTGTAACAATCATCGGCAACATTTCCGGGGTCAGTCCAACAGCAATTGAAATAGAAAACAATAAAGCAGATAACCAATCACCTTTTGTAATCCCATTTATAAAAAAGACAATTGGGACCATTATTAACATATATTTTATAATTATCCAAGAAACAGAGTTTACTCCTTTTTCAAAACTAGTTATTGTTGTATCTTTATTTAAACTTTGGGCAATTTCACCAAACAATGTATCATTTCCATTGGCAACAACTATTCCTTTGGCATAACCACTAACAACAGATGTCCCCATAAATAGAAGATTATTAATATCTAAAAGTGTTTTATCATTTTTATTAATTTCAGCTATTTTTTCAACTGGTTCCGATTCACCCGTTAATGATGATTGTGATATAAATAAATCTTTCGTTTGAATTAATCTTAAATCAGCCGGAATCATATCCCCGGCAGATAAATGAACAATATCGCCAACTACTATCTCGTCTAATGGTATTTCTTTTATCCCTGTTTCAATTCTCTCAATAGCCGCAGTCGTTTCAATCATTTCTAACAACTTCTCTGCTGCCTCACCAGATCTTGTCTCTTGTGTAAATTTTAAAACGCCAGAAATTATTACCATTGTTAAGATAATGATAACAGCTGTATAATCCCTATCTAAATAATCAACTAATATAATATCCGTAAAAGTTGAAACAATAGCAAGTGTTATTAAAATTAACGTAAAGGGATTAATAAAAGCTTCAATTATTTTATTTATTAAACTTTTCTCTTTTTTAAAATTAACAATATTCTTGCCATATTTTTCTCTTGAACAATCCACTTGTTCTTCAGTCATACCTTTTGGGGAACTATTGAAAATTTTATATATATCTACAACTTTAATTTTGGAGGATGATAATAATCGCTCATTTGTATTATTAAAATTGATATTTTGATTATTTATTTTTTTCATTTTATACCTCCTATATTACTTTTATCCTTTTCATAATAGCATAATATGATTTAATGTCAAGTAACGTTGTAAAATTTTTCGATATCGTTTTAATGTTTATCTCTCAATTTTAAGTATTACATAATATTATTTTACACAAGTTCTTTTTTGTATTTAATTACAATAACTATTTATATATATTAACTTGTAAAAAAAGAGTTTAACACTCTTCATTACAAATAGATAATGATCCTACATAATCTTCATATACACTTTGATATTTTCCAATTACTTCTTTTAATTGGTTTTTATCTAATTTAGTTTTATATTTAGATTCAGCATAATGACTGACAATTCGTCCTTTATTAACAAAATAAACATCAGGCATTAATAATCTTTTTAAGTTTGGATCAAAATCAATATCATCTTCACTTTGATTTACTGTATCTGTTTTTAAAAAAGCTTTTAAAATTTCAACTATTTTTTGATATTCTGCACTATTGTCTTTTCTTATTTGTTCTGGATTATAATAATAAATTGTATTTAGTTTATTATTTTTAGCAAATTCTATTAACGGTTCTAAGGTTGAACGACAATAAGGGCAAGTCGGCAGTCCAAAATAAATAATGCCGGTCCCTTCCTCTAAAAATTTAATAACTTCATCATCTGGTAAATATTGAAAAGGATTTTTAGAACTAATATTTAATTTTAAATATTCATTGTTATTTGCTGACTTTTGATTATTTAATTGTTCATACTCTTCTTTAAATTTAATCGAATCACTAGTTTCTTCAAAACTAAATTGTTGACAACCAGTAATTAATAACAACATTGTTAAAATAATTATTACTTTTTTCATACTACCTCCAACTATTGATTGAAAAAGCGACCACAACTTTCACATATTTTACTGTTACAATCATATACACAATCATCATCTATATTAGTTTCTATTTTCAATATTTCACATATATACTCTTCTAATTTAGTTATTGTATAACAAGATACTGCATGTTTTATTTTAGTTGAATCAATTTTTGCAATATTTTCTTCAACTCCCAAAACATCAATCATAAATTTTTGTAAAATTTTATCTCTTCTAATAATATCTTTGGCATGTTTTTCACCAATTTCGGTAAGTTTTATTATTCCTTCATTATAATTTATGAGTTTTAAATTATCCAAAGTTTTTAAAGCGTTTACAACACTTGGTTTACTATAATTTAAATATTCAGCAATAGTTGTAACTCGAACATCTCCTTTTTTAGAAATATTATATATAGCAGATAAATAATCAGATTGAGAAGCTGTTAAATTAATTTTTTTAACCAATCGAACCACTCATTTCCATTTTTAATAATTGGTTTAATTCCACTGCATATTCCATTGGTAATTCTTTAGTAAAAGGTTCTATAAACCCCATAATAATCATTTCATTAGCTTCTTCCTCAGTTAAACCTCGACTCATTATATAATACAACATTTCTTCATCTATTTTTGATACTTTAGCTTCATGTTGAAGAGTTGATGTCCCATTTTTAATTATATTGATAGGGATAGTATCTG
This sequence comes from uncultured Muribaculaceae bacterium, assembly GCA_964629735.1. Classification (GTDB taxonomy): domain Bacteria; phylum Bacillota_I; class Bacilli_A; order RF39; family UBA660; genus CAZVQX01. The sequence goes on from CAZVQX010000005.1 coordinate 14,853, forward strand.
ATTTAGAATATTTATCTAAAATTAAAGTATCACATTCAACATTAGTTTTAGCATTAGTAGCTAATTTATTATGATAAACTAATCCGCGATATATTGAATTTCCACCATCTTTTGATATTGATTTAGAAATTATACTTGACGATGTATTAGGTGCTAGATGGATCATTTTGGCGCCAGCATCTTGAATTTGACCTTTACCAGAAACCGCAATTGAAATAGTTATTCCAACTGATCCTTCACCTTTTAAAATAACGGCTGGATATTTCATATTTGCTTTGGCTCCAATATTACCATCAATCCATTCCATAATGGCGCCTTCTTCGCAAATCGCCCTTTTAGTAACTAAATTATAAACATTACTTGACCAATTTTGAATTGCGGTATAACGACATCTCGCATTTTTCTTAACAAATATTTCAACAACCGCCGCATGAAGTGAATCACTTGAATAGGTTGGTGCAGTGCATCCTTCAACATATGTTAGATCAGCGCCTTCATCTACAATTATTAAAGTTCTTTCAAATTGACCCATTTTATCAGCATTTATTCTAAAATATGATTGTAATGGTTTTTCTAACTTTACCCCTTTAGGAACATATATAAATGAACCACCTGAAAAAACTGCAGAATTTAGTGCTGCATATTTATTATCATTACTTTCCACTAAAGTGGCAAAATATTCTTTAAATAGAACAGGATATTGTTTAATTGCACTATCAGTATCTAAAAAAATTACCCCTTTTTCTTTTAATTCACGATTTAAATTGTGATAAACTACTTCCGATTCATATTGAGTGGCTATACCATCTAAATGTTTTTTTTCGGCTTCAATAACACCTATTTTATCAAAAGTATTTTTTATTTTAGTTGGAACTTGATTCCAATTACTTGTTACTTCTTCACTAGGTTTTATATAATAATATATATCATCAAAATCAATATCTGTTAAATCTAATCCCCATTTTGGATTAGGTATTTCTAAAAATTGTTGGTATGCTTTTAAGCGAAATTGCAATAACCAATCTGGTTCACCTTTTAGAGAAGATATTTTTTTAATAACTTCTTCATTTAAGCCTTTTTCAAACTTTAAGACCGCTACGTTTCCGTCGTTAAAACCATATTTATAATCAGTCATTTGTTTCACCCTCGATAAAATCAGAAAAAGCTTTATAACCTAGATTAGCACATTTAATACGTGGTGGGACATTAACAATTCCTTTTAAACTAATGGCATCTCCTAATAAACTAGGGTTATACTCTTTATCTGTTATCATATTATTAAAATTTTTAATTATTTTTTTCGCTTCACTTATTGATTTACCGATTAATAATTCACTCATCATTGATACACTTGAAGTACAAATTGAACATCCAACAACTTCATAAGTTAAATCAACTATTTGATCTTTATCAATTAAAATAAACAATGTTAATTCGTCACCACATGACGGATTTTTCAAATGGATACTTTTAAATTTATCAGTAACATCTTTTTGATTACGTGGATTTTTTACATGATCCATAATAATTTCCCGATATAGGCTTTCATCATTTAAATAAGACATTGATATAATCACCCGACCTTTTTAACACTTCAACTACTTTATCACATTCTTCATAAGTATTATAAAAAGATAAACTAATTCTAATTGTAGCAGCAACCCCTAAATCATGCATCAAAGGTTCAGCACAGTGATGGCCAGCTCTAACAATGATATTTTCTTTATCTAAAAACGATGCTACATCGTGAGCATGAATATTTTTTATATTAAATGTAATAATACTTGAATTAACATTATCAATATTATATATTTCAATATTATTAACTTCTTTGATTAGTTTATCAACTAAATAATTTCTTAAATTTTTAGTATATTCATTTATTTCATTTTGACCAATTTCTTGAATATAATCAATCGCACGGCCTAAACCGAGTACTTCTGGAATCATCATTGTTCCCGCTTCAAATTTATATGGTGCTTCTTTATACGTTGATTTTAAACAGGTTACGTGTTCAATCATTTCCCCACCAAACATAACTGGTGGCATTATATCTAAGAGTTCTTTTTTACCATATAAAACTCCAACTCCCATTGGGCCATACATTTTATGGCTTGAAAAAGCATAAAAATCAATATTTAATTGGCTTACATTTATTTTATCGTGAACTATTCCTTGAGCGCCATCTACTACAAAATAAGCATTAAATTGATGCACTATTTCTGATAATTTTAATAAATTATTAATACCACCCATAACATTAGACATGTGATTTATGGCAACGATTTTTGTTTTATTATTCATTACTTTTAATAAATCATTTGGATCAACTAATCCGTTTTCCAAAGTAGGTACAATTAGTAATTTAGCACCAACTTTTTTACATAATTCTTGCCATGGTATAAAATTAGCGTGATGTTCAACAATTGATACTATCACTTCATCATCTTTTTCTAATATTAAATTACCAAATGATAAAGCAATTAAGTTTAAACTTTCTGTTGTGCCTCTAGTAAAAATTATTTCGTCTTTTTTACTTCCTATAAAATTTGCCACTTTTTTCCGAACTTGTTCATATTTTTGTGTTACTGAAAAACCTAAATTATCAATGCCACGATTAGTATTTACTCCATAGTTGATATAATAATCATTCATTACATCAATTACACATTTAGGTTTTAAAGATGTTGAAGCATTATTAAAATATATAAAATCATGATTTAACATGGGAAAATCTTTTCGATATTTATTCATAAGAAATCCTCCTTTCAATTTCTTTAATTATAATTTCAGTTAAATAATGAGGGGTATTCTTCATTAAATAACCTATTGTAAATAAACGATTAGCTGCGTTTTGATCAATCCCACGACTTTGAAGATAATACATATCTTCATCACTTACTCGACCAGATGTAGCAGTATGACCACCTTGAACATTAAAGCAATCAATTAATAGTTTGGGATTAATAGAATTTTGACATGTATTGCTTAACATTAAAACTTTATTTATTTGATTAGCTTTTGATTTGTTCGCATTTTCTTTAATATAAGTTTTAGCATCTATCACACAATTAGCAAAGTCATTAATCACAGCATGATTATACATATTAGAGGTTGTATTTTCATTTAAATGGTTTATATTTATTTCATGTTTTTGATCCTTTATTTTATCTAAATAAATCATTAAATTAAATTCTGCAGTTGCATATTGATCAATTAAGTCAATACTATAAGTTGATTGGTTATTATTACTTAATTCTAAAATATAAGTTTTAATATAACTATTTTTAAATAATTTTATATTTATTTTTTTATCTAATGATATATTATTATTAATGTATAAAAAATTATATGTTACTTCACTATTTTCTAATACTTCAATATTTTGATTATAAAAATACGATAAATCTTTTCCTTCAAAGAAATGATATTCAATAATATCAACTTTAATATTGTCTTTTATTGTAATATTAATATTACATAATGGATTTTTATAATTATAAATAAAATGATATGTTCCACTTTCCTCAATAATAATATTATTGTTATTAACATTTATAATTGTTTCATCTTTAGCTATATTATTAATCACATCATTTACTTTCATTTGACAATTCCTTTATATCCTTCGTTTTCTAGCTTTTCGGCTAATTCATAACCACCAGTTTTAATTATTTTACCATTATCAATAATATGAACAAAATGGGGCTTAATATATTTTAAAAGCCGAGGATAATGAGTAATAATTAAAACAGCTGTATTTTCCCGGTTTTCATTAAAATAATTTGTTACATTTTCACCAACTAATTTAATTGCATCAATATCTAGACCAGAATCAATTTCATCTAAAACAGCTAACTTTGGTTTTAATAATAACATTTGAAAAATTTCATTTTTCTTTTTTTCACCGCCACTATATCCTTCATTAACTGATCTATTAGCATAATCATCTGATATTTTCATCTGTTTTGCTTTTTCTTTAAATGAATTATAAAAATCAATCATTTTAATTTGATTGTTTTTATCACGTCTACTATTAATCGCACTTTTTAAAAATTGAACATTGGAAATACCAGATAACTCGCTTGGGTATTGCATTGCTAAAAAGACTCCTGCTCGTGCTCTTTCATCAACTTTCATTTCTAGTAAGTTTTTATCTTCTAGTTTAATTTCACCTTTAGTAACTTTATAGCGCGGATTTCCCATAATAACTGATGCTAGTGTTGATTTTCCAGCACCATTAGTGCCCATTATTACATGTATCTCACCAGCATTAATTTTTAAATTTATTCCTTTCAAAATATCTTTATCAGCTACCTTAGCATGAAGATCATCTATTTTTAAAATTGTTTTCAATATATTACCTCTTTCCATTGTTAGTCTAGGCTAACACAATATTAAAAAATATAAGACACTAAAGTCTATATAAATTATATATTAAGTTAATATTTTTAGCAAGAACTTTAAACAATTATTTTTTAAAAAGTTTTAGTTGTTTTATTTTTTTTATGTGATATAATTATATTAGAAGTAGTAATCATTACTACTTGTGAAAGGAGATTTATTATGGAAGAAATAAAAGAATTTTATCAAATGCCATTAATTGGCGACCCTGCCCCAAGTTTTAAGGCAGTTACTACTCAAGGAAATATTAATTTCCCTGAAGATTATAAAGGAAAATGGGTTATTTTATTTTCACATCCAGCAGATTTCACACCGGTATGTACAACCGAGTTTATGACATTTGCAACAATGAGTGATGAATTTAAAGAATTAAATACTGAATTAGTTGGGTTAAGTGTTGATTCATTATATTCACATATTGCATGGCTAAGAACTATTAAAGAAAAAATTAAATGGAATGGTATGGAAAATGTCGAAGTTCAATTTCCTTTAATCGAAGATATAAAAATGGATGTTGCCAAAAAATACGGAATGATTCAACCAAATCAATCTAATACTCAAGCAGTAAGAGCTGTGTTCATTATTGATCCAAAAGGTATTATTAGAACTATCTTATATTATCCATTAAGTACAGGAAGAAACTTTGATGAAATTAAAAGAATTATTATTGCTCTTCAAAAAGCTGATAAAGACAATGTGGCGACTCCAGCAGATTGGAAACCAGGTGATGATGTTATTATCCCACCAGCTGGTTCATGTGGTATTGCTAAAGAAAGAGTTGAAACTCCTGAAGATGAAACTTATTGCTTAGATTGGTTTATGTGTTTTAAAAAAGAATAATATTAAAAGCGAATAATAATTATATTCGCTTTTTTAATAAAAAAGCCTTATTTTATAAGGCTTTTGTCAACATATATGGCGTCCTCGGAGCGATTCGAACGCCCGACCGATGCCTTAGAAGGGCATTGCTCTATCCAGCTGAGCTACGAGGACAATATGTTCAGATGAACATATTAAGTATACACCATTTATTTTATTTATTCAATAGTTTTTAAAACTTTTTTTAATATTTCTTGATTTTCAACTTCAAACACTACCTCTTTAACACTATAATTATCTTTAATTGATAAACATATAGTATAAATTACTTCTTCTAAAATATCCTGATTAACAATATCGCTAAACAAATAAGTATTAAATTTTAATTGCATTATATCATTAGTTTGTTCAACAGATAATAATTTGGCATTATTACTTAAAAAACTCATTAAATTATTATTATAAACATGACTACTACTCAATTCATCAATAATAATATGAATTTTTTCACGACTATCATTTAAATATTTAGTAACTGGAACATAATAATAATCATTGTTAAATTTATTAACATAATATACAGTTACTTGGTTTATACCTTTATTTGATTTTAGATCATACTTTTTATTAATCCCAAAATCACGATTTAACGTACTTGGAAGATTTATTTTACTTTGTGGCAATTTTGACAAAATATCCCCTTCGACATAAATAATAACATTATCAACACCATTAATACTAGTTAGAGTATAAACGATAGCTTCAACTACTTTTTCTTCTAACCATTCTTCTACATTTAATAAATCCTTTGAAAAATTAATTTTCATTAAATTTTTTTCATATTTAATACTCAATACTTTTGTTTCTGCTGGTAACAATGATCTAAAACCACTTGGAATTTTACTTTCCCCTGCCCCATCTTTTATTAATATTTCCATTAATTCTTTTGCTTTTTTTTCAATTGTTTGATTATTAGAATTAATAACAACTTTGGTTTTACCTAAATAATCATTACCATCTAATAAATAAATAACATTTGTCATAACTTCGCGATCAACATATTCCAATTCCTGAGGTAGTTTATTTTGTAAACTATCATCTTTTGGTATTAAATAAATTAAAAACAAAGTAATTAAAGCTAAGGTTGTTACTATAATTTTTTTTGTAATTATTTTTTTATAAAATTTTATCATATTTCACCTCTAACTAATAATATGAAAAAAGCCGAGGATTAATTCGGCTTTTATAATGAAAGTTCCCCAAGTTTTAAAAGTTCAACAACCGCACCAGCGCGGCCTTTAACTCCTAATTTCTGCATTGCATTTGATATATGATTTCGAACAGTTTTTTCGCTTATTTTTAACATTTGAGCAATTTCAGACGTAGTTTTATTTTGAATAAGTAACTCGAATACTTCTCTCTCTCTTTTGGTAAGAATGCTTTTGTTCATTATTTCCCTCACTTCCTAAAGTTAGGTGGTTGATATTTACTCATATTATTCTATGACAATTGTATTTTTTAGTGAGAGAATACGCCTATAAAAAATAACAATCAAAGTTATTTTTGAAATTTGACTGTTATATACATCTTTTTATCATATTTACTTTGCGCTAAACGCATTATATCGTTAGCTAATTTATTATCATGCTTATCACTAGCAACAACAATTCTTATTTGATTACCATCTATTTTCACAAATGATTTTAATTTAAACTGCTCTAAAATCTTTTTTTCTAAACTTTCTTCTTCTCCTTTATTAATATTTAATACCCTCATTTTTTCATATGCATTATTTTTTTCCTCAACACTAGCATCAATGCTTGTTAAAATTATTTTTAAATCATTCATATTTTTTAATAATTGATCATCAGCTTCCAGGCGCAGTGCTAGTAAAACATCACTTTCTTCAATAGAAACTACTTCACCATCTGATTTCTTATTAGTCTCTGGTGTTTTGTTTTGAACCGTTAATAACAATTCTGAAGGCATTGTTATATAATAAACACTTAATACTAATATTAAACTAAATAAAGTTAAAAACCATAAATTTTTTTTATTAACCATTGTTACCCTCCTAGTAATAATCTATTACATTATATTAGAAATTATAATTTTTATTACAAAAAAAAAGAATATTAATTCTTTTTTTCAATTTCAAACTTTATTTTGTCAATGAATTCATCTATTCCAAGAGTTATTGTTTCATTACTTCCATATTTTCGATAACTAATTTGATGATTTTCTATTTCTTTATCACCAATTATAAGTGAATAAGGAATTTTTTTAATTTGACTTTCACGCATACGATAACTTAATTTTTCATCACGACTATCTAATTCAACTCTAATATTATTTTTTTCTAAATGTTCTTTAATAACAGAAGCACCTTCTAAATGGTATTCATTATTTACTGGAATAATATTTACTTGAACTGGACTTAACCAAGTTGGAAATGCACCAGCATAGTGTTCAATTAAAACACCAATAAATCTCTCTAATGAACCATATATTACTCGATGTAGCATGATTGGGCGTTTTTTCGAACCATCAGCATCAATATAAGTTAAATCGAATCTTTCAGGCATTTGCATGTCTAATTGAATAGTTCCACATTGCCAAGGGCGTCCTAATGAATCAGTTACTTTAAAATCTAATTTAGGGCCATAAAAAGCACCATCACCTGGGTTTAATTTATACTCATGTCCAGCATTAATAACGGCTTGTTTTAAAGCTTCTTCAGCTTTATCCCAAGTTTCTATTTCACCTATATATTTATCCAATGGCCTTGTCGATAGCTCTATTTCATACTTTAAATTAAATACTTTATACATACGATCAATAAAGTTTATTAATCTAATAATTTCTGATTCAATTTGATCTTCTGTCATAAATAAGTGGGCATCATCTTGAGTAAAGTTTCTTACCCGGAATAAACCGCTTAAGGCACCACTTGCTTCATGACGGTGAACAAGTCCTAATTCACCAACACGAAGTGGTAAATCTTTATATGAATGAAGTTTGTTTTTATAAACTAACATCCCGCCTGGACAGTTCATTGGTTTGATCGCAAATTCTTTATCATCAATTGTTGATGTATACATATTTTCTTTATAATTATACCAATGACCTGAAACTTCCCATAAATCACGATTTAACATAATAGGAGTCATAATAAACTCATATCCTTCTTTACGGTGTTCTTCATACCAATAATCTTCTAAAGCTTTTCTTAAAGTCATTCCATTAGGCAACCAAAATGGAAATCCAGGGCCGTATTCACTAATCATGAATAGTTCGAGTTCTTTACCTAATTTACGATGATCACGACGTTTAGCCTCTTCTAATAGCTCTAAATGATTATTTAAATCTGCTTCTTTTTCAAAACAAATACCATATACTCGTTGTAACATTTTATTATTAGAATCACCTTTATAATAAGCACCGCTAACTTTTAATAATTTAAAATGTTTTAATTTTTTAGTACTATCAACATGTGGACCACGACAAAGATCAATAAATTCTTCTTGTTGATATGCAGTTATCAATTCATTCTCATCTAAATTATTAATTAAATCAATTTTATAAGGATCATGCTTAAATAATTCTAATGCTTCTTCTTTTGCTAGCTCTAATCTTTTGATTAACTTATTAGATTTAACTATTTTTTTCATTTCTCTTGCAATTTGGTCTAAATCTTCTTCGGTAATTACATCATCACCTAAGTCGATGTCATAATAAAACCCTTCTGATACAACTGGTCCAACCCAAAATAAAGCATGGGGATATATTTTTGATATTGCATGTGCTAGTAAATGCGCACAGCTATGATTTAAAATACTTAATTTTTCATTTTCTTTAATATTTATCATTTTTGTTTTCCTCCTTTATTGGCCATTTTATTTATTTTAAATTCTTGCATTAAATGACCAATTTCTTTTCTTATTTTATTTATTTCTTGTTCAGTCTTTATTTTTTCTTCTTCTTCTTTTTGAAATTGAAGTTTTAATCTTAAATCAAATAATTGATTTCTTAATCGCTTATATTTTTCAACCGTTCGCTTATCCATAATCCACCTCTTTCTATAAAAAAACACCCTCAAACTTGAGGAGTGTTTATAACACGGTACCATCCTACCTTTAACTTAATTAAATAACGGTATCTAACCGGGAATCTCTTTCGAGTCCAATTCATAGGTAGTAGTTATTAATTTTATTTATTAGTCTCCCATCAACACTAACTTGCTTTTAAATAAAATTTTAATAACCGTGTCCTAATCAACATTTTTTTAAAATTAATATTTATTTTACCATGTTTTTTTTATTTGTCAAATGGTTTTAAATTTTCTTTCTTCGTTTAAGATACATATACTCTTCGGTATATCCATTTATTATTTTATCTTTTTCGTTTAATGCTTGACTTATTATATCTAATTTATCTTTTAAATTATATACTTCGGCATCGGTTAATTGTTCTTTATCAATTATAATTTTTTGAACTAATTTTTGATTTTGTAAAGCTGCAAAATTACGAGCTGGTGTTGTAGTATGAGCATATATTTTTAAATTTAGTCCAAAATGGCCTTTATTTTCAGTGGAGTAAAATGATGAATTGGGAATATTTTTTAATTCATCAATCACATTTTGAACAGTTCCACTATTTGTGTCAATTTTTAAATTTTTAAAATAATCATATCGATCTAAATTAACACGATATAAAAATGGATATTGGGTTTTACTATATTTTTCTGCATTAAGTTGATTAGTATAAATCATTAAATACTCTATTATTTGTGATTGATTTTTAGAGTAGCAACTGTTGTTTTCTTTTTTAGTATGATAGTTTTTAACTGAAGGATTAGATTGTTTAATTTTATTAACTAATAATAACAATTTATCAAATAAGTCATTTTCTAATATTGATTTACCAGCGCTTAAGTCCGCTTCTACTTCTTTATAGGCTTTATTATCTTTAATATTAACTATTGCTCTTTTAATATCATAATTTACTAAATCAAAAGATGGTGAAAATTCAAATAAATTAGCAATTACACATTTAGTTTTATTTTTTACTAAGGTTAAATAATTAAAAACTAACTCTTCAGGAAACATAGGAAGATTAAGTCCAGGTAGATATATGGTCCGGCCCCGATTAAAAGCTTCCATTTCCAATAAACCTTCTGGTTGAATATAACTGTAGACATCTATGATATAAACACCTAACAAATAGTTACCATTAGGCAATTTTTCAAAAGACATAGCATCTTCATAACAACAATTTTTACTAGTATCTATCGTAAAAATATATTTATTTCTTAGATCAACATATGGTTTATCATAACTTTTGACAACATTATTTAATTCATCAATAACTTGCCTGCTAAAAGTATCACTAATACCATATTTATAATTTAAATTATTTAATTGATTATTTTTTGGATTTTGTTTTTTGATACTTTCTTTTAATAAATTTATATATTTGTTAATTCTCTTGCGTTCCGCACTAGAATAATGCTTCGGAGATAACCGAGACTGCGTATTATTTAAAGTTTTTAATATTTCTTTTCTCTCTTCTGGTCCTATATTAATTGATGTACTATTAATAATGTATGAAATTGTTTTAGACATATTTATTAATTGGTGAACACTTATTTTTTCATCTTTAGCATAATCGATGTATTTTTCAACTAAAGATAAAGCTTTATCATTTTTTTTAAATTGTTTAATAATTTCTTGTTTGTGTTTTTCAAAAACAATTTTAAATTGTTTAATATCATTTATATCAAAGACTAAATAATCAATCATTTGACTCATGTTTTCTATTTCTGCAATTTCACCATATTTTTCTAAACCTTCCACTTCGATAATTTCAATGTTTTCTGTTTCTGACTTTAAATTACTACGCATCTTTACTTCCTCTACTTCCTTAAATTTCTAGCAATCATTTGCTTTTCTTCTGTTAATTGTTTTATTCGCTCGATAATTCTTTTTGATTTTACTTTCGAAATATTATCACGCGTAACACTTAAGTGAGATTCCAACGTTTCTAAATCAAGATTTGATGTAAAAAAGGTTGGTATTTGTTCTTGCATACGATATTGGAGAATAGGTCCTAATATTTCATCACGTCCCCACTCCGTTACGCTTTCAGCACCTATATCATCAATTAATAATAAAGGTACTTTTTTAATATATTCAAACTTTTCTGTAAAATCTGTTTGAAATGATCCTTTTAAATCTCTAAGAAATTCTGGCCAATATATAATTGCACTCCTTATATCTTGTTTTGCTAATTCATTAAACATAGCAGCTATTAGATAGGTTTTACCGGAACCAAAGTTACCGTGTAAATATAAACCTTTTTGATGTTTATCTTTTGGGTAAGATTTTAAAAATGATAATATCCACATTATTATTTCTATCCGACCCTTATCTTCTTTTATAATATTAGCCATTGATGCTTCAGCTAAGTTTTTTGGAACATCATGTAAATATACATTTTTCAAATGTGATGTTTCTTTTTGAAATTGTTTTTGATAACGACAGGCTACAAATCCAAATTCTAAATTAGAATCCACCACCATGGGTAAATGGGCATAACCCGTTATTTCATTTTTACATTCAATTAAGCCTTTACAATTTTGACAATTGCCATACTCAATACTAGATTCTTCTAATAAAGAAGTATATTGCATTAGTATATCATCACTTAATTTTAGTTTAGAAACTAATTGTTTAAAATTTTTATCCTTTAAGGCTTCTTTATATGAATTGTATAAATTGTTTTTTAAAACTTTATTCAATCCCATTTCTTTTAATTGATCTGATATTTTTTTCAAATAAATCACCTACTTATATTCTTCTAACATTTTTTCCAGTTTTTTGCGACTATCTTCATCAATTTTTTTAGTTTCAATCTCCTGATCAAACCATTCAGGTATTATTTCTTTTGATACTTTTTTAGTTTTTTTAGGAGCATTTATTTTTTGACGATTGCGATATTCTTTTTCAGCTAAATTCATAGCTTCTTCAACTGTTTCAATTTTATTTCGTTTCCATTGAATAGCTATTAATTCAACAAAATTTTTAATTAATTTATTATTATTTATTCTTAATACATAATCAATTAAAACATTAACAACACCAGGATTTAAATTTAATTCTAATAATAAATATGATAATACTTCTTTATCATTTTTGGTAATCGTATTAGTATTATTTTTACTAGCTAAAAATATAGCCGGTGAGGTTGTTTCAAAAATATGAATCATTTTATCACGTTTACTTAACCCTGTTACTGATTTACATAAATATTCAGGTTGATTTTTATATGCTAAAGATGGTAATTTACCTTTGTTTTCAAATTTAAAATAATTTTGACAATTTAACTGTAATAATTTTGTATCTATTCTTCGTTGATCATTTAGTGAATTTTTTATTATTTCAACAGTATTCATATCATCTAAATTATAAATAAAACTAAGTTTATATATTAATTCTTTAGTTTCATTAGTTATACTTCTTGGATTCAACATTTCTTCTGGTATTTTACTTAATACCTCATCAACATTAAGTTCTGAAATGAGTTCTAAAGCCCGATAGTGATGTCTTTTAATATCACTTGATAATACTTCTATTGGTGAATCAGTTACTAGTTTAAAAACATCAGAAAAAGTACAAGTAATATCTTCATATTCTTCTAAATTAATTTTGGGAATTTTATAATAATTTTTTATTTTTTCAAATTCTATTTCACCAACATTATTATAAAGAGAAGTTGCTAAAATAGGGTTTGATAAAAATTCATAAGCGGTTAATGGTGAATATAGCTCATATACATAGTTATTAACACTATTTTTTTGAACATATGTTTTTAAAAGACCAATTCCTTCTAGCTTTTCTCTAGCAATTTTTATATTTTCTAAATTTACTCTAGTAGTTGCTAGCAAATGATGATGAGTCCATTCCGTTGATATTAATTCTTTTTTATCTAAATAAGCCCATAAGGTGAAATATAAGTTAGTAGCCATTCCACCAATTATCGGTTGATATAACATTGATAGTAAGAGGCGATCTTCATCTTTTAATATCGTTTTATTGACAACAATAAAAGTGTCGGCTGGTAATAAATTAATTTCATTCATTATAAATCACCTCATATATAGTTTATCATAATAAGCTTTTTAAAAAAAGAAAAAATAGACAAAAAATCTATTTTTCATACTAAAAAAAATTTAAATTTAAAATTATTTGGCCAAAATTAATTTCTATTATATTCATAGTTGTGCCCCCTTATAAATTAACATTGTGATAGATGTTTTGAACATCTTCAACATCTTCTAATAAAGTTATTACTTTATTTATAAGTTCTTTATCTTCGTCAGTTAATTCAATTTTTGATTTTGGAATCATTGTAATTTCATCAACAATATACTCAACATCAGGTAATAATTTATTAATTGCTTCTTTTGTTTTAAACAAATCTTGTGGGTCAGCATAAATTGTAATATTATTGTCTTCAACTTCGATATCGTCTACATTAACATCATTTTCAATCATTGCTTCAATTACTTCTTCTTCATTTAAGCCCGTAAAACGAACAACTGATAAATGATCATACATATAAGCAACACTACCACTAACTCCCATTTTACAATTATTTTTATTTAAAATCGGCCTTATATGACTTAAAGTTCTATTAACATTATCAGTTAAACAATCAACAATTAATGTAGAGCCATTGGGTCCAAATATTTCATATCGAACGCTATCATAACTCTCATCAACCCCTGAATTAACTTTATCAATCGCACGATTAATAATATCTGATGGTACTTGTTCTTTTTTAGCACGGTCTATTAATCTTTTTAAAGTTGCATTAGATTCTGGCTCAGCGCCGCCTGTTTTGGCAGCTTGATATATTTCACGAGCATATAGTGAATATATTTTTGCTTTAGCTGCACCTGTTTTTTGTATACTTGCTTTTCGAACTTCATAAGCTCTTCCCATGATATCTCTCCTCGCTTATATATTTTACTTGTTTTTTTTCATTTTATCAACCTTATTTTGCAATTTTATTTAAAGCTTCTTTTGCGGCTTTTTGTTCAGCACCTTTTTTAGATGAATCAATACCAACACCATATGTTATATTATCTATTTTAACAGCTATAGTATATTTTTTGTTATGTGATGGTCCTTCATCTTTTAAAACAACATATTCTAAATTTCTCTTATCAGTTTGCGTTAATTCTTGGAGTTCAGTTTTATAATCTCCTGGTATTTCTAATTCATCTGACTCGATAATTGGAATAACATACTTATAAACAAATTTTTTTGTTCTAACAAAACCTTGATCTAAATAAAGTGCTCCTAAAAATGATTCGAAAATATCGGCAACAATTGCTTTTCGATATTTTCCACCACTCTCTAATTCACCTTTACCTAATCTTAAATTTTCATTAAGTTTAAGTTTCATTGAATATATATATAAAGCATCTTCACATGCGTAATGAGCCCTTAATTTTGTCATAGCACCTTCATCTTCAGGACAATTTTGAAATAAGTATTCAGTAATAATTAATTCAAAAACAGCATCACCTAAAAATTCTAATCGCTCATAACATGAACTATATTCTTCGTTAGAATATGAGGAATGAGTAAATGCTTGTTCATATATTTTTTTATTTTTAGTTTTGATATTGAATTTTTTTAATATTTCCATGAGTCTCACCTACCTTTAGTTTTTCCAATTACATTATATCATAAGACACCAATAAAATAAATTTACTTTTTTCAAGTTGTTTAGTATAATATTATTGGTGAGAAAATGAAACACATTTTAATTTCTTTAATAAAATTGTATCAAAAAATTCCTGGTAATTTTCATTACAGCTGCCGCCATATCCCTACTTGCTCAAATTACGGAATTGAAGCTATCGAAAAACATGGTAGTGTTAGGGGTGGATTTTTAACTTTAAAAAGAATATTAAAATGTAATCCATGGGGAACATCAGGATATGATCCCGTAATAAAAAAGGAGAATGTAAAATGAAAAAAATTAAAATTTTAATAATATTTTTATTAACAATATTAATTACTACAGGTTGTTTAAAAAGAGATGTTTTAGAGGATGTTGATATATATACTACCTCCTATCCAATTGAATATATTACAGAGCGTTTATACAGCAACCATAGTAATATATATAGTATTTATCCAGATGGTGTTATTATTGATGATTATGAACTAACGGATAAACAAATTAAAGATTATAGTAAAGGTAGTTTATTTATTTTTAATGCTTTAAGTAAAGAAAAAGATTATGTTATTCCTCTATTTAATAATAATCAAAAAATTAAAATTATTGACTCATCTTTATCAATGACTTATGATTATAGTGTCGAAGAATTATGGATGAACCCCTCAAATTTTTTGATGATGGCTCAGAACATCAAAATGGGATTTAATGATTATATAAATAATCAATATTTAAAAAATGAAATTGATGAAAACTATCAAAGACTTTATCTTGAAGTTTCAAGTATTGACGCGAATCTAAAACAAATAGCTGAAAATGCAACTCATAATAAAATTGTTGTTAGTCATGATCTTTTTAAATTTTTAGAAAAATATAATATTGAAGTCATATCTTTAGAAGAAAATGAATTTTTAACAGAAAAAACAATTGCCGATACTAAAAAATTAATTAATGATGGAGTTATTGAACATATATTTGTTAAACAAAATGAAGAAATTAGTGAAACTATTAAAAAGATTCAAAAAGAAACAAATGTTAAAATTGTTACTATTCACTCACTTACTAATTTAACCGAAGAAGAACGGGAAAGTAATAAAAATTATATAACACTTATGAATGAAAATATTGAAAAATTAAAAGAAGAATTATATGGATAAAAAAAAGAAGTAGACAATTTCTACTTCTTTTTTAAAACCCCATTATGAAACAAATAACAAAGAATGCAACTCCTAAAGCAAATGTTAAACGACTAATAAATAATTCAGAACCACGTTCTTTTCTATTTGCAAATAAACTTTCATTACCGCCTGAAATAACATTTGATGCACCTTCTGCTTTACCACTTTGTAGAAGAACAATTGCGATTAATAAAAGTGATATTATTATTAATAAAGTTTCCATTTTATACCTCCCCTAGCTATTTATAATTTATCATATTTCTGTACTTAAATCAAGCTCTTTAGGTATTACCATAACAGAACTGTGATTTTTAAAATTAATTTGTCTAATTGTTTTTTCAAATGTTTCAAATGAATAATTATTTATTTCGTCATAATCATTGATTATTACTTTTCCCTCAGTAATAATATTATTCATTATTTTATTATTGAGTCTATAGATATTGTCACTTAAATATAAAAGTGATGAAATAATTGTTTTTTTCTTACGATTAAATTCTTCTTCTGTTGCATTAAATTTATCTATTTCTTTATTGATTAATTCAATTAACAAGTTTGGTTTTTCAGTATCGGCGATTAACATAAATAAAAAGTGACTATCAACATCAACAATTGTATAATCGAGAGTTCCAGTAATTATTTTCTGCTCTTTTAATTGTTCATTAAAAAGTGATGTTGAACCAAATTTTAGTTCAAAATATAACATTATATAATCAACTAATTCTTTTCTACTGATGTCATTAAAGTTGGATAAATTGATTTTAAATGTATGAGAAACCTTTGGAATTGCTACATTCATTTTAATAACTTCTTTTTCTTTATATACATAATCAGGTTCATTATATTTTTTGACCTTAATTGGAATGTTAACATCTTCAAACGAACGAGTTGATTGATTGGCTTTGATAATACTTATAACTTCTTTTGGATCAACGTTTCCCGTTACTACAACAAACATATTACTAGGATTATAAAATGTACTATAACACGTATATAAATCATCTTTAGTTATTTTCTTTATTGAATCTATTGTTCCAATAACTGGAATTCTAATAGAATTTTTAACAATTGAATTATATAATGTTTTATCATATAAAACATAAAAAGGATCATCCTCATACATTTTTATTTCTTGGGCAATGATCCCTTTTTCTTTTTCGACATTTTCATCAGTAAAATAAGGATCTTGGACAAAATTAATTAAAAAATCAAGATTTTCTTTTAATTTATTGGGACTTGAAAACAAATAGGTTGTTTTTTGACTACTAGTATTTGCATTAGCATCTGCACCATTTTCATTATAAAAAGTAAATGGATCAATTCCATCTTTTTGTTCAAAGAGTTTATGCTCTAAAAAATGGGCAATTCCTGGTGGAAATTTTCTTAATTTTTTTTCGCCTTTTGGAACAAATTCAATATGGCGAGAACCATATTTAGTACTTAAAGTAACATATATATTATTAACGTTTGTTTTAGGAATAATATATATTTCTAAACCATTATCCAATTTTTCATAATATAATTCTAAGTCTAATTTACTTAATTTTTCTATTTTCATTCTAAACCGCCCTCTAACAAAAAGATTGTATCTAAATGAATTTTTTTGGCAAAATCAACAACCATCTGTTTATTTACTTTGTTAATATTTTTTATTCTTTCTTTTACTTCATCAATTCCAACATATTCAATAGCTACATAATTTTCTAATATTGAAAATGGCGAATCTTCTAATTCGTCTAAAGCGTTTAAATAATTTATTTTTACTTTTTCAATTAGACTATCATCAAAATTTCCTTTTAAAATATTATTTATTTCTCTTCTTATTAATTTAACAGTTTTATTATAATCATCTTTATCAATTCCAGCAGTTATAATTAATAAATTAGTAGCTAATCTAATTTGTGAATATATTGAATAACAAAGTGAGTTTTTTTCTCTAACTTCTCTAAATAAAAGTGAATCTGCATTCCCGCCTAATATATAAGAATATACCGTACCAACATATTTTCTTTCAAAATCTGTTAAATTGCCAATCTTAGCACCTATCATCAATTGACTTTGTTTTGAATCATATTCTTCTTTAAGAATTCGTGCTCTTTTTCGAAGCTTTTCGTGTTCATAAATATGAGATACACCTGGTTTTTTAATAGTATTTATTTTAAATTTTTCAGTAACTATTTTTTTTATTTGATCGTCTTTTACATCACCAACAATAAAAATATCAATTAAATCACTATTTATTACTTGTTTATAATATTCATATAATGTTTCACCAGTTATTTTTTGAAGATCCTCCATATAACCTAGTCGGTCATAAGAATAAATCTCATTCTTTCCCATTGTTTCTAATAGTCTTCGGGAAGCATAATATCCAGGATTGGTTTTTGACATTTTGATATTATCTTCCATTGATTTTTTGATAATTTCTAATTTATTATCTAAGAACGAATTATTCTTTATATCAGGATCAAAGATCATATCAGTTAAAAATGAAAACGATTTTTCAAACATACCAATTTCAGTATATTTCTCATTTAAAAAATGAACATTAAAAGACATAATGTTATAGTTTCCTGAAATCGATGTTCCGCGTGAGGCTATTAAGTTATATAATTCTTCTGTCGCAATTACTAAATCTCGTTTGGTAGGATATTTTTTAGATGATTCAAATAAAACATCCGCTAACAAACTACGATATGTTATTTCTTCTTTTGTTAATTTTCTCTTAAAGTTGGCTCGAATTGTTATTGTTTTAAATTTATCGGTTTTAATAATGTGTAAATTATATGAACCCATATCATATTTATTATATTTCATGATCCACCTCTTTTGTTATTATATGTTGTTTTACAATTAATATAATTTATAAAATTGACTCTAGCGCTAGTTCAATCATTTGAGTAAATGATGTTTGACGTTCTTCACTTGTTGTTTCTGCTTTCGTAACTAAATTATCAGATACTGTTAAAATACATGTTGCTTCTTTATTTAATGAATTAGCGTTATGAAATAAAGAGAATGTTTCCATTTCAACAGCTAAACAATTATAATTATTATATAATTCAACAAATGGATTATTTTCACGATAAAAAACGTCACTGCAATGAACTGTTCCAGTAGTTATTTCAATATTATTATTTTGTGCAGTAGCTAATATTTTATTATTAAGATGTGTTGATGATGGTATTATATTATTTTTACTACCATTTTGAATAACTGAATAAGTTGAATTTGAATAACTATTTGTTACTAATATTAAATCATACAAGTCTAGTTCATCAGTATAAGCTCCGCAAGAACCAACTCTAATAATTTGATCAACATCATAAAATTTAAATAATTCGTATGAATATATTCCCATACTTGGAATGCCCATTCCTGACGCCATAACGGTTACTTGTTTTTCTTTATAATATCCAGTGAATGCTAACATCCCTCTAACTTCATTTACTAATTTATAATCTTCTAAATAAGTTTTAGCAATAAATTCAGCTCGTTTTGGATCTCCTGGCATAATTACTGTTTTAGCAATTTCGCCTATTTTTGCTTCAATATGTGGTGTCATAAATAACCTCCTTTTTTCTTATAATAGTATATCATATTATTAATAAAAAAAGACAATGAATTATTTATCATTATCTTTGAAAATGTTTTTTAAATACATTCCCGTATAACTATTATTTACTTTTGATATTTCCTCTGGTGTACCTCTTGCAATAATGGTTCCGCCCTGTTCTCCACCTTCTGGTCCTAAATCGATAATATAATCACATGTTTTAATAACATCTAAATTATGTTCAATAACAACAACGGAATCACCATTTTCGACAATCCGATTTATTATTACTAATAATTTTTTAATATCTTCACTATGAAGACCAGTAGTTGGCTCATCTAATATAAACATTGTTTTTCCAGTTGGGCGTCGTTGTAATTCTTTAGCTAATTTAACCCGGCCAGCTTCACCACCACTTAGAGTTGGTGCACTTTGTCCTAACTTAATATATGATAATCCAACATCGTCTAACATTTGTAATTTTTCTCTGGCTTTTGGAATGTTTTCAAAAAATTCTAATGCTTCTTCCACTCGCATTTCTAAAACATCCCTAATATTTTTATCTTTATACTTTATTTCTAATGTTTCACGATTATATCTTGTTCCTTTACAAACTTCGCACGGGACATATACATCCGGTAAAAAATGCATTTCTATTTTTTTAACACCATCACCTTGACAAGCTTCACATCTTCCACCTTTTACATTAAATGAAAATCTTCCCTTTTGATAGCCACGTATTTTAGCTTCTTTGGTGTTAGCAAATACATCTCTTATTTCATCAAAAACACCAGTATAAGTTGCCGGATTACTTCGGGGTGTTCTACCTATTGGCGATTGAGAAATATCAATTACTTTATCAATTTCGTCGATTCCTTTAATACTTTTAAAAGCCCCAGGTTTTTCTTTTGTTTTATATAAATTTGAAGCAATCGCTTTATATAATATTTCGTTAATTAATGTTGATTTACCACTTCCACTTACCCCTGTTACACAAGTAAATGTTCCTAAAGGTATTTTAACATTAACATTTTTCAAATTATTTTCACGAGCGCCTTTTATTTCAATAAATTTACCATTACCTTTTCGTCTTGTTTGAGGAATTTCTATTTTTTCTTTACCACTTAAATACCTACCGGTTAAACTCTGTTCTGATTTCATCACTTCCGCTGGAGTACCAGCAGCCATTATTGTACCACCATGGAGACCAGCCCCAGGACCAATATCAACTAAATAATCACTTGCTAACATTGTTTCAATATCGTGTTCAACAACAATTAGAGTATTGCCTAAATCACGCATTTCCATTAACGAATTAATTAATCTCTGATTATCACGTTGATGTAATCCAATGCTTGGTTCATCTAAAACATATAATACTCCTGTTAATTGAGAACCAATTTGGGTAGCTAATCTTATTCGTTGGGCTTCACCACCACTTAAAGTTCCAGAATTACGGGCCAATGTCAAATATCCTAAACCCACATTAATTAAAAAATTTAAACGTGATGTTATTTCTTTAATAATTAATTTTGATATTTCGGTCTGTTCCTTAGTTAGTTTTAATTTTTTAAAAAATTGTGGTAATTCACTAATACTCATTGTTGTTAGTTCAAAAATGTTTTTCTTACCAACTAATACTGATAAAACACCTTTATTTAAACGAGCACCTTTACAAGTCGGGCAAGGTAATTCAGTCATATATTGTTCAATCCATTCCCTAATCCATGAACTCTTTGTCTCCATATACCTTCTTTGTAAATTAACTAATACACCCTCATAATAATCTTTCGTATATCTTGTATTCCCATTTTTTGATACATATTTAAAGTTTAGTTCTTCTTTAGAACCATATAAAACAATATTAAGTTCTGATTTGGTTAATTTTTTTATTGGTTTATTCATATCTATTTTATAATGTTCACAAGCGGTTTGTAAATTGGTAAAATAAATGTTAGGGTCTGTATGATTAATCGCAACAATTGCCCCTTCATTAATACTTAAATCTTTATTTGGGATTAATAAATCAACATCAATTTCTAGTTTAATGCCAAGACCATTACAATCAGGACAAGCGCCATATGGAGCATTAAACGAAAACATTCTCGGCTCTAATTCAGGTAGCGAGAAATCACAGTGAGGACAA
The DNA here is from genome assembly GCA_964629735.1 of uncultured Muribaculaceae bacterium. Lineage (GTDB taxonomy): Bacteria > Bacillota_I > Bacilli_A > RF39 > UBA660 > CAZVQX01. The sequence goes on from CAZVQX010000005.1 coordinate 36,709, forward strand.
GCATACTTTTCACTCATAACAAAATCTTCACCATCTATAACATCAATTACAACTTTACCATTGGCCAAATTCGAAGCAATTTCAATTGATTCATGTAAACGACTACGTATTCCTTCTTTTATAATTAAACGATCTATAACAACTAATATATCATGTTTTAAATTTTTATCTAAAGTTGGAACATCCATTAAATCATATTCAACATTATTAACCCTAACCCGTGAATAGCCTTCTTTTAATAATCTCGAAAATAATTCTTTATGACTCCCTTTAGCACCACTAACAATTGGGCTTAAAACTCTTATTTTAGTATTAAGAGGAAGTTCTAAAGTTTGATTAACCATTTCTTCAATACTTTGACTACTTATTGGAATATTATGTTCGGGACAATAAGGAATACCAATTCTAGCATATAATAGTCTTAAATAATCGTATATCTCAGTTACGGTTCCAACAGTACTACGAGGATTTTTACTTGTGGTTTTTTGATCAATACTTATTGACGGACTTAATCCTTCAATACTATCTACATCAGGTTTTTCGCTTCCACCTAAAAATTGTCGAGCATAAGCACTTAAACTCTCGACATATCTTCTTTGGCCCTCAGCATAAATAGTATCAAAAGCCAAACTACTTTTACCACTACCACTTACACCGGTCATAACTATTAATTTATTTTTAGGTAGCTCAATATTAACATTTTTTAAATTGTTTTCACGAGCCCCTTTTATTATTATTTTATCCATTCTATCACCTTATTTTATATGCTTTTTATTTAATTGTTGTCCTAAATATTTTGTTGCATATTCACTTTGTAATCCATTTGGTATTTGTTTAAAATATTGTTTTAAATTTTGATTTATTTCTAAATTATTAACAACAGAAATAAATTCATCACGATTTAAAACTGATGCTTTTTGTTTACTTAATATATTAACAAATAACATATTTAAGAGAGTAATGTCGAGCTCAATTGAAGGTGTAAAATCTTCAATAAATTTATTATCAAATAATAATTTGGGTATATTACTAATACCAATATTATTAACTAAAGCCCCATCCATATCAACAAAGTATGGATTTAAAGTCTTATCAACTATAATATTGGATTCACTAATATCACCATATATAATATTTTTTTGATGCATTTGCTCTAGTGTTTGACTCAATTGATACATTATTTCTATTAATGAATCCTGGTCAATGTTTAATTTTTCAATTTCCTTTAACTCTACAGAATCTTTTATATAAGGCATCAGATAACCAATAAATTGATTATTTGATATTACGTATGATAATACTGGGACTGTACCTTCAATTATGTTGTCGGCTAAATATTTAATTTTTTGTTCTTTTTCTTGTAAAAAATCAACATCAGTTTCAATAAATTTTTTCAACAAATATTTATTTTCAACTATATATAAATCACTCTCAATATTAATCGAGTTTACATTTAATTTGGGTAATTTTGACAAAATGTTGTCGTTAATTTTCAATTTCTTCATTATTACACCTCACTAACAATTATTAAATTAATTTCAACTATTATACCATATTTTTCAATTTTATATGTTATAATTACTAAGGTAGTATAAATTTTTATTGGAGGTAATTGTATGACTAAATTTATATTTGTAACCGGTGGAGTCGTTTCCGGTTTAGGTAAGGGTATAACGGCATCAAGTATTGCCCTATTATTAAAATCAAGAGGTTATAAAGTTTTTATGCAAAAATTTGACCCTTATATTAATTCCAATCCTGGATTAATGTCACCTTTGCAACATGGTGAAGTTTTTGTTACTGCTGATGGTAACGAATCGGATCTTGATTTAGGGCATTACGAAAGATTTATTGATGAAGAACTTAACTATTCATCTAGTATTTCAACCGGTAAAATTTATTCAAGAGTAATTGAAATGGAAAAGCGTGGTGAGTTTGGCGGGAAAACAATTCAAATTGTACCACACATTACTGATGAAATAAAAAATAGTATTTATGAAGTTGCTAATTCATCTAAGGCCGATTTTGTTATTACAGAAGTTGGCGGAACAATTGGCGATATCGAATCATTAGCAATTTTAGAATCATTAAGACAACTTAGAATGGAACTAGGTCAAAAGAGAACTTTTTTTGTTCACACTACTCTTATCCCCTATTTATTTGGATCTGGTGAATTGAAAACAAAACCAACACAACAGAGTGTAATAGAACTAAGAAGTTTAGGAATTCAACCAGATATGTTAGTATGTCGAACCCCAATTAAGCTTAATAATAATATTAAAGCTAAATTATCACTTTTTTGTAGTATACCCACTACTAACGTTATCGATGCCATTGACTTAAATAATGTTTATCAAATTCCTATTAATTTTCATAATCAATCAATGGATAAAATTATATTAAATTATTTTAAAATGCCACTAAATAAAATTGATTTATCAGAATGGGAAAATTTAATTGATAGAGTTGATTCTTTAGAACAAGAAATTACAGTGGCTGTTATTGGTGAATTTGTCGAACTACATGACGCTTATTTATCGGTTAATGAAGCGTTAAGACATGCAGGATATAAATTAAATGTTAAGATTAAAACTAAGTGGATTGACCCTAAAAAGATAATAGACTTGGAGAAAACATTTAATGATGTAAATGGTATTATTATTCCTTATGGCGATATTAACAATATTGATGTTTTTACAAAAATTATTAAATATTCTAAAGATAAAAAAATTCCTTATTTAGGAATGGATTTAGGATTCTACTTACCTATTATTGAAAATAATCATGATATAGAAATTAATGATTTATTTATAAGTACTGATTGTAAAAAAGTAATTAATGATGTTTTAAGTAAGATTAGAATCGGAAACTATGAAACAATTATTAATAAAAGATCTTTAACTTATAATTTATATGACAAAGATATTATTAAAGAAAGGCATCGTCATTCATTAGAGTTTAATTTAAAATATAAACATTTATTAGAAAAAGATTTTATAATTTCAGGCACTAATAAATTACATAATTATATCGATATTATTGAATTAAAAGAACATCCCTTCTTTGTAGCTTGTATTTACAGACCTGAATTTATTAGTCGTCCAATTAAACCACATCCTTTATTTATAGGTTTTATTGAAGCTAGTATTGAATATAAAAAATAGTCATTAAATTGACTATTTTTTTATTTGAAAATTCTTAATATATCATTATAAGTAACAATAACCATTAAAATTAATAAAAAGACAAAACCAACAGTATGAATTATATTTTCAATTTTGCTATTAACAGGACTTCCTTTTATTTTTTCAATTATTAAAAATAATAGACGACCGCCATCAAAAGCTGGAAACGGAATTAAATTAACAAATCCTAAATTTATGCTTAAGAAAGCAATTAAATAAATAACGTTTATAAAACCTGCTTTTGCACTTTCACCTACTATACTATAAATTCCCACTGGACCAGCTAACGAATTTAATTTCAACTGACCAGTAAATAGTGATTTAACAACAATTAACATTTGTTCAATTACATTTCCTGTTTTTGTAAAGGCATATTTAAGTGAAGAAATAATCCCATTAGATATTGTGTTATCAATTGTAAAACCATATCTAAATATTTCTTGATTGTTTTCATTGGTTTTTTTAGGTTCTAATTTAATTGTTTTAATATTATTATTAATATCACGAACTACTACATTAATATTTTGACCATAATTTAATTGTAGTTCAAGCAATAATCTATCAACTGAACGAATTTTTTTATTATTTAATTTTAAAATTAAGTCACCTTTTCTTAATTCTGTATAATATGCTGGATAATTTTCATCGACTCCATTAATATAAGGTTTGTTATTGGGAGCACCGGTTATTAAAGCGATAATAAATAACAACACAATAGCTAAAATAAAATTGAAAGTTACACCAGCTACCATAACTAAGAAACGTTCGAACCAAGTTTTGGATTGCATTCTCTTTTCTACTGGTATTGACTCATCTTCCGTTACTTCTTCGCCCGACATGCTAACAAATCCACCAATCGGAAATAATCTTAATGAATATGTTGTTTCATCATTTGGCCGATTAAATTTAAAAATTCTCGGCCCCATTCCAATAGCAAATTCATAAACATGAATACCAGCCCTTTTGGCAAAAATAAAATGGCCCAATTCATGAATAAAAACAGTTATACCTAAGACAATGAAAAAATATAAAAGTGTCATTTAATCCCCCTTTTCTATAAAATGGATATAAAGAACATATATCCAAAGACAACAAAAATGATACTATCTAATCTATCTAATACACCACCATGACCTGGCATTATATTTGAAAAATCTTTTTCTCCGTAATAGCGCTTAATTCCTGAAAAAACTAAATCACCAAATTGACCAATTAATGATAAAAAGATTGTTATTGATATTAATAAAAATATATTAATATTAGGATTAATTACTGTTAAGTAAAAAACAGTACTAACAAAAACCCCCATTATAGTACCACCAATTAAACCTTCCCAAGTTTTTTTAGGTGAAATGGCTTCTAACAACTTATTTCTGCCTATAAAATATCCAGTGAAGTACGCAAAAGTATCAGTCATAATTGTTATTAAAAACAAATAAATAATGAGATCTAATTTCATATTTCGTAAAACAACTAATAAATGAAATGATAAACCAATAAAAAATATACCACCTATTAAATAAAAAGCATCATTAATACTATATTTTTTATTATCATGATATAAAACTGTTGGTAATAAATAAACTAATAAAATAGCTGCAATTAGGCGATAATCCAAACTAAATATTAAGCCGGCCGTCGTTGTATTACCAATTACAATTAAAGTCATAATTAAATATGATATTATTTTAATAAAGTTCGGGACTTTTTTTCTTGTTTCTTTCATATCAATAAATTCTTTAGTAGCAATTAGTGATAATAAACAAATAAAAAAATTGTAAATATTGCCACCAGTTAATAATATAGGAATTGTTATTAAGAGTGCTATTGCGGCACTAATGATTCTTGTTTTCATACTTTATTCCTCCAAATCGACGATCACGTTTATTATAATCTAATATTGCAGTATTAAATGCTTCTTCATCGAAAGCTGGAAAATATGTTTTAGTAAAGTAAAATTCTGCATATGATAACTGCCACAACATAAAATTACTTATTCTTAATTCACCACTTGTTCTTATTAATAAGTCAATTGGATCTAAATAATTATATAAATATTTACTAAATAATTGTTCATCGATTTCTTCAATTGTTAACTTATTATTTACAACATCATAGCTTATTTTTTTCGCAGCATCAACTATTTCAGATTGACCACCATAATTAAGACAAATATTTAAAATATGTCCATTATTATTTTTAGTTTCTTCGACTAATTTATTCATTGCTTTTAATACTTTGTTTGGTAATGGTTCTTTTCTTCCTGAAAAAACTATTTTTACATTTTCATTTTTTAATTTTGAAAAATTCCGATTAAAACTAGTTACGAACAAATCCATCAAGTAATTAACTTCTTCTTCACTTCTTTTAAAGTTTTCAGTTGAAAAAACAAAGATACTTAAAATCTTTACCCCTCGAGAAAAAGCATATTTAGATATTTTATTTAAATTATCTGCACCGGCCTTATGACCCATACTTCTTGATTTACCACGTTCTTGAGCCCACCTACCATTACCATCAACAATAATGGCTAAATGGTTAGGCATTTTTAAATCATTATAATTCATACATCTGCCTCACTATCTTTTAACATTATAATATATTTTAAATGTTAATTCAACTAATAATATTCAAAATAAATGTATTACTTTACTAAAAAAGGACTATAGAAGTCCTTTTTTTATAATATAATCTTGCATAATTTAAATAAATTTTTAATAATAGTTTGATTATGAATCAATTATTATCTATTTTGCATTAAAGAGTTTTACCTAAATCATTATTTATTTGTTTTATGATATATTCATTTATTTCTAAATCTTCTTTAGCCCTTTTAGGTGCTAAAATCATTTTTACATATTCTTCATGAATGTCATCTTCTACTGCTATATATTCTTTATCATCATAAATTGGAACAATACCTTTAACATCATAATAAAAATTATCAATTTTAGTAATAACGTGACTTTCATTATAAAATAATTTTCCATCTTTAAAAAAATGCTGAAGCAATTTGGCATAATAATAACAATGACCATTCATATAATATAATAAAGGATCCCTTTGATGTCTTTTTAAAAATGTTTCATTTATCTTTTTTATTGTTGTCAAAACTTCTAATGATTTATATTTATTCACGGTATCACTCCATATTCATATAAATTATAGCATAAAAAATATTTTTTTGTTTTTAAATAAGTTAATAATCACAACTTTTAAAAAATTACATTTAATTAATATTTATTTACAATTTCTACTTTACATAAGTACACAAATGTTGGATTGGAATTATTTTTATTAACTATTACTACCAATCAATGTTCACTTTTTAAAAAAGCACCGGTTGCTACCGTTATAGTACCAGCTTGAATATTTATTTTTTCAGTACCAACTGGTAAATATATTCTTAATGTTAGTATCACCCCCACTAAGCGATGGAATTAGACTAGATAAATATTTTATATCATCGTTATAGCAATACTAGCTATACGACAAATCGATACTGCTTCTTCTAAACTTACCTGTTTATTTTTTAATTGAAATAATCCAGCATCAGGATTGGAATCAGGTCCTGGTAATAAGGACACTACCCTACCACTAACATTATTTCTACTTTTCATAGTTATACTTAAAATATCATTTGGACATAAGTCTATAATTTGTTCAATTATATTTCGCATTTGTTTGACACAAAAACAAGTTGTTATATCCAACATACTTCCTGATGCACTTGATCTCCTTGTGGGCCGGGCGGTCCTTGAATACCTGGTTCTCCCTGTGCCAGACGGAGAATAAAAACAAATATATTTTGTGCAACAATAAGTTCAATTTTTCTTTTAATTCTCTTATCATAATTATACCTCTCAATAAAATTATATTTTTTTATTAATCTAATTATATAATCTATTATTTAACATTATCAATATGAAAACATATAAAAAAGAATAATATTTAATAGACATTATTCTTTTGTTTAAAATTTTTTAAGTTGATATATTATATTATTATCTAAAATAATTTTTAGAATTAAATTATTTTCTTTTTAGTTTCAACTTTAACTCTACTGGATTGTGATCACTATATTTATATTCTTCTAATATATTAACATAACCATTTATATTAGGCGAGAATAAGAAACCATCAATTATTTGATTTTTTTCTTTACCATCTTTATTAATAAATTGATGAGTAGTACCCTCATGTTTTTTGAATTCCCAAATTTCATCATTAAATATTTCTTCGAATTCAGATAATATTGGATGTACCTGATCTTTAAATGATAAATCAGTATTCCAGTCACCACCTATTACCACATAATTTCCACGTTCATACTCGAGTTTAGCAAGTTCTAAAATATACTTAATTTGTTTTAATTTAACAGAGCGATTTTTTGCCATTGGCGCTAAATGGATATTAAAAACAACTAATTCTTTGTCTGTTCCATCAATTTTTATCCTACTTTCTATCAATAATTTATGAACATAAAATTTGTCATTTATTAAACCTTTTCCTTTAACAGGAATTTTTAAGCATTTATTAGTTGAATCATATTTAGTTAAAGTCATATTACC
>CAZVQX010000006.1:0-9451 GCA_964629735.1 uncultured Muribaculaceae bacterium
CGTTTTAAATCAATAATTTACATAATATCCAATGAAAAAAAGAGTTGTTAAACTCCTCAATTTAAAAATTTATACCATTTTATTTCATTGCTTCTTTTCTTGATAAATTTAATCTTCCTCTTTTATCAAAACCTAATGATTTAACGATTATTTCATCGCCTTCTTTTACAATATCGCTTGGTTTTTCCACTCTTTTGGTGTCTAAGTGAGATACATGTACTAACCCCTCACATCCAGGCCATAATTGAACAAAGCAACCAAAGTCTTCAACCTTAACTACTTTACCTGTATATATTTTTCCTGTTTCAACCTCACGAACAATACTTTTAATCATATCCTCTGCTTTATCTATAATTTCTTGATCAGTATGATATATTATTACACGGCCATCATCCTCTAAATCAATTTTTACTGCATCTTTGTCATTAACGCTTATAACATTACTTGCATCTTGGATAATTTTTGTTATAACCTCACCACCGCGGCCAATAACATCTTTAATTTTTTCTGGATTAATCATAAATATTTTTGTTTTAGGTGCATATTTACTTAACCCTTCACGTGGTTTAGCAATAACATCAGCCATAACATCAAGAATTTGAAGACGTGCAATTTTAGCCTGCGCTAAAGCTTCACCTAAAATTTGTTTGTTAACCCCTTTAATTTTAATATCCATTTGCATTGCACAGATTCCTTCGCGTGTTCCAGCAACTTTAAAATCCATGTCTCCTAAATGATCCTCTAAACCTTGAATGTCTGTTAAAATTTGGTATTTATCATCTTTTGTCATTAATCCCATTGCAATACCTGCTACTGGTGCTTTAATGGGAACTCCAGCAGCCATTAATGATAAACAGCCAGCACATATACTTGCTTGACTAGAAGAACCATTACTTTCTAAAATTTCTGACACAACTCTTATTGTATATGGAAACTCTTCCTCACTTGGAATGACTTGTAATAAGGCTTTTTCACCTAAAGCACCATGGCCAATTTCACGTCGACTTGGAGAACCGTAGCGTCCAGTCTCACCAACACTAAATTGTGGAAAATTATAGTGAAGCATAAATCTCTTACTATCTTCTATTCCTAAGCCGTCCAACATTTGATGTTCACCTAAAGCTCCTAATGTTGTTACAGCTAACGCTTGAGTTTGACCTCTCGTAAATAATGCCGAACCATGAGTTCTAGCCAAGAGATCAACGGATGCTGATAACGGCCTAATCTCATCCATCCCACGACCATCAGATCTTATACCTTTTTCTATAATTAAATCACGAACAATATCTGCTTCAATATTATCAATTATATTACCTACTTGATTTAATTTATCTGAGAATTCTCCGTTTTCATTATATAATTCATTAAAGTAATCAATTGCTTCTTGTTTTACTTGGTCAATTGCAGCATATTTTTCTAGTTTTTCTTTTATTAAGATCGCATCTAGCATTTTGTCATAAAACTTTTTATTTACTTCTAATACTAAATCTTCATCAAGTTTTGCTAATTCTACTTCTATTTTTTCTTTCCCAACCTCTTTAATAATTCGTAATTGAAAATCAACTAATTCTTTAATCGCTTCATGGCCAAACATAATCGCTTCAATCATATCTTGTTCTAAAACTTCGCTACTACTTGCTTCCACCATATTAATAGCATCTTTAGTACCAGCTACCGTTAAATTAATATCACTTTCTTCCAACTGATCAACAGTTGGGTTAATAATAAATTCATTATTTACACGTCCTACTACCACACCAGCAACTGGTTCGGAAAATGGTATATCACTAATTGAAAGTGCCAGTGAGCTTCCGAATAACGCTGCCATCTCTGGAGCATTATCTTGATCAACACTTAATATCTCATTAATAACTTGAACTTCGTTGCGAAAACCTTCAGCAAATAATGGACGAATTGGGCGATCAATTAAACGGGCAGATAAAGTCGCATTTTCCGTTGGACGACCTTCTCTTTTAATAAAACCACCTGGTATTTTGCCTACTGAATAAAGTCTTTCTTGATATAAAATTGTTAACGGAAAAAAATCAGCCGCTATTGGATTTTTTCCCATAACCGCAGCTGTTAAAACCGCAGTATCGCCATATCTAATTAAAGCTGAACCATTGCTTTGTTTTGCTAATTCACCTACTTCAACAACTACTGGACGCCCTCTAAAATTTAATTCAAATGTTTTTTTCATATATCCTCCTTTTACAACATAAAGGCACTCAAAAAGAGTGCCTACTAATTATTATTTTTACTATTTTCTAAGTCCTAAACTTTGAACAATATCACGATATCTAATTATATCTTTTTTGTATAAATAATTTAACAAACTACGGCGATGACCAACTTTTTTTAGTAATCCCCTTCTAGAATGAAAATCGTGTGGATGCTCTTTTAAGTGAGCTGTTAATTCTTTTATTTCCTCCGTCAAAATAGCAATTTGCACTTCAGCTGAACCAGTATCATTTTCAGTTCTTGCATATTTTTGAATAATTTGTTCTTTCTTATCTTTTGATAATGCCATATTATCATCTCCTTCTCTACAATTCACTCAACCCTAGACTAAGTCGGAGATTCTATAATCCAAGATTAAGTACATTATTAATATACACTATATTAATATAATATGCAACTATTTATTTTTCTTTTTATAATGTTAGACAAACATTTTCCACGGTTTTAATTTTTTATGATTATTATTATAAATCTTATAAAGTGCTAGTGGATTATTGTCTTGATCAATGAAAAAAACTTCTTCATTATTATATATATTATCTAAAATCTTACCATTCATAATATCTTTTTTAAAATTATTATCAACAACTATTTTAGGATACTTAGTTAAAGCATCACAAATTGATATTAAAGAATAATCGTTATTTAAAAATTGTTCAATAGTTATTGCTTGATTAAGTTCAAATCCACCTTGATTCAATCTAACTAAATCACTCATAAGCCCGATTGTTCCTAACTCGCTAGCAATATCACGAACTAAACCTCTTATATAAGTTCCCTTACTAACATTACACTTAATTTTAAAGATTGTCTTATCATTATTATAATAAATATTATCAATTAGTTCTAAAGAGTTAATCGAGACTAAACGTTTTGGTAAATCTACTTCCTGTTGATTACGAGCATATTCATATAATTTTTTTCCATTTATTTTTACCGCTGAATATATAGGCACCTCTTGATAATATTTACCAATCATTTCATTTAATAGTTTTTTTATTTTATTTTCTTCTATAATACACTTTTTTTCTTCTAAAACTACCCCTTCATTATCTAAAGTATCAGTTGTTATGCCTAAAGTAACTTCAGCCACATATGTTTTTTCATCGCCACTTAATAATTCAACTAATTTAGTTGCTTTTCCAACACAAACTACTAACAATCCCGTTGCTAATGGGTCAAGAGTACCAGCATGACCAACTTTTTTAATCTTTAAATGCTTACTTATTATATTAACAACATCACGACTAGTATAATTTTTTTCTTTATTAATCAATAATATCCCATTCATAAGTTTTTTCCTTAAAAAGAGACGAGAATTATTTCTCATCTCGTGTCATAATTATTAATCTTAATAAACTTATTAAAGTTGATATTAAACTAGCCACATATGTTAATGCCGCGGCACTTAACACTTCTTTAGAACCTTCCAATTCCGAGCTATCAATTATGCCAGTTTGTTTTAGTTCAAATAGTGCTCTTTTAGAAGCATTAAATTCGACTGGTAATGTAACCAATTGAAATAATAAAGAAGCTAAAATCAATATTATTGAATACATTAAATATGAAGTTATACCACCAATTAATGATATAAGTAAAGATATATAACCTAAATAGCTAATAAAGCTTACAACCGGCACTAGTGCACTCCTAATATTCATCCAAACATATTTTTCTTTATCTTGAATAGCATGGCCAACCTCATGGGCGGCAACTGATACCGATGCTATAGTATTACCATGAAACACACCCGTTGATAATCTTACAACTTTTCTTCTTGGGTCATAATGATCTGTAAGTGTTCCCCTTACCTCAACTACATAAACATTTGAAAGACCATTTTTATCTAAAATTTGACGTGCTACTTCACAACCTGTTATTTTTTTATTTGTCTTTAATAAACTGTACTTACGATAAACACGATTAATACGCATTTGGGCTATTAATACAATAATAAAACCAATAATGGCTAAGAATATTGTAAACTCTGTTTCTAACCCCATTGTCATCCAATTCATAATCTACACCTACCTTATTTCATATGTCGTTTTATCACGACCATCTTTCAACATAATTCCTTTTTTTTCTAATTCATCGCGAATCTTATCTGCTAATTCATAATCTTTATTTCTTTTAGCGATATTTCGCTTTTCAATTTGCTCTTCAATGTATTTTACTAATTCATCAGATATTTGTTCATCTTTTTCTTTTAATAAATCCAATGATAAAACGCCATCAAAATCAGCAATTAAATATAATTTAGTTTTATTATTTAATTCATCATCTTTAATAACATCATATAAAACTTTTAATGCTTTGGCAGTATTTAAATCATCTTTTAATGCATTTGCAAACAAATTTTTATATTTATCAATATCTGTTTCAATTATACCGCCATCAAAATTTTCAGATATTTTTGATACTCTATTCAACAATTTATTATAACCATTAACAGCAATATCTAAACTATCAAACGAAAAGACTAATTGATTACGATAATGAGATTGTAAACAAAAATAACGATATGCTAGTGGATTATACCCTTTTTTTTCAAGTAAATCGACCGTTAAAAAATCACCTTTTGATTTACTCATTTTTCCATTATCTACATTTAAATGTTCACCATGTAACCAATAATTACACCATTTATGCCCTAAAAAGGCTTCACTTTGAGCAATTTCATTTGTATGATGTGGGAAAATATTATCAACACCGCCACAATGAATATCTAAATGTTCACCTAAATGTTTAATTGCTATTCCCGAGCATTCAATGTGCCATCCGGGATAACCGCGTCCCCACGGACTATCCCATTGCATATCTTGATTATCAAATTTTGAATTTGTAAACCACAATCCAAAATCAAAAGGATTTTTCTTAAATTTATCTTCAGTTACATCTTCACGCACACCCACCATTAATTCATCATAATTTCGACCAGATAATTCATAATAATTATTAGCTTTAGTAATATCAAAATAAACATTACCATTAGATAAATATGCATAACCCTCTTCTAATAATTTAGTGATTATATTAATATAATCTTCAACTAAATCTGATGCTTTTTCGATTATTAGTGGTTTTCTTATATTAAGTTTTTCAGCATCTCTAAAAAATGCTTTTGTATAATAATTAGCTATTTCCCATACCGTCTTATTTTCCCTTTTAGCACCTTTTAACATTTTATCATCACCAGTGTCGCCATCACTAGTCATATGGCCAACATCAGTTATATTCATAACTCTTTTAACATTATAACCAATATATTCTAATGATTTCTCTAAAACATCTTCAAATATATAGGTGCGAAGATTTCCAATATGAGCATAATCATATACCGTAGGACCACATGTATACATTGTCACTTCTTTTGGATTAACTGGAATAAAATTTTCTGTCTTTTTTGTTAATGTATTATATAATTGCAAATTATCACCTCTCAATAATTATATCATAAATATATTTTATCAACAATATTATATGATATATATAATCTAAATTATTTATTGCATATTTTATTTTAATATGTATAATATTTTATGAGCAAAAAAAATATTGGTTAAATATAATTGTTATAAATTTTTAAATAATTATACAAAAAAGATTGCATAAAATATATAAATGTGATAATATATAGAAGTAATGAATTGGACCCTTAGCTCAGTTGGTTAGAGCATCCGGCTCATAACCGGACGGTCGATGGTTCGAGTCCATCAGGGTCCACCATTTATATGCAGGTGTGGCGAAATTGGCAGACGCACTAGACTTAGGATCTAGCGCCTTATGGCATGGGGGTTCAAGTCCCTTCACCTGCACCAAATAGGACAAATTAAAATCACTAATTAATTAGTGATTTTTTATTTTTGAATCATATTTAACAGGTTAATTTTGAACATATCTTTTTCTGTTTCTTTTTTAGAAACCATAACACCCTTATAAGCAACCAATTCAGATTGATGACCTTCAGTTAATATTTTTTCTGGGGTTATTTTATCTAATATTATTATTTTTTTATCCAGATAAACAACGTAATGAAGCTTTACGTCACCATGAACTTTTTCAAACATAATGTCAGTTGGTAATTTTAATTCATATGATTCCGTTTTATTTTCTTGATTAGTTGAAACTAGTTTTCCAAGGAAATTACCATTTTTTAATTCTGGATAATACTCTAAATATAGTTTCTTATAGGCTAACATGTTATATTTTTTTAAAGAATATTCTAATTTTTTAAATTCATTTTCATTTATATAATCAAATATATAACTTTCTTTCATATATTATGACATGCCTCCTATCCTTATCTTACTAATTTATAGTATCATTTATACAATAGTTTGTCAAATAAAAAAAGGTGTTTTTAAACACCTTTACTTTTTTATACATGTTTTGAAAATGTTTTTTCAATTGTGCTTTCATTCAAACTAGCAGATAATGTATTCCTTAAAGTCTTTAATGCTGCTATATCACTATTAATACTATTTGAACCGATGATTTCTACTTCGTTACCATCTTCATCGTATATTTTACCATCTTTTTCATAAAAGCCTGGTAATAATTCAATGGTTTCTGTAGTTTTTGAACCATCATTATTTTCATAAACTTTCTCTTCGTTATAATTATAATTGTAATTATCATTATTATAGTTTGAATTATTATTATAATTTGAATTATTATTTATATTTTCCCTAGCCTTACGATCATACTCACCATCACTATATGCTCTTTTATAAGCGTCATGATATGCTTTATTATAGGCATCATCATAAGCTTTATTTCCAGTATTAATATTAACATCAGGTCTATAATTACGATTGTCAAAACCGTCTTTATACCCTTGAGTGTCACCGTGAGTAAAACCTTCATCTTTACCTTGTTGTTCATTAATTTTGATAATATCATCAACTGCTCTATCGCTAATTATATTTTCTTCCTTAACAACAATTGGTCCTTTTGCTAGTTTTAGCCCTTCATCATATGCTTCTTTATAATATTTTTTATAATTTGAAATATAAGCATCTACATATATTTTGTCTAAACCTGAAAGATTTTTAGTTGGTTTATCATTAAATGCTTTCTCAGCCGCACCATCAGCATAACCTTTATCATTACCTGCTTGTGCACCCTCTTGAACTCCTTTAACTCTAAGTTCTTCTTGTTTATTTTCTTTATCTAACTTATCTAAAACGGGCTTCTTTGATGCCTCATTTGGTGGCAATAAAATTTCTTTTTTCCCAGTTTTAGGATTCTTAACAAGATGTTTTTTCTCAGCTGGGGTTATTGTATTAGCTGTAGAAGGTGCTGGTTTAGAAGCGATTATAGCCTTTTCACTATCAGGATTTTCAGCTTTAACTAATCCTTTTTGATTAGCTAAATCTCTTATTGCCATTTCTATTTCAAGACTTCTAAATAAAGTTTCTACACCATCATTAGCTTTTATATCACTTGCTATTAGCATAAAACTCATATTAATTTTTTCTTCTAAAGTTTTACGAACAACTTCTTTTTCAGTATTCCAGATTGAAGTTGATTTATCTTCACCTGCTACATTACAATTAGCCGTCCCTCTTGGATACATAATTTTTGCAATATCATCTCTTGGAATAGTATAATTATGATTATTAGTTAATTCCCAAGTAGCTAATAACATTTTCATTCTTGTTAAATTGCTTGCTGCAGAAACTGTTTTATGACTACTTGTTAAAAATTCATCGTGTAAATAATTATTAATATTATTTGCTAATTTAGCTTTACTGTCAGCACTAGCTACATTAATAGTAGCCAATAATTTGGCAAAATCATCTAACTCTTTAGCAGATTTCTTATCGGCAACTACATTACCAAAATTAATTAATGTTTCAGGAGTAACTGTAATCATATCCTCAAGTATTGCATTGTTAACAAAGTCATAATTTTCCATAATGGTTGTCACAGTTTTTGTATCATCTATGAATTTATAATATTCAACTGGTGAAATATCATTGATATTAATTACCGTATACCAATCCATCCATTGTTCAACTGTAATATCGCCTAATCCTTTAGCTGAAGCATCTACATATAAATCAGCAAGTCGATGAATAATTTCTTCTTCACTATTAGGATCGAATGCTAAGTCAGCACTTATTTCCCTTTTGGCTTCTGTCATTATTTTGGTTAAATCATCGGGATTATTTACTTTAATTGCGTCTTTATTTTTTTGAAGTGAGCAAGAATTAGTTGAGGCTAACAAAGCAACAAGGGCAGATGTTGCTACTATTTTGCCCCCGTGCTTCTTGTTAAACTTAGCAATTTTTTGTTTCATTAATTCTTTTTTTACAGCCATTGATGCCATACTATCTTCAAATTTATTTTCAATAATTTCTATTCTTTTGGATAATTTCATAGTCTAACCCCCTTTTTTATTTTACTTTTACATTACCAGTATATTTATATCCATTACCTAGTAATCTTTGGTCATTATATACACTCCACACTTTGTTTGTATATCCTGATTTATAATTTCTTGTTCTATATCTATAGTAAGTAGTTTTAACTGTTACATACCCATAAACTGGTTCATATGAAGTTTCTGTTTTATATTTAGTTATTGTTTTATTAATATAAACTGGTGTAACTTTTATATCATAAGAAACACATTGATAACCACCTTGTTTAATTGGATAAACTTCTCTTGTATATACTCGATAGTTTGAATATGGTGATGAACAAGTTGTTCCACAATTAAATGCATCACCACTTGAATTTCTAACACGTACATATCTTGTAGTTGCAGTATCTCTTGGTGGTGTTGTTAATTGAACAGTATGAGAATAATTCCATTCTGTGCCATATTTTACTTTACCAGTTTCAATATATACAGTCTCCCATTTAGCACATGATCTAGTTACTTGGTTATCTACTTGAACTCTCTCTGTTGTTGTATATGGAACTTGTTTTTCTATTTTTTTAACACCAATTTGTTTTTTTACTTGCTCAGAAATAACATCTGTTTGAACATCAACTAAATCTGTTGCGCGAACATAATTCGTACTCCATCTTGACCAATTACCCCAAGTTGTATAAGTCGGATTAACTGTTAATGAATATTCATATAAATATTCAATTGGTTTTACTGGATCCGGTTTAATTGGATCCGGTTTAATTGGATCTGGTTTAATTGGATCTGGTTTAATTGGATCTGGTTTAATTGGATCTGGTTTAATTG
>CAZVQX010000006.1:9551-44068 GCA_964629735.1 uncultured Muribaculaceae bacterium
TAATTGGATCTGGTTTAATTGGATCTGGTTTAATTGGATCTGGTTTAATTGGATCCGGTTTTGTTGGTGTTGGTTTCGCTGGTGTTGGCTTCACTGGTGTTGGTGAAGGTTTACTTACAACAGGTTTTGTATTTGGTTTTTCACAAATAGCAGTTTTACAGAAATCATAGCATCCCATTGGAACTAATATATAATCAGTGTTATCTGTACAACTTAAATTAACCTTCATAACATATTCATCATTAACTTTAGTAACTTCAACATATGAATTGTTTAAATCACATTGTCTTCCCTTGCTATCAACAAATGGTAACAATAATTTTTTGTCCAACATTTCTGATAAAGTAATTGTAACTTTATCACCAACTTTTTTTGGAACTCTTTCAGTTGTAAAATAATCTTTTGCAGCTTCCTTCATTGTTTGAAGATTTTCATTAAATATTCTAGCATAAAGTGGTTCAAAAGCTTGTTCTAAATTTATGTCATTGCCATTTTTATTTCTAGAAAGTTTATTAATATCTCCTTTTGTTGGAAACAACCACACTAAAATAAATACAAATAGAATAACGAATAGTAATTGAATTACTATATCACGAATTGAAAATTCCTCATTTCTTTCATTATACATAATATCCCCCCTCTTTTTGAAGTGCCCATATACTAACACAACACTTTTAAAATGTCAAGTACTTTCTAATAAACAGTCCAAACCATTGAAATTGTTGCCTTTTCCCCTTAATTTGATTATTAAATTTTATCACATTTTGAGGAAAAAGTCAAATTTTAAGCCTTACAATAGTGCACCCTACATTATTATAATATGTTTGAAAAATAAGCACATTCTTATCTATTCTTAAATAATCGTGGGTAGCTTTTTTTAATATACCTTGACCAATGCCATGAACAATAACAATTATGTCATTTTTCATTTTTTTATTGTCATTAATAAATTCCCTAATATATAACTTAGCTGCGTCACGGTCTAAACCGTGCAAATCTAACTTTGGTAAGTCATCAATAAATATAACATTATCTAAAGTTGTCATAAACGTCTTTCATTTTCTCTATACTCGGAACAGAATTTCGGCCACCTATTTTAGTAACTGATAAAGCACCAGCAATATTAGAAATTTTCAAAATTTCCTCTAAATCCATTTTTTTAACAAGGCCATAAACAAATGCACCATGAAAAATATCACCAGCACCTGTTGAATCAACCGCTTTTACCTTTGGCGAAGGCATTATCTTAACAACACCATCACTTTTATACAAACATCCTTTATCCTCTAAAGTAATAACAATTGTATTTTGAAAAATTTTTTCCATTTTATTGTATAAATTAAGTATAGTTCTATTATCAGAATAATCAATTTTTATTTTAGTAACTTCTTCCGCAAAATTTTTGGAACAAACTACATAATTAACCATTTTTGATAATTCAATAATTTCATCAGTCGCCCGACCGGCATCAATCACACTAATTGAATTGGGATGTTTCATTATTATTTCTTTAGACATTTCAAATTCTTGTCCATCAATTAATATAATATCGGGTTTAAAGTTTAATTTAAAGCGTTTCATTTTCATTGTTTGAGGGCGATAAGTTAAAATTGTTCTGCTACCATTATCAATATTAGCTATGATAAAGCTAGAGGTTGTTTGTGAACTTTTACACATTTCTAAATATTTTGTATTAACCTTTACACTCTCAAATTCTTTTTTTATTGTTTTACCATATTCATCGTTACCAACAATTCCGGCAAAATATGTATTTATTCCCCATTTACCAAGTAAGTAAGCAGCATTAGAAGCTGGTCCGCCGCCACACTCCACCCTTTTTTCAACACGCTTTTTTGTATTTTCTATCGGATATCCTTCTAATGGAATTGTAATATCGTATGCAGCATGTCCTAAACAAAGTACTTTCATTTTATCACACTAAATCTAGTATATTACTAGACCCTTTCTATTTTTTTATTCATGAGCGTGAGTTACTAGGAAAAAAGCTTTATTATCAATTGCATTTATTCCTTCTCTCAATTTAAAATAATCGCTATTGGATACAACACACATTAGTATTTTTAAACCAGTATTACTGTATCCACCAACCGAATTTAATTCGGTTACTTTTAACTTTAAAGAATTATTAATAAAATTTATAACTTCTCTATCATGTTTAGTAATAATATAAAATATCTTGTTAGAATAATTACCAATTAAAATTTTATCAGTTGATACACTATTTATATATAAAATTAAAACTGTATACAAAATTTTGTCAAATCCTAAAACAAAACTACCAAATACTACAATAACAAAATTTAAACTAAAATTAGCATACCCTATTGTTAGTCCAGTATATTTATGGATTATTTTTTTTAAAATATCACTACCACCCGAAGTATAACCTTGTTTATATATTATCCCTGAAGCTATTCCACTAATAACCGCTCCAAAAATAATAAACACTAATAAATCATTATTATTAATATTTAAACTCGCTATATAATCTTTTAAAGGCGAAGTTAATTCAATAAAGAGTGGATAAATAAACGATCCATATATTGATTTTTTTATTTCTTCTTGTCCTAAATAAATATAACCTAATATAATTGTCAAAATATGAAAAACCAAAACAATAATAGATGGATTTATTTTAAGTAAATTATTTAAGCTAATTGCTAGCCCGCTGCTACCACCAATAATCATACCAAATGGTAAAAAGAATATATTAAAAGCAATAGCAACCATTAAAATAGCAAGTGTTATAACGATATATTCTTTAGCTAAATTTTTAATATGCATCTAAGCACCACCCCTAACCTCGTAGGCATCAGTAACTATAAAAAAAGCTTTATCGTCAATTGCCATGATTCCTTCTTTTAATTTAAAGTAATTTCGAGATGAGACGACACAAAAAATAACTTTTTTATAAGAGTTTTCATAACCACCCTGGGCATTTAAGATTGTAACACCACTATGTAAATTATTAATTATATATTTTTTTACTTCTTCTTCTTTATTGGTAATAATATAAAAAGCTTTATTATCTGATATTCCTAAAATTATTTTATCAGTTACAATACTATAAATATATACAAAAATAATTGCATACATTGTTTTAATAAAACCAAAGGCAAAAGTACCGAGTGTAATAATTAAGCTATCAACAATTAAGAATGAATTACCGATTGATCTTTGGCATAATTTAGATATGATACTTGCAGCTATATCAGTTCCACCTGTACTGAAACCATGTTTAATAATTAAGCCGATAGAAACACCAGTAATAACTGCTGCAAAAATAACATTTAAAAGCATATCGTTAGTATTAATTGATATAACTTTATTAACATCAGCAGTTAACGTAATAAAAATTGGATATGCTATCGCACCAAAAACAGCACCCTTTGTTTCTTCTCGACCAAGTATAAAAAAACTAGTTATTATTAATAATGTATTTATCAATAATATAAATAAACTAGGATTAATATAATCTTTAAAAATTATAGCTAATCCACCTACTCCACCGGTTACTAGATCATTAGGTAATATAAATAGATTATAAGCAATCGCTAAAAAATACATCGATGCTATTGTTGTTGTATATCTTTTTAATGTGTTTTGATCAATTAATTTTATTTTACGCATTTATACCATCCTTTTATAAGTTAATTATATCATAAAATTAGGGTTATTGTCACAATAAAAAAAAGCCAAAGCTTTTTTTATTTTTCTTTTAATTTAGCCTGCGCTGCCGCTAAACGAGCGATTGGTACTCTAAATGGCGAGCATGACACATAATCAAGACCAACACGATGGAAAAAATCAACACTCATTGGTTCACCACCATGTTCACCACAAATACCCATTTCTATTTTTTTATTAGCACTTCGTCCTCTTATAACTGACATTTCGACTAATCGACCAACACCTTCTTCATCAATACGAGCAAAAGGGTCCTTTTCTAAAATTTTCTTATCATAATAAATATGTAAAAATTTATTAGCGTCATCTCTAGAAAAACCATATGCTAGTTGGGTTAAGTCGTTTGTACCAAAACTAAAGAAGTCAGCCTCTTTAGCTATTTCATCTGATAAAATTGTTGCTCTCGGCGTTTCAATCATTGTTCCTATTTGATAATTAATATTAACACCTAGATCAGCCATAACTTCATTAGCTGTTTTTATAATAACCTTTTTAAGATATTTTAACTCATTAATATCAACAATTAGTGGAATCATAATTTCAGGTATAACATTAATTCCTAACCAACTAACATTAATTGCCGCTTCTATAATCGCCCTTGTTTGCATAGCTGCAATCTCCGGATATGTAATGGCAATTCGACATCCACGATGCCCCATCATTGGATTAGCTTCAACTAATGAATCAATTCTGGTTTGTATTTCTTCGACGCTAACATTTAAATCTTGTGCTAGTTTTTCAATTTCATGTTTTTCTTTTGGTAAAAACTCATGTAACGGTGGATCTAAGTAACGAATTGTAACTGGAAAGCCATCCATCACTTCAAACAACGTCTCAAAATCACTTCTTTGCATTGGTAACAATTTATTTAAAGCTGTTTCTCTTTCTTCTTTATTATTCGCTAAAATCATTTTACGCATTTCAAATATACGATCTTCTTCAAAAAACATATGTTCTGTACGACATAAGCCAATACCCTCTGCACCAAACTCAAGGGCTTGGATTGCATCTTTAACGGTATCGGCATTAACTCTAATTTTTAAATCTTTTATTTCATCAGCCCAGCTCATAAATTTTTCAAAATCTTCACTAATAACAATTTCTTCAGTTTCAATTTTACCTTCATAAACAAATCCCGTTGAACCATCGATTGATATATAATCACCTTCATTAAAACTTTTTCCAGTATCAGTAATTAGTTTTTTATTGTTCATATCAATTGTTAAATTATCACAACCAGTTACACAACTACGCCCCATACCACGAGCAACTACGGCTGCATGTGATGTCATACCGCCCCTAATAGTTAATACCCCTCTAGCGTCATTCATTCCCTGAATATCCTCTGGAGAAGTTTCTAAGCGAACTAAAATTGTATCTTCACCACTTGAAGATGCAGCTGAGACTTCTTCGGCAGTAAAATATATTTTACCAAATGCCGCACCAGGAGAAGCTGCTAATCCCTCAGCTATAACAGTTGCATTTTCTAAAGTTTCTTCGGAAAATGTTGGGTGTAACAATTGGTCTAATTGATTTGGATTTACTTTTAGAAGCGCCTCTTCTTTTGTTATTAAACCTTCTTCCACCATGTCAACTGCAATTTTTAAAGCAGCTTGTGCTGTTCTCTTACCATTTCTAGTTTGTAATATAAATAATTTACCATTTTCTACTGTAAACTCTAAATCTTGCATATCTTTATAATGTTTTTCTAAATTTTTCGAAAATTCTTTAAATTGATTGTATACTTCCGGAAAAACTTCGGCAAGTGTATCAATTGGCTTGGGAGTACGAATACCAGCTACAACATCTTCACCTTGAGCATTAATTAAATATTCACCATATAATCGATTCTCGCCAGTCGCTGGATTTCTTGTAAAAGCAACACCTGTACCACAATCCTCGCCTTTATTACCATAAACCATCTCTTGAATATTAACGGCTGTTCCCCAATCATCAGGAATATCATTCATCTTACGGTAAATAATTGCTCGTTCATTATTCCAAGAACGAAAAACAGCTTTAATTGATTCAATTAATTGAGTTTTTGGATCTTCCGGGAAATTATCACCAGATAAATCTTTATAAATTTCCTTAAATTCCATTGCAATATTATAAAAATCTTCTGCCGATAATTGTTGGTCATCAGTTATTCCTTTTTCTTCTTTTATTTGCTCCATAACAAAATCAAATTTTTCCTTTGGATAACCTTTTACAACGTCAGCATACATTTGAATAAAACGACGATACAAATCATAAACAAAACGCGGGTTATTCGAACTTTTGGCAAAACCTTCAGCCACATGATCGTTCATTCCTAAATTAAGAATAGTATCCATCATTCCCGGCATACTCGCCCGACTACCACTTCTAACCGATAATAGCAGTGGATTATCAGTATCGCCTATTTTTTTATTTGTAAACTTTTCTAATTCTTCTATTTTATTATAAACTTGTGAAACTACTTCTTCACTTATAACCTCATCTTCTTCGTAATATTTATTACAAGCTTCAGTTGTAACAATAAAACCACTTGGTACTGGTAAGCCAATATTAGTCATTTCTGATAAATTAGCACCCTTCCCACCAAGCAATTCACGCATATCTTTATTTCCTTCTTTAAAAGAGTAAACGTATTTTACCACTATATAACCTCCTATTATTCTTTTATCTTTTTTTATTATAACAAATTAATATAAATATAACAAATATAACTTAATCTACTTTAACCTTTAATACTTTTTCTAAATAACATTTACCACAAAGCGATTCGTAAGTAACATTATTTTTTTCATCAATTGCAACTTGTTCTCCTTCGGATACAAACTTACCATTAACCATTCTACCATTAAAACCTGCACGTTTACCACAACGGCATATTGTAATTAATTCTTCTATTTCATCAGCTAATTCCATCAATCTCATACTTCCCGGGAAACTGTTAGTCTGAAAATCACCTCTAAGACCATAACATATTACAGGAATATCTTTAATCTTAGCTATTTCCCACAATTCCGTCACTTGATCCTTTGCTAAAAACTGAGCTTCATCAACTAATAAACAAGCAATATTATCTAATTGAATTTTTTTGCCAGTTAATTTATCAGATGGATTTAATAATATATCAACTTTTCTAGTAAGACCAATTCTTGAAACTAACATGTCATCACCTTTAGTATCAATTGCCGATTTAATAACAATTACTCTTTGATCGCGTTCTTCATAATTATGGGCAACTTGCATTAAAGCGGTACTCTTACCTGAATTCATTGCACCATAACGAAAATATAATTTAGCCATTCTTACTTCCTCCTTTAACCCGTGGATGGGTTTTAACATATACATCTCTTAAATGTTCATTAGAAACGTGTGTATATATCTGGGTTGTACTTAAATTACTATGTCCTAATAATTCTTGTACTATTTTTAAATCAGCCCCAGCATTTAACATATGAGTTGCAAAAGTATGTCGAATAACATGGGGACTTATATTTTTCTCGACACTCGAATGTCTCACAATGTTATCAATAATTAATCGTACCCCTCGGTCTGATAATGAAGTTCCATTTTTATTTAGTAATAAAAATTCACTTGATTTTTCTTTTAACAGCATTGGACGATAATACAAAAGATATTCATTCATAGCATCTTTTAAAACATCACCAAATATTACATATCTTTCCTTAGAACCTTTTCCTAATATTTTAATAGTTTGATTTGAAATATTAATATCTTTTATTTTTATATTAACTAACTCTCCTACCCGAATACCAGTTGAATATAATAATTCAATTATTAAATAATTACGATATCCTAAAGGTGCATTTTTATCGGGAATATCAAGAATTTTTTGCAATTCTTCTTGGTGTAAATAAATAGGAAGTTTTTTTGTTGTTTTCGGATTACTTATTAATAATAATGGATTGTTTTTAATAATGCCTATACTTTGAAAATAATTAAAAAATCCCCTTAATGTACTAATATTACGATTAATTGTTTTCGATGAATAATTTTTATTATTTAAATTAATCAAATATTTTCTCATTAAGTTATAATCAATTTTTTTAATATTATTAACATTATTTTCATTTAAGAAGTTGTAAAAAACATTTAAATCACCATTATAAGCTTGTATTGTATATAGTGAATAATTTCTTTCATATTTTAAATAATCTATATATTTTTTTTGGAATTTTTCCATATCCTCACCATAATTATTTTAACATAAAAAAAGAGTAAAATCTATTACTCTCTTTTTAAGATTAATTTTTTAACATTTTCTTTTGGACCCATTCCATCAATAATTCTAACATCATCCTCTAAACTTATTAAATCATCTAAATCATAATATTTTAAGATTTCATCCTGACTAGTTAAACCATTTAGAAAGTCATCATCTGTTTTTAATTTTAACGTTTTATTAATTTGTTGTGCTTCTTTTTTTAAATTGGTTTGATAATTAATATCATTATAATTTATTTTCATATTTGGATTTTTTATTATTTTATTATATTCAAACATACCGATAACATAATCTCGAATAACGCGGTAGTTTTTTAAATGATCAATTATTTCTTTCTCGCGATATATTTGGTTTTCATATAAATACTCTTCTAATAATTTTTTTAATCTTTTATTAATATAATTATTTTCAGTCATATATCGATAAAAACTTCCTTTATTAATATTAGTCATAAAATGTTTGTAAAATTTACGGTATAAAGGCCCATCTTGAATTAAAGTTTTACTATTCTCTGCAAATGATTTTAATAAAGATTTATCATTATAAGCAAGATTTAAATAGCGGTCTTCTTTGCCTTCACGATATTTAATATATAATTTATAGTGTTCAATATCAAAACCTATATAAGATTTAATCATTTCTAAAAATTCTTCTTCATTATCATAATCAATCGTTAATTCATCAATTGAGCTTAATAAATAATTTTTTCTACCAAACTCTGATTGATCACCAAAATAATTTTTAATATAAAATTCTTCAGTTGTTGTTATGTCTTTTAATATTAAATTATATCTCCTACGTACATCAGACATATAGTCCACCCCCATTAGCACGTATATTATAACAAAATTAAAAGTTTATAGCAATTTAAAAAACAGATAAAATATCTGTTTTTAATTATTCTTTATAGTCACATGCACTGCATTTTATTTTATCATTTTTAATAGTTAACATCGACTTACATTCAGGACATTCTCTTCCAATTGGTTTATCCCAATAAGCAGTTTTACATTTTGGATAATTATTACATCCATAAAAGATTTTTCCTTTTCTTGTTGGTTTTTCAACTATTGTTCCATCACAGGTTGGACATGGAATTATCTCTTTTACCTCTTTAGGTTCGGTTTTGATATATTTACACTCTGGAAAATTACTACATGCAACAAATTCACCATAACGACCATTTCTAATTACTAATGGATTATTACACTTTGGGCACAATTCACCAGTTTTTTCCGGTTCTTTTTTTTCCATGTTTTTATTGGCGACTTCTAACGCTTTATCAAATTCATTATAAAATTTATCAATTAATTCATACCAGATAACATCCCCAAGAGAAATTTTATCCAATTCTTCCTCCATTTTAGCTGTATATTTAACATTAATAATATGACTAAAATATTCTTGTAATTTATCTGTTATTTCAATTCCAATTTCACTTGGATGAAAACGTTTTTCCATTTCTTTAACATAACCACGTTTTTTTAAAGTATCTATAGTTTTAGTATAAGTACTTGGGCGGCCGATTCCTAACTCTTCCATCTCTTTAATTAACTTTGCCTCTGAATATCGCGCTGGTGGGGTTGTAAAATGTTGAGTTGGTTCAATTTTATTGGCAACTATAACATTTGATTTATAATTTTCAAACGGCGGTAATATTTTATCTTTAGTATCTTCATAATCACTATATACTTTTAAATAGCCATCAAAAATTAATGTTTGACCGGTTGCTTTAAATTGATAATTATTATTATCCAAGATAACAGTAGTATTATTGGTTTTAGCATCAGCCATTAAAGACGCCAGAGCCCGATAGTATATTAAACGATATAATTTATATTCATCATTACTTAAATATGGCTTTACACTTAATGGATCACGATTAATACTTGTTGGTCTTATTGCCTCATGAGCATCTTGGACATTATCTGTTTTTTTAGTTTTTTTAACGACTCCTAAATATTCATGCCCATATTTAGCCTCTATATATTTAAATGTACTAGCAATAAATTCACTTGATAAACGGGTTGAATCAGTTCTCATATAAGTGATTAAACCAACTGTTTCATTTTCAAGTTCAATCCCCTCATATAATTTTTGAGCGATTGTCATCGATTTTTTAGCACTCATTCCTAATTTAGTTGAGGCTTCTTGTTGTAAAGTACTAGTAATAAATGGTAATTTTGATTTTTTATTCTTTTTCTTTTGTTCAACGTTAGCAATTGTAAAAGCATTTGTTAATTTTGTCATTATGTCATTTGCTTCTATTTCATTATTTATTTTTATATCTTGATTATTATAGTTAAATAATTCAGCATCAAATTCATTAAAAAAAGCAGTTATTTTCCAATATTCTTCTGGATTAAAAGCTTCAATTTCTCGTTCGCGATCAACAATTAATTTCAACGCGACACTTTGCACGCGTCCAGCACTACTACCATCTGTTTTTTTTCGCATTAATCCACTTAAACGAAAGCCAATAATTCGATCTAAAATTCTTCTTGCTTCTTGTGAATTAACTAAATCCAAATCAATTTTACGTGGATTCTTAAATGACTCCACTATTGCATTTTTAGTTATTTCATTAAAAACAACTCTTTCATAAGTATCCTCATCTAACTTTAAAGAATCATATAGGTGCCAACTAATTGCCTCTCCTTCACGGTCAGGGTCAGTTGCTAAATATACTTTATCACTTTCTTTAACTTCACGTTTAAGTTCATCAATTAATTTCTTTTTACCTTTAACAGTACTATATGTAGGTTTAAAGTTATCTTCAATATCAACGCCAAGACCATATTTGCCTTTAATAGCTAAATCACGAATATGCCCTTTACTTGAAACTACTTTATAATCACTTCCTAAAAATTTTTCGATTGTTTTAGATTTACTTGGTGATTCGACAATTACTAATTTTTTTGCCATAACTTCACTCCTTTAGTCATAATAATTTATACACTACTTTTTAAACAATGTCAACATTTTTTAGTTTTTCAATCCATTTGGGCAACGATTACCCCAAGTATCCACTAATTGATTATCTTTATATATTTTTAAAATTTCACAATTATTTGGACAATTATTACACTCTAAACCCTTTGTTTCAAACTTAATATCTTTAACATTTAAATCATAAATTTTATTTTGCTTGTTTTCTTTGGCTAAAATTGCTATTCCTAAAGCTCCCATTAAATGACTATTTTCATCGACAATAATATCAGTTTTTAAAATTTCCTGAAAATATTTTAAAACCCCTTTATTTTTACTAACACCACCTTGAAAAACGATAGGTGACTTGATTTTCTTTCCTTTACCGACATTATTCAAATAGTTTGACACAATACTTTTACATAAACCTGCTACTATGTCTTCTTTACTATATCCTACTTGGGCCTTATGAATTAAATCAGATTCAGCAAACACAGTACAACGAGCTGCTATTTTTACAGGTGATGAAGATTGTAAGGCCAATGTCCCAAAATTTTCAATGGGAACACCAATTCTTTTTGCTTGACTAGTTAAAAACGAACCAGTTCCCGCCGCACATAATGTATTCATTGAATAATCGACAACTATTCCATTATCAATAATTATTATTTTAGAATCTTGACCACCAATTTCTAATATCGTACGTACATCCGGATATAAAGATAAAGTACCAATAGCATGTGCTGTTATTTCATTTTTGACAACATTAGCATCTAACATTAAACCAATTAATTTACGTGCACTTCCTGTAGTACCAATTCCTCTAATAATACCATTTTCAGGCAATTTCTTTTTTAAAGAGTCAATTAACTTTTTAGTCGCTAAAACCGGATTGCCTTCGGTCCATATATATAGTGAATCAATAATATTATTTTCATCATCAATAATAACTCCTTTAGTTGATATTGAACCAATATCAACCCCTAGATAATAATTGGTCATGTTTCTGTTTCCTTTCTATCATATCATAAAAAGCTTCAATTCTTGTTTGAAAGCCAACCTCGCTAGTATTAGCGTCAAATGAAAAAAATAATAAAGGTACATTATATTGTTGACAAATTTTATTAATAATTGGCATGGCACCTATTTCTGGTGTGCAAAAAGTTGATTTTACATGAATAATACCATCATAATTATTCTCACATAAATATTTAGTTCGTGCAATATTATCACTTGCATCAGCACCCATTTTATATTTTACAAACTCTTTAGCATAATTCATATGTTTTTTTATGGCATGCTTTTTTTGAAATAATAAATAATAAACATTAGTATATCTCTTTACAGAAATACCATAATTAGCCAATAACATTTCCAATTCATAATTAGCAAATGGCTCCATAATAGTATATAACTCTCCTATTACCGCTACCTTTAAATGTTTATTATTTCTTTTAACTTTTAAGTTTTTTATTTTTTGAAAATATTTTTTATAAACCAAATATAAACCTAATTGACTTTTTACTTTTAAAAATTTTTTTAACATCTCTTGATTTAATTTTACCATTTCATAACTATCATCAACAAAACCAATGTTTTCCCTAATATAATTATCAACCAAATCCATATACTTAACCATTTTAATTGCTATAAGCCCATAATATATAGATTTTATCACACTAAAATTAGGATCTATTTTTTTTATTTCATAATAAATTTTTTTGAAATCAGTTTTACCACCGGTAATAAAATTAATATATGTAAAATCATAATTTAGGTTTTTTAAAATTTCCTCTTGTAATTCACTGTAATAACCATAACGACAACCACCACCAAATTGCATAACAACATCAGCGCCAGCTTCTAAAGATTCAATTAAAGTACCGATTGTATACTTGAAAGGAGTACATATAAATTCCGGACTATGAAGAACTCCTAATTCCATTGTTTTATTCGTTATTCTGGGAATTTCTATAATATCTACATCTAATATATTAGAAAATAAAAATTTAGCAGGAATTGAATAATTTCCCATTTGAGGAAAAGCTATCTTTTTTTTATTTAACTTTTTCTTTTTGCTCAATTATATCTATAAAACTTTCTATTCTTGTTTCAATTCCTGCTAAAGCATCAAGATCATCAATAATTAAATTTAAATATGGTTTATTTATCCTTCTAATTACTAATTCATTAACTAAAGAATCAGGACCACAAGGAAAAGAAGAAACAAAAATAATACCATCAATCTTTTTTTCCACTAGTTTAATCGCCCCAATTAATTCTTTATTATATTTCCAATAAAGAGTAGATGAAAGTTCACGCGATAATATATTAGTTACTTTAGTATTGAATCGATCGGCATAAATCACTTCTATATCTGATTTTGTTAGTTTTTGGATGATAGGTTTACCGACATATTCATCATAAATATTATATGGGTGACTTACTATTAATATTTTCAATTTATTACTTGATAATTTATGTAAATTATTCAATATCTTTTTTTTACTAATTTTTTCACTTTTTGTCTTAGCATAAATATATGCTTGCTCAGATTCTTTTTTACTCTTACCTAATCTTTTTCCAATTTTTAACATTCCTTTTTTATCCTGATTTTTATCTTTTATAGCAATATTATAATTTAATATTTTAACATTAAACATATTATTAACTAAATCATATAAACTTAAAAAATTAGTACATGTTTGGTCATTTATTGAATATCCTTCAATCCGTGGTATTAATATATAATCACATTTATCCTTTAAATAATTAATGTGTCCCATATATATTTTCAAGGCCAAACACATCTCATCGTTAGTAAAATTAATACCATCATCTAGTATTTTTTTGTTTGTACCAGGGCTTATAATTACTTCAAAACCTAATTTTTCAAAAAATAGTTTCCACATATCATTAAAATAATAATAAGGAATTGCTCTTGGAATTCCAATTTTTACCTTGTCCACTTTATCACCAATATAAATATATTATCTTTATTATTTAATATGAATAAAAACAATAATATTTTAAATAATAATATTGAGGTGAGTTAATGGAAAGAGAAAATAAACAAAAAATAAATTGTAATGTCTACGATTGTAAACATTGTAATTGTGAAATGGAAGTATGTAAACTACCAGCCATTAATGTAGCTAGCTATGGTAAAGGTTTTGAAAAAACTTCCACAATCTGTGATAGTTATAAAAAAAGATGAAGCATCTTTTTTTATTTTGTTTTTTTTTGATAATATGGTATAATAATCTAATTTCATGAGGTGATATAATGAAAATAAAAGAATTAACAATTGATGAATTTAATAGTTTTGCTAATTCTTATAATATATACTCTATTTATCAAACAAATGAGTATGCTTTTGTTATGCAAAATCAAAATTTTCAAATGCTGATTGTTGGACTAATTGACAATAATAACAATATTTTAGCAGCTAGTATTTTATTAGTTGAAAAAAGATTAGCGTTTAATTACGCCTATTCTCCTAGGGGTTTTTTAATAGATTATAGCAATCTCGAACTTTTAAAAGTTTTTACAAATAAATTAAAAAAATATTTATCACAACTTGATATTGTAGCCGTTAAATTAAGCCCACCATTAATTAAAAATATTTATTGTCCCAAACATAAGTTAAGTGAAAATAATAGTTATTACGACTTATCATTTTTCAATTTAACAAGATTAGGTTATTATCACTATGGTTATAATTATTATTTTGAAGCACTTAAACCGCGTTATGAAGCAATTATTGATATTAGTAAACCATATTATATGTTATTTAGTGAAATAAAAAAAGAATATCGTACTAAAATAAGAAGTGCAGAGAAAAATGGAATTAAAATATATAAAGGGAAAAATGAGAATTTAGAAGATTTATATAAACTTACTAAAAATAAATATCCCCGCGATTTAAAATATTTTGAAGATTTAATTAACGTTTCTTCCAAAAATATAAAAACTGAATTTTATTATGCTAAGTTGGATACTACTAAACATTTAAAAGAAATCCAAAAAAAATTTCATCAATTTGATCAAGAAAATCTAGAAATAAATAATATGATATTAGCTAATTCTAAAGATAATAACAATAAATTAATTAATCGAAAAATTAATTCTGATATTGTTTTAGCAAGTGCAAGGAAAAATTTAATTACAGCTACTAATTTATTAAAAAATAATCCTGATGGAATTGTTCTTGCAGCAGTCTTAATAGCCACCTACCGAGATACTGTTTATTTACTAATTGATGGTTATGATCCACAATATAAAAACTACAGTGCAAAACATTTATTAATTTGGAAGCTAATGGAAAAATATTCTAAATTAGGATATAAAAAATTTAATTTAGGTGGTATTAGTAATTATGAATTAGATGAAAATAAATATAAAGGATTAAATGAATTTAAATTGAATTTTGGTGCGAAAGCATACGAATATGCAGGGGACTTTGAAATAATCACTAACAATACTAAGTATTTTATGTATCGACAATCGATACCAATTGAAAAAATGTTAAAAAAATAAAAGTATACAATTTTGTATACTTTTTTTATATAAAAAAAGAACGATTTTTTTTCGTCCTTATTTTATAATTTCAGATACTACACCAGCACCAACAGTTCTTCCGCCTTCACGAATTGAGAACTTAGTACCATTTTCAATAGCAATTGGGCTGATTAATTCAACTGTCATTGTTACGTTATCTCCAGGCATAACCATTTCTACACCTTCTGGTAATTCAATAACACCTGTAACATCTGTTGTACGGAAATAAAATTGTGGTCTGTAATTTGAGAAGAATGGAGTATGACGTCCGCCTTCTTCTTTACTTAGAACATATACTTCAGCTTTAAATTTGCTATGTGGTGTAACTGTTCCTGGTTTAGCTAATACTTGACCACGTTCAACATCTTCACGAGAAATACCTCTTAAAAGAACACCAGCATTATCTCCTGCTTCAGCATAATCTAATTGTTTACGGAACATTTCAATTCCTGTAACAATACTCTTTCTTGTTTCTCTAATACCAACAATTTCCACTTCTTCGTTTAATTTTAATTGTCCACGTTCAACACGACCTGTAACAACTGTACCACGACCTGTAATTGTAAATACGTCTTCAACAGGCATTAAGAATGGTTTATCGATATCTCTTTCAGGAGCTTCGATCCATGTATCTACTGCATTCATTAATTCTAAGATTTTTTCTTCATATTCTTGAACACCTTCGATTGCTTTTAATGCTGAACCACGAATGATTGGTGTATTATCACCATCAAATCCATATTCGCTTAATAATTCACGAATTTCCATTTCTACTAATTCTAATAACTCATCATCATCAACAATATCGCATTTGTTCATGAAAACAACCATACGAGGTACACCAACTTGACGTGATAATAAGATATGTTCACGAGTTTGAGCCATAGGCCCATCAGTTGCTGCAATAACTAAGATTGCACCATCCATTTGAGCTGCACCTGTAATCATGTTTTTTACATAGTCAGCGTGCCCTGGACAGTCAACGTGAGCATAGTGTCTGTTTTCTGTTTCATACTCAACGTGAGAAGTACTAATTGTAATACCTCTTTCTTTTTCTTCTGGTGCTTTATCAATTTGGTCATATGCTTGAATCTCAGCAAATCCTTGTTTAGCTAATACATTTGTAATAGCTGCAGTTAATGTCGTTTTACCATGGTCAACGTGTCCAATTGTACCAATGTTAACGTGTGTTTTTGAACGATCAAATTTTTTCTTTGCCATTTTTTCTTCCTCCTTTTTTTATCTACATAATATATTTTATATCAACTTAATAAAAATATCAAGTATTTTTATTAGTTTCCACCATTTTTCTTTATTATTTCTTCTGAAATACTCTTTGGTACTTCTTCATAATGATCAAATACCATTGCAAATTGTCCACGACCTTGAGTGTTTGAACGTAATGATGTTGCATAACCAAACATCTCTGCTAATGGAACCATTGCATTTATTAATAGAGCATTACCACGCGATTCTTGCCCCATAGGACGCCCACGACGTGATGTAATATCTCCCATTACACTTCCTAAATATTCTTCTGGAACAACTACTTGAACCTTCATAATTGGTTCTAAAATTACTGGTTGACATTTATTTTTAGCATCTCTTAAAGCCATACTAGCGGCAATTTTAAATGCCATTTCTGATGAGTCAACATCATGATATGAACCATCATATAATGTTGCTTTAATATCAATCATTGGATATCCAGCTAATATACCTGTTTTTAAAGCATCTTGTAATCCTTTATCAGTAACTGGAATATATTCACGTGGAACAGTCCCACCAACAATTGCATCAACGAATTCATAACCTTTATCTGGATTTGGTTCAAACTTAATCTTAACGTGACCATATTGTCCACGACCACCAGATTGTTTAATATATTTGCCTTCACACTCAGCAGTTATTTTTATTGTTTCACGATAAGATACTTGTGGTTTACCAATATTAGCATCAACATTAAACTCACGACGCATACGATCAACAATAACATCAAGATGAAGTTCACCCATACCAGCAATTATTGTTTGACCTGTTTCATGATTAGTTGTAGCTCTAAAAGTTGGATCTTCTTCTGCTAACTTTTGTAGTGCTAATCCCATCTTATCTTGATCAGCTTTTGATTTTGGTTCAACAGCTAACTCAATAACTGGTTCTGGAAAAACCATTGATTCTAGAATACAAGCTTTTTTATCATCACACAATGTATCACCTGTAGTGGTATTTTTTAAACCAACAGCTGCAGCAATATCACCTGTATAAACTTCAGAAATTTCATCACGATTATTAGCATGCATTAATAATATACGTCCAATTCTTTCTTTGGTTCCTTTTGTTGCATTTAAAACATAAGAACCACTCTTTAAATGACCTGAGTAAACTCTAAAGAAAGTTAATCTACCAACAAATGGATCAGTCATTACTTTAAACGCTAAAGCACTAAAAGCTTCATCATCACTTGGTTTTCTGCTAATCTCATTACCATCTAAATCAACACCTGTAATTGCTTCAACATCAAGTGGCGATGGCAAATAATCAACAACTGCATCTAATAATAATTTAATACCTTTATTACCTAATGCTGTACCACATAAAACTGGGAAAAATTCAACTGCTAAAGTTCCTTTACGAATTGCACGTTTAATTAAATCAATTGAAATCTCTTCATCTGATAAATATTTTTCCATTAATTCATCATCAAACTCAGCTACCGCTTCAATTAATTCAGTTCTCTTTTCTTCAACTAAATCAACTAAATCAGCTGGAATATCAATAATTTTAGCATCTTCTTCTGCCTTACCATCATATTGATATGCTGTTCTTGTTAATAAATCAATAACGCCAGTAAAATTATCTTCTGCTCCAATTGGCCACTCAAGTGGCTTTGCATTTACTCCTAATAAATTTTTAATTGTTCCTAAACTATATTCAAAATCCGCTCCCATTTTGTCCATTTTATTAACAAAAAACATACGAGGAACTTTAAATTCTGTAGCTTGACGCCACACGGTCTCAGTCTGTGGTTCTACACCGGCCTGAGCATCTAATAAAGCAACTGCCCCATCTAGTACTCGAAGAGACCTTGATACTTCAACTGTAAAATCAACATGGCCCGGAGTATCAATAATATTAAATCGATGCCCCTTCCAGAAAGCTGTTGTAGCCGCTGAAGTAATTGTTATTCCACGTTCTTGTTCTTGTGCCATCCAATCCATTTGCGATTCACCATCGTGAGTTTCACCAAGTTTATGGATTTTCTTCGTGTGGAATAATATACGCTCACTACAAGTTGTTTTACCCGCATCAATATGAGCCATAATTCCAAAATTTCGTGTATTTTCTAAATTATATTCACGAGCCATAATTACCTCCTCTTTTAATAATTACCATCTATAATGCGCAAATGCTTTATTAGCTTCTGCCATTTTATGCATATCTTCTCTTTTCTTAACTGCTGCCCCTACTCCGTTAGAAGCATCAATTATTTCATTTGCTAGATTTTCAGCCATGCTTTTGCCACCTCTAAGTCTAGCATATTGAACTAACCAACGAAGACCAAGTGCTTGACGACGTTCGTTTCTAACTTCAATTGGAACTTGATAAGTTGCACCACCAACACGACGCGATTTTACTTCTAATGCTGGTTTTATATTTTCTAAAGCTTTCTCAAATACTTCCATTGGATCTTGATTTGTTTTTTCTCCAACTATTTCAAAAGCTTCATAAAGAATAGATTGTGCAATCCCTTTTTTACCATCTTTCATTAAACTATTAATTAGTTTAGTTACAACTTTTGAATTATATATTGGATCTGGTAAAACATCTCTTTTTTCTGCTCTTCTTTTTCTCATAATATCCTCCTCTCACTTAATTGTAATTTATCATCATTTTTTATTTTGTATCTTTTGGTTTTTTAGTACCATATTTTGATCTAGCTTGACGGCGATTTTCAACACCAGCAGTATCTAATGTACCACGAACAATATGATAACGAACACCGATTAAGTCTTTAGCACGACCTCCACGGATTAAAACAACACTGTGTTCTTGTAAGTTATGTCCTTCTCCACCAATATACGCAGTTACTTCATATCCGTTGCTTAATCTAACACGAGCATATTTACGAAGTGCTGAGTTTGGTTTCTTAGGAGTCATAGTTCCTACACGAGTACATACCCCACGTTTTTGTGGTGAATTAGTATCAGTATGTCTTTTTTGTCTACTGTTATAACCAATACCTAATACTGGTGATTTACTCTTTTTAGTTTTACTTTTTCTTCCTTTTCTAACTAATTGATTAATTGTTGGCATAATATCCTCCTCTCTCCACACACCCAGGTGTTTTATTTTAAACTTAATTAAAGATTTACCGAAGTAAATCCCAAATTAAATGCATTAATAATATAACACTTATATTATATGTTTGTCAATGATTTTTTTACAATTATTAAAATAATTCTATATCTTCTTCTTTTTCTTTAAAACGGTATAATTTAGCGGGTCTTCCA
This sequence comes from uncultured Muribaculaceae bacterium, assembly GCA_964629735.1. Taxonomy (GTDB): domain Bacteria; phylum Bacillota_I; class Bacilli_A; order RF39; family UBA660; genus CAZVQX01. Next base: position 29,499 of record CAZVQX010000006.1, read on the forward strand.
TTATAACCTTCATTTTTATAACCTGTATCTTCAATTAAATCAAAATTAATAAATTTTTTACGAAAATTACGACGATCTAATTCTTTGTCTAATATTTGCTCATAAACACTTTGTAATTCTGGCAAGGTAAAATCACTTGGGAATAATATTTTTAATATATCACTATTAACAATTGTATTTCTTAATTGATTTAAATTTTCGACAATAATTTCTTCATGATCATAAGCCATTTTAGGAATTGATGATACACTAAACCAATCACTTTCAATATCAGGCGAGATATCTTCTTTTAATTGAATACTTGTAACATCTATTAATCCAATAAAAGATACTGCTACTACCCTTTTATCAATTAAACGTTCTGGTTTACTAAAAACTTTTGATTGTTCTAAATAAATATTATCTAAACCACAAACATTAAATAAAAAATTGTTAATATTTTCTTCTAATGTTTCATCACTTTTAACAATATTACCAGGTAAAGTCCAATAACCTTTATAAGGTTCATCTTTCTTACGAAATAATAATATTTTAACTTCTCCCTTTTCGACTGTAAAAATACTAACTAATGTCTCTATCATATTATGACTTTCGTTACTATAATTATCCATTATTTTCTCCCCTTTTGTGTTTTTTTTACACTCTAATTATAGAGCTTTTTGAAAAATAAGTCAATATTTAGATTGAAATGGCAAATTTTAGCACATAATTATTATATATTTTAAAAAATACTTTATTATTAATCCAAATTGTAATATTATATTCTTAGGAGGGATTATATGTATACTAACGATTTAAAAGAATTATCAAAACAATTAGATAAGATAATGGATGAAATCGATCGTATCACCAATGAAATTGATGAACTAACAGAAACTAAAAAGGTGAAAAAATATAAATATTTACAAAAAGAACTTAAAAATTTAACGATTGTTAAAAATAATCTAGAAAATACTTATCAATATAACTGTCGTCATCCTTTATGGTATTTAGAAAACATGGAACATTGTCGTGAAGGACATCTAACATATTGGGAATGTCGATGTGTTGCATGCGGAATGACTAAACAAGGACTACCTGATGAATTTGATAATGTTGTAACTAGTTTATATGAAGCAATTCCTAATAATAGATACACTTATGAAGAAGTAAAAAAAGAATATAACGAATTAGATAATACTAACAAAATTGAAAAACAATTAATCGGTAAAGTACTAGTTAAAAAATTTAAAAATAAATAATTATTAAAAACCAGTTGATATATATAACAACTGGTTTTTAAATGTTAATCTAACTTATTATATTTATTACTCTTACCCCTACATTTATTTACAGGATATTTTATTTTGTTTTGGTCTAACTTTTTTAAAACAATATCTTCTAAATCAACATCTAACTTATTAGCTAATAAAACACAATAATTTACAACATCAGCTAATTCTTCACAAACTTCATCTTTATTATAATTGTTATTCCATTGAAAACACTCTAATAACTCAGAAGCTTCAATCACAATTGATTTTGCAAGATTATCCGGACTATGAAATTGATCCCAATCTCTATCTTTTGTAAATTCAATTATTTGTCTCTTAACCTCATTCATAATTACCACCAATATTATTATATCATGAATTAACACTAAAAAAGAAACAATAAAAAAAGCAAACTTTTTAGTTTGCTTATAATAATTCTTGTTCTAAAACTTCTAGAGGTTCTTCTTTATGAATTGGCACCTCTAATTTATATTTAAAATCTTTATACATTTTAATACCAGTACCTGCTGGAATTAATTTACCAACAATAACATTTTCTTTTAATCCTTCTAAGTTATCAACTTTACCATGAATAGCAGCATCTGTTAAAATTCTTGTTGTTTCTTGGAAAGCTGCAGCTGATAAGAATGAATCTGTTTCTAATGATGCTTTAGTAATACCCATAAGAACTGGTTTACCAGTTGCTGGACGTTTACCTTCTAATATTAATTCACGATTAACATTAGTAAAATCACCAATATTAATTAATGTACCAGGTAAGTATAATGAATCACCTGAATTAATTATTTTAATTTTAGAAATCATTCTTCTTGCAATTATTTCAACGTGTTTATCACTTATATCAACACCTTGCATACGATAAACTTTTTGAACTTCAGATAATATATATTGTTGAACAGTAATTGGATCAGTAACAACTAATAATTCTTTTGGATTAATAGCACCTACTGTCAATCTTTGACCCGCTACTACTTTAGAACCAACTTCAACTAATAATTTAGTTGAATAGTGTGTTTCAGCCTCATTAACAACACCATCTTCACTTGTAATGTGAATTTTATATTTAATTTGAATATTTTCTTTATCAGAAATTTCTTCAATTTTAGTAACTTCGCCATTAATTGGTGAAATAGTGGCACTTTTATCTGGATTACGAGCTTCAAATAATTCTTGAACACGAGGTAACCCTTGTGTTATATCATCACCGGCAACTCCACCAGTATTAAATGTACGCATTGTTAATTGAGTACCTGGCTCACCTATTGATTGAGCAGCCATAATACCTACTGCTTCACCTGGTTCAACAATTGATCCAGTTGCTAAATTACGTCCATAACATTTTTGACAAACGCCTTTTTTAGTTTTACAAGTAAGTGCTGTTCTAATTGGTACTTTAGTAATACCAGCAGCAACTATTTTTTCGGCAATTTGCTCAGTTATATATGTGTTTCTCTCATACATTACTTCTTTTGTCTCTGGGTGTAATATTTTTTTATTAGTATAACGACCTACAATACGATCATATAAAGATTCAATAACAGTATTGTCAATTTCATTTATAAATGCAGTGGCAACAACACCGTTTTCTGTTTTGCAATCTTCTTCTCTTACAACTATATCTTGGCTAACATCAACTAATCTACGAGTTAAATAACCAGCATCAGCTGTTTTAAGCGCGGTATCAACCGCCCCCTTACGTGCACCATGAGTGGATAAGAAGAACTCTGAAATTGTTACGCCTTCGCTAAATGAAGATGTAACTGGAATTTCCACATAACCACCACTTGGTTTAGCGAATAATCCACGCATACCTACTAATTGGGTATAACTACCGATATCACCACGAGCTTTAGATAAAATCATCATTGAAATTGGGTTAGATGAATCTTTTTTAATTTCTTCTTTTAATTCATTAGAAATTTTATCTTTAGCTTCACCCCATATTTTAATAACTTGTTCATATCTTTCTTGATCAGTTATTAATCCTCTTCGATATTGTTTATTTATAATATCAACATTATTTTGACTTTCTTCTAAAACTTCTTTTTTTATCTTACTTTCTTTTAAGTCTGAAAGAGAAATAGAAATACCAGATAAGGTTGAATATTTAAATCCTAAATCTTTTAATTTATCCAACATTACTGAAGTTTCAGTTGTATGATATCTTTTATAATTTTGAGCAATTATTTTACTCAATATTCCTTTAGCAAAAGGTTCTATTAATGGCATTTCTTTTATCTTTTCTGGTATATTTTGACCAGCATCAATAAAGAATTTTGAAGGTGTAATATGTTCAATATTTTCAGCACTACCTTCATTTATATATTGGAAAGTATCTGGGAATATTTCATTAAATAATATTTTACCAACGGTTGTTACTAAATATTTATTTTGATAACTATCTGGGAATATTTTATATTTAAATGCTCTAACAGGAATTGCAATTCTTGTATGAAGTGTTATTTCTTTTCTCTCATAAGCCATTAAAGCTTCATTTGGATCTTTAAATACACGACCTTCACCAGGTAATCCTGCTTTTTCAATTGTTAAATAATAGTTACCTAAAACCATATCTTGTGATGGTGTAACAATCGGACTTCCATCTTTCGGACTCAAAATGTTATTAGCACCCAACATTAATATTCTCGCTTCTGATTGTGCTTCTTCACTAATTGGAACATGAACTGCCATTTGGTCACCATCAAAGTCAGCGTTAAAAGCCGCACAAACAAGTGGGTGGAGCCTAATTGATTTACCAGCTGTTAATTTGGGTTGGAATGCTTGAATACCTAATCTATGTAAGGTTGGAGCACGGTTTAATAAAACTGGATGCTCAGCTATTTTTTCTTCCACAATATCCCAAACTCGTGGATCTTGTTGATCTATCATTCTTTTTGCCGCTTTTATATTAGCTGCAATATCTTTTGAAACTAAACCTTCAATAACATGCGGCTTAAACAACTCAAGTGCCATTTCTTTAGGAATACCACATTCATACATTTTTAAATTAGGACCGACTACAATAACTGAACGTCCAGAATAATCAACACGTTTTCCTAATAAATTTTGACGGAAACGACCTTGCTTACCTTTAAGCATACTACTTAATGATTTAAGCGGACGATTTCCAGCCCCGGTTACACTACGACCACGACGGCCGTTATCAAATAAAGCATCTACCGCTTCTTGTAACATACGTTTTTCGTTTTGAATAATAATTGATGGAGCATCTAATTCCATTAATTTTTTCAAACGATTATTTCTATTAATAACACGTCTATATAAATCATTTAAATCACTTGTGGCAAAACGCCCACCATCTAGTTGAATCATGGGTCTTAACTCTGGCGGAATAACTGGTAGAGCTTCAATTATCATCCATTCTGGACGATTACCAGACTCCAACATAGCATTTAAAACATCAAGTCTTTTAACTAGACGAATTCTTTTTTGAGAATTATTATCTTTTATTTCTTCAATTTCTTCTTTAATTTCATTTACTTCTTTTTCTAAATCAACTTCCATTAATAATTCTTTAATGGCTGCTGCACCCATTCCAACTTTAAAAGCATCACCATATTGTTCATAATAAATTCGATATTCTTTATCTGATATAGTTTGCTTTTTTTCTAATGGGGCTGGACCTGGATTTAACACAACATATGAAACAAAATATAACACTTCTTCTAAATCACGAGGTGACATATCAAGAATTAAGCCCATACGTGACGGAACTCCTTTGAAAAACCAAATATGAGAAACAGGAGCTGCTAATTCAATGTGTCCCATACGTTCACGACGAACCTTACTTCTTGTTACTTCTACACCACAACGATCACAAATTACATTTTTATATCTTAGTTTTTTATATTTACCACATGAACATTCGTAATCTTTAGTTGGCCCAAAAATTTTCTCACAGAATAAACCATCTTTTTCTGGTTTTAAAGTACGATAGTTTATTGTTTCAGCTTTTTTTACTTCACCATATGACCAAGCGCGTATTTTATCGGGTGAGGCAATGGCGATTCTTAAACCTTCTAAATTATTTACATCCATTATTCATTCCCTCCCTCATCAGCGAAAAAATCTTCTTCAAGAGTATCAACTTCTAACTCTTCTTCACTTTCTTCAGATTCTTCTTCTTCATTTATTTTTTTATCACTTTCATGCTCAAATTCATCAGTAGTCAAGAATGAATCTTCAGTACTTTCATCTAATTCTCTTAAATCTAAGAAATTACCATCTTTATCTAAAACTGTCATATCAAGTGCTAGTCCTTGTAATTCTTTCATTAAAACAACAAACGACTCTGGGATTCCTGAAGATGGGATTGGTTGTCCTTTAACAAGTGCTTCATAAACTTTTACACGACCAACTACATCATCTGATTTTATTGTAATCATTTCTTGTAAAATATTAGCAGCACCATATGCATAAAGTGCCCACACTTCCATTTCACCAAATCGTTGTCCACCAAATTGAGCCTTACCACCTAATGGTTGTTGTGTTACTAATGAGTAAGGTCCAGTTGAACGGGCATGTAATTTATCATCAACCATATGGTGTAATTTTAGTAAATACATCATACCAATACTAACTTTATTATCAAATGGCTCACCTGTACGACCATCATATAATGTTACTTTTCCACTTTCATCAAGCCCTGCTTCTTTTAATGCTGAAATAATTTCATCTTTAGAAGCACCGTCAAAAACAGGAGTTGCAACATGAATACCTAATTCATGAGCTGCCATACCTAAATGCATTTCCAATATTTGTCCGATATTCATACGAGATGGAACCCCCAATGGATTTAATATAACATCAACTGTTGAACCATCTTCTGAATATGGCATGTCTTCTACTGGTAAAACTAGAGAAATAACCCCTTTATTACCATGACGTCCAGCCATTTTGTCACCGACTGTAATTTTTCGTTTTTGAGCAATATAAACACGAATAATTTTAGAAACGCCGGCTGGTAATTCATCACTATCTTCTTTTGTATATATTTTGATATCATGAACAATACCACCACCACCATGCGGAACACGAAGCGATGTATCTCTAACTTCTCTTGTTTTATCCCCAAAAATCGCATGTAATAATTTTTCTTCTGCAGTTAATTCAACCATTCCTTTTGGAGTTACTTTACCAACTAGAATATCATCGTCTTTAACTTCAGTACCAATCATTACAATCCCATTACTATCTAAGTTTTTACGAGCATCTTCACCAACATTAGGAATGTCTCGAGTAAATTCTTCAGGTCCTAGTTTAGTATCACGACATTCAATTTGATAATCTTCAATGTGAATTGATGTATAAACATCATCTTTAACTAAGCGTTCGCTTAAAATAATAGCATCTTCATAATTATATCCATCAAAGTTCATGAATGCTACTTTAACGTTTTTACCTAAAGCCATTTCACCTAATTCAGTACTTGGGCCATCAGCAATAACCATATCTTTTTTTACTCTATCGCCAACTCTAACAATTGGTCGTTGTAAATAACAAGTACCATTGTTACTTTTTTCAAACCCGTTTAAATAATAAGTATCTTTCCCACCTGTTGTTTTTATAATAATTTTCTTTGAATCAACATATTCTACAATTCCATCAGCTTTTGAAATTACTAATGCACCTGAATCTCGGGCAGCAATTGATTCAATTCCAGTACCAACTAATGGAGCTTCACTTTTTAAGAGTGGTATAGCTTGACGCTGCATATTAGCCCCCATTAAAGCACGTTTACCATCATCATGTTCCAAAAATGGAATACCACTGGTTGTAATTGAAACAACTTGTTGAGGTGAAACGTCAATAAAATCTATCTCATGTTTATTTACCATAACGTTTTCATCACGATAACGAACTGGTAAACGATCTGCAACTATTTCATGATTTTCACTTACTTCAATTGTTGCTTGTGAAATATAATAATCTATTTCCTCATCTGCTGCCATATAAACAATTTCATCAGTTAATTTAGCATCAACTACTCGACGATAAGGAGTTAAAATAAATCCATATTCATTAACAACAGCATAACTACCCAAAGCTGTAATAAGCCCAATGTTTTGACCTTCTGGCGACTCAATCGGACATAAACGACCATAGTGCGATGGATTTACATCTCTTACGTCCATACCAGCACGGTCTCTTGATAAACCACCTGGTCCAAGACAAGAAAGTCTTCTCTTGTTTGCTAATTCAGCAATTGGATTAGTTTGATCCATGAATTGAGATAATTGGCTACTACCAAAAAATTCTTTAATTGCTGCTGTTAATGGACGAATATTAATTAAACTTTTTGGTGTAACATCTGCAATATCTTGCGTTGACATACGATCACGAATAACTCGTTCAATACGACTAATACCAATTCTAAATTGATTTTGTAATAACTCACCAACTTGACGAACACGTCGATTAGATAAATGGTCAATTTCATCAAAATTACCTATACCTTCTAATAAGTTTAAATAATATGATATTGATGCATACATATCAGAAATAGTTAATCTTTTAACATCAATACTTTGATCATTACCTACAATATTAACAATTTTACTTTTATCTTTTTTTGAATAAACTTTTATAATTTGAACTTTATTATAAGTATCTAATTCTTCATTAATTAGAACTTCCTTTTCACCATATCCTTCTTTTAAAATAGATTTCAGTTTTTCTAAAACTTCTTTAGTTACTACTGTATCTTTAGGATATAATACTTGTTTATCAACTTTAATATCTTCAGCTAAAGTACAACCTAATAGACGATCAGCAACATCTAATTTTTTATTAAATTTATAACGTCCTACTTTAGCCAAGTCATAACGAAAAGAATCAAAAAATCTAGTAATTAATTGATTTTTAGCACTATCTAAAGTTGATGGTTCACCTGGTCTTAATTTAGAATGGATATCAATTAACGCTTCATCAATAGTTTTATTTGCGTCTTTTTCTAAGGTTTTAAGTAGATAATCACTCTCACCAAATAAACTATTTATATCATCATCGTGTGATAAACCAATTGCTCTTAACAAAGTAGTAACTGGAACTTTTCTTGTGCGATCAATTCGAACATAAACAATATCACGTGAATCCGTTTCATATTCTAGCCATGTTCCACGAGATGGAATTACTTGCCCATTAATTAAAACACGACCGTTCTTTTTATCGATATCTTTTACATAATATACACTAGGTGAACGTACTAATTGAGAAACAATAACGCGTTCTGCACCGTTAATAACAAACGTTCCCGTTTCTGACATTATTGGCATGTCACCTAAATAAATTTCTTGTTCTTTTATTTCGCCTGTTTCATGATTAAAAAGACGAGCTGCAACTTTAATAGGCGATGCATAAGTTGCATATCGCTCCTTACACTCTTTAATTGAATATCTTGGTGCTTCCAAAAAATAATCACCAAATTCTAATGACAAATTACCAGTAAAACTCTCTACTGGAAAAATATCATTAAACACTTCTTTGATACCCTCTGTCATAAACCATTCATATGATTTTTTTTGAATATCTAATAAGTTACCCAATTCAATTGCATTTTTAGTTTTACCATAATTTCTACGCTCACGAAGTCCACTATAATTTTTAACAGTATAAGCCACTCTTTCACCCCTAATAAATATAATTTAATGTATAACACGTGTCAAATTAAATAATCAACTACCAATTTATGATTTTAGCAAAAACAAGTCAAATTGTCAATGCTTTATAGCGCTTATCACATAAAAACCTTTATTTTTAGTTACTATTGTAACAGAATAATAATTACTTAAATTTTTAGCAACAGTTTTTGCACCTTGATCCTTATGAATAACAATTCTCAGTTCACCACCATCTATTAAATGAGCTTGAGCCCCTAATAAAATTTCATATAATTTTTCTTTACCTACTCTAATAGGTGGATTTGAAATAATCAAGTTATATTTTTCATGAATATTCTCATAAGTGTCACTATAAAAAATATTTGTTTTAACATTATTTTTAATAGAATTTTTATGTGCTAAATTGAGTGATCTTTCATTAATATCAATCATATCAATTAAGATACCTGTTTTTTTGCTTATATATATACCAATTGGTCCATAACCACAACCTAAATCTAATATTTTGCCAGTTAATTTATTTAAATCTAAAGTTTCTAGTAAAGTTCTTGTCCCAAAATCGAGACCTTTTTTTGAAAAAACACTACTATCTGTAAAAAAAGTAAATAACTCTTGATTAATTACAACTTTTTTTTCTTCAACGTGACTCTTTGTCGTTGGTTTTTTTACGTAATAATGTTCCATTTTATACCTCTTTTATAAATGGCGAAAGCCCATACTAATTTTTTAGTATAGGCTACCAATATATTTTTTATTATTTTAATTCTACTGAAGCGCCCGCTTCTTCAAATTTTGATTTTAATTCATTAGCTTCATCTATATTTACATTTTCTTTTACTACGCCACCATTATCAGCGATTTCTTTAGCATCTTTAAGGCCTAAACCTGTAATTTCACGAACTATTTTAATAACCGCTAATTTGTTTGCGCCTGCTGCTGTAAGAACAACATTAACGCTTGATGGTCCTTCTTCAGCAACTGGTCCAGCCGTTGGAGCTGCTACTGCTACTGCACTTGGATCAACACCAAATTCCTCTTTCATTGCATCTACTAATTCTTTTATTTCAAGAATTGTCATTTCTTTTAATCCACTAATAAATTCTTCTGTTGTAAATTTTGCCATATTATTCCTCCTCTTTCATTTTATTTTTCTAAATTTTGCATATGTAAATCTAAACAAATAGATAAATCACGAACAGTTCCCATCAAGCCACCTGCTAACATAGTAAGTAAACCTTCTCTTGATGGAATTTTTGCTAGTTCAGTTAATTTTTCATAATCAACAATTTCACCCTCGACTAAACCAACTTTCATCTCCAATAACTTATGTTTTTTTGAAAAATCACTAAGAATTTTAATTGGGGCGATTGCGTCTTTACCATAAGCCATAGCTTTGGGACCAACTAAATGATCTTTTAAATCAATTTCTAGAGAATCAAGTGCTCTCCTAGCTAATGTGTTTTTATATACTTTAAACTCAGAATCACTCTCTCTTAATTTTTTACGAAGTTCTGTTAACTCTGTAACAGTCAAACCACTATATTCAAAGAATACAATCGATGGCGACCTTTTTACATTAGTAACTATTTCTTCAATTATATCTTGTTTAACTTCTTTAACATTTTTCTTCACTCTCGGCACCTCCTTGATAAATAATTAAAAAGCTACTACGCAAAACCGTAGTAGCATTAGAATCTAATTAAATTAGTCCTCGGTAGGATAATTAAGCCTTATGGCCCCCACTGTCTACGGTACTTGCATAAATTTTTTCAACAAACTCATTATAACATATTATGAATTATATGTCAAAAATATTCGGTTCAATTTTAATTCCAGGACCCATAGTCGAAGAAATTGATATGTTTTTCACATATTTACCTTTAACTGTCGCAGGTTTACTCTTAATTATATGTGTAACAAAAGTATCAATGTTTTCAATTAATTTTGAATCGTCAAAAGAAACTTTTCCAACAATAGCATGAATATTACCATAACTATCGGTACGATATTCAACACGACCTTTTTTAATTTCGTCAATTGCTCTTTCAACATCAGTTGTAACAGTTCCTGTTTTAGGATTTGGCATTAATCCTTTTGGACCTAATATTTTACCAATTTTACCTAAAGCCGGCATCATATCTGGTGTTGCAATAATAATATCAAAATCAAACCAATTTTCTTTTTCAATTTTGTTTAATAAGTCAACATCACCAACATAATCAGCACCTGCATCTTTAGCAATTTTAGCATGTTCACCTTTGGCAACAACTAAAATTTTCTTACTTTTTCCAGTCCCATTTGGAAGAACAATCGCACCTCTTAGTTGTTGTTCTACTTTTTTAGGGTCTAAATTTAAGTTAAGCGCGATTTCAATTGTTTCATCGAAATTAGCTTTTGATGTTTTTTTAACTAATTGTACTGCTTCTTCTTTAGTATATAATTTAGATTTATCTACTAATTTTGAAACTCCAACATATTTTTTTCCTTTTTTCATTTTCTAACCTCCTTATGTGGTATGTGCGGACCAATTCCTCCCACATAGGTATATTTAAACCTATATGTTATTTTTTATGTTATTTTTCTACTTTAACACCCATATTTAATGCTGTACCTTCAACTATTTCAATAGCTTTTTCTACAGTATAAGCATTTAAATCTGGCATTTTAATTTCAGCAATTTCTTTTATTTGTTCTTGAGTTAATGTTCCAACATTATATGTTGAACCTTTTCCTGAGCCTTTAGTAATATTTGCATATTTTTTTATTAAAAATGATGTAGGTGGAGTTTTAATTACAAAATCAAAAGATCTATCTTCATAAACAGAAATTTCAACTGGTAATATATCTCCCATTTTATCTCTAGTCGCATCATTATATTTTGTACAAAATTCTTGCAAATTAATCCCAGCTGGCCCTAAAACTGTTCCAACTGGTGGCGCCGGTGTTGCCTTTCCTGCTGGAATTTGTAATTTAATTTTTTTCATCACCTTTTTTGCCACGAAAAACACCTCCTATATTTTTTTTCGCGAGTGGTTCTAACGCGAGTTTGTGGTTTGTCCGCTCCCACTTTTTAAATCTATATTAAATAAAACAATATAGCCAACTAATAATATCACATTATTGTAATTTTGTCTATGCTTTTTCGATATCTGTTAAAGGAATTTCTACTACGGTTTCTTGTCCAAATAAGTCAATTTTAATTTCTAATATTTGATTTGGCATATCAAAGCTTTTAATCTTACCATACATATTAGCAAATGGACCTTGAATTACCTTAACAACATCGCCTTCTATTAACTCTGTCCCAAGCTCTAATCTAGTCATTCCCATACTTCCTAATATTTTATCAACTTCTTGATTAGTTAGTGGGAATGGTTTAGCACCTCGTCCAGAGGAACCAATAAAGCCAGTAACACCAGGTGTATTACGAATCATAAACCAAGCATCATCACTCATAATCATTTCTATTAAAATATAGCCGGGAAACATTTTCTTTTTCTTTTCTTTTTTAACTCCGTCTTTAATTTCAATTTCGGTTTGTTCAGGAACTACAATTCTAAATATGTTATCTTCCATTCCCATTGATGTAACGCGCATTTCGATTTTTTCTTTGACTTTACTCTCATGACCCGAGTAAGTATTTACAACATACCATTCTTTTTCCATTTAACGCACCAACTTCTTTAAAGTAGCTAATACAAAATCTGTTGAAGCAAAGAAAAGAGAAAATAATAATACAAATACAATTGTTGCAATTGAATAAGTAATCATTTCTTTCTTATTTGGCCATCTAACTTTTTTTACTTCTTTTTTTACTTCTTTTAAAAATTTAATAATTTTTTTCATAATCCACCTTCTTATATTTTATGTTTTAATTCAAATAAAAAACACTATTTCGTGTTCATATAGATATTAACATATTATAAAAATAAAGTCAACATAAAAAATTATAAACTATATAAGTTTATAAAACCCTAAGCGTTAATCACATAGGGTTTTATACTTGTTGCTAATTTCTAGCAACATTAATATTATATATAATTTTTGGTGAAATATGCATTAAAATTTATAATTATATATTAACGATTAGTAATAACTACCGGGCGAAAAGAAGCACCACTACCAGAATCGTAAAAGTTAAACACACCAGCACAGGAGCTGCAACTGTAGTGACCACCACGAACAAACCACGAATCATCGGAATATGGCATGTACGATCCATCGGAGTACCATGACGTTGTCCCGTTACCACTTGAACTCGTTTCATAAACGGCATCACCAAATATATTTTTGTTTGCTTCATAATTATTAACGCTTGTTTCCGGCAAACCTACTGTATATACATTTTTATATTTAGCATTTGCATTTATCACGCTTGGACCATTTGTTGTTAAATTACTATTACCATTATTTACATATGCCGCTACGTTTTCATACGCTCCACCACTCATATCATATATACCATATATATTATGAGTCGTACTTGCGTTTTGACCAATTTGCGTATAATATTGATTTTGACAGCCACTATAACTAGATTCAGTTATACTATTCCCAGCACAACCTGTTGTATATGTACTACTATTATTTTTCCAAACTTCTGAATTTGCACCGTAAATTGACTTTGATAAATATGCAACCGCACCCCATTCAGTATTTTTCATCATATGGGTGTCTATTTCACTGGAGTTCCAACCATATTTACTATTATTTTTCATAGCTAACGACGCATCAAATTGTTCACCTATTTTCACACCTCTTAACGACCCCGCATTAGGCAAGATGCTTATATTATTCTCGGTTCCACTCGGCTCAAATTTGGCTACCCAAAATCCTGATAAATCTTCATTACCAAATTTAAATGCTGGATGCTTTACATAATTTATTTGGCTATTACCATTATATGTTGGATTTATCTCAATTGTTGTACCATCTGATGCTATGTTTGTTTTATTTTTTAAAAACTTTATTTCAATATTACCAACCGTGCTTGCGTTATATCCACTTGATATTTGATAAGCGTATCTTGGTATCCATACCCAAAATGAACCATCAGCTGTTTTAACATTCGCCCATCGTTTTTCACTATAATTATACCAATCTTGTTTATAAGGATCGTTTATGTTTTGCGCTTCAACCCAATTAGTACCATCCCATTTGATTGGAGTCATGCCACTTACCAGTACCGGAGCATTAGCACCACTCATATCAACTAACTCTGGTAATTTACACCTTCCATTTACTTCATATTTAATTATATCCACTTCATTAGTTTCATATTTTTTTATGGCACACCATTTTTCATTATGAATTGCAATTGAGATTTTTCCATCTTTACGAACTACTATTTCACCACCTTTTGGTGTCTTTCCCTTATACGATAAATCTTTACCGCCTTTGATTTTCCCGTTTTCATATCTAAACACTAAATCAACAGTTACACCTTTTAATTGATTAGACATATATTCATTTTCTCCCGCTTTTACTAAACCATATGCCGCATTTTTAAAAGCACCTTTTTTTGCATCGTTTATTACATTAACTATTAGTGGGGTTGCTATTAACATAATAATAGCCATTATCACTATTACTGCTAATAACTCAATTAATGTAAAACCTTTGTTTTTCATTAAATGTAATTCCCCCTCCGCACTAT